>JAEEVT010000126.1 GCA_016291005.1 Prevotella sp. | reverse complement strand
TGTCATTTCTCCATGTTGTCGCATACTGATACACTTTTTTGATTCCAAAAGTGTCAACTTATTCAGTACACGTCAAAGATTAAAAAGTAAGGGAATGTGGTACTGATTGCGAATCGCAGGAAACAAGAAAATTTTAATTTGCTAAAATATCCTCCATCCTCCAGCTTTTAGTGTAACTTGCTTTCAGCAAATACATTACGGATGGAGGATGATTGATGGAAGATGGAGGATAATCCTCAAAAAAGCCCAAAACAACATAAAAAATCGACTGCCAAAACGCATTGGCAGTCGATTTTCATAAAATAGGGGTCAAAGAGGCGAAATTTACATCATCGTGCGCTTAAACCAGATTTCAAACAACGGGTCGGTAAGCGAATAGCCCGTCTCGTCGAAAGACATGGGAGCAAACGTCGTGCACAGCAGGGTCAGTTCTGCTGTGCACTCACGTAAGCCTGTGTGGCGAAGGGACAAAGCTCCGTATTGCTTTTATTCCTCATAGTAGTCGTCATCTTCGTCTTCCCATACGCCATAGTACCGGCGCCCCTCGGCTCCACTCTGGTCGCCGGTGGTATTGGGATCAACTTCTATCGGACTGCTGCTCAGTATCGTCACCGGGAGTATGTCACTCACCCGCATGTAGGGTCTCATATATTTTTTCTTCATAGTTTGGTTCTCCTTTCGTTATTTGATGACTATCTTCTTACCATTCACGATATACAAGCCCTTTGTGGGACGATCCACGCGCTGTCCGGTGAGGTTGTAATAGCCTTCAACCGCCGTCCGTGAATCGCGAATTGCCTGAATGCCCGTAGTCTCGTTGTCCCAGCAGAGAGTGATGCTTCGAGACTGGTTAGGCAGTTCGCTTGTCAGAATATGCAAGTAAGCCCTATTGGCAGGCATCTTAACTTCGGGGTCATCGCTTGCCTCAATCTTGATGAACTTACCGCCCGACATCATGAAGTTGGTGTAGTCACCATCTATCTGGTTCACGTGTGTTGCCTCCACGACAGCCACGAGGGCATTGTCCGTTATCGCTGCTGCCTCGCTGTTCGTTCCCGTCAGCGTGTAAGTCTCGCCAGGCGTTCCCTTCAACACCACGCCCGTATTGGCAGGCACTGCTCCGTTGATGCTCACGACACTGATGGTGCTCTCCTCTGTATCGTACGTCTTACAGTAGTGCGCCGTCAGACCTTCTGGCACGGTGAAATTATATGCATTGCTGAATGTACCAATGCCTGACGATGGAACCTTATACATTATCTTTCTATTAGCATGTACAGGATAGCCATTGCTATTCAACGTCCATTCGCAGATGTCGGGATAGTCAGCTCGCAGAGATGCAACATTCGTGTTCAGTGTCGTAACGAAAGCCTCGGCCTTCATCTCGTCCGCGCTCATTACCGTGCCGGCATAGCCGTAACCACCATTATTGTAGGGTCGCTCTATTTTATCGTAAACACATGAATAAAGGGAATAGCAGTTGTTAAAATCGTAATACGCCTCCCCACTATAGCCAGAGATCGCCCCAATGTTAATAGTCATATTATGGCCATTATTGGTAATCCTTCCCACATCATAACAATTATTCAACTTTGATGGATTATACGTTCCACCATATCCGAGAATGCCTCCGCCATGCGAGCCATAATAGTACTGGCTATTCGAGCCATAATACGGGCCATTCATCACATTGGTAAATGTCACCGTACCCTCATTATAGCAATTCACTATGGTGGCTGAACCATAACCGACAATGCCTCCGACCTTGTCGTGGGAAATAATATTTCCCGAGAATGAGCAGTTCAATACTGTGGCTCCATAGCTCCGACCAATGATTCCTCCAGTAAAGGCAGAGGACACGGCGCTTCCATCACCGTTGCCATCAATCGAGTTGTCGATAAACCCCTCCACACGTACATTCTTGATATATGCGCTACTGTTAGCAACACCAAATAATCCAACATTCGGAACTATTTGCTTGTAATAGAGATTCTTGATGGTGAACCCTTGGCCATCGAAAGTCCCGTTGTATATGTTGGTTTCTGTCCCAATAGGCGTCCATTGGTTGTTTGCATCACCAGCAAGGTCAATGTTTGTCGTCAGTTTAGCATTTGAAGTGGGGGCTATCATTCCGTCGTTGATGGCATTCGCAAAAGCTATACAGTCAGCAGCCGAGCTGATGAGGTAATAGCCATCTACATCATGCGGTAAAACGTCTTCGTACTCAGTCGGGTCGTTGGTATAACCACCGTCTTTACTTCTTCTATAGACACGGTAACTCTCGTCGTCTGTTAGCACTGGCGCTAAATCTGTGCCGATAAGCTGTCCCCAGACCAAATCTTCACGGTAGTTTTGCAACTTGAAGGCAATAGAGCCTTCGGCAAGTTCCTCGGCAGTGGCTTGTGTTCCTTGAGTAATACTTTGGTAACCAGTCAATGTTTGCGTGTAAAAGCTGTTAGTAACTGTTCCGCCATTGCCTGAGAACGTGGCAGAATAACCATCAGAACAATTGAGTCCGGCTGGATTAAATAGGCAATTGTTAATATTTACGGCGCCAGCATATTTATATCCGACCAGTCCACCCCACCCAGAGGTATTTTTCCCTTCAAATACGCCGTCGAAAATACATTCACTGATGTTGAGTGTCCCATTATGATACCCAACCAGTCCACCATGATGGCCTTGTCCTGGTAATGAAGCATTCAAAGTGACGCTCGACCTGCAGTTAGTGATGGTGTTAGTCTGATATGATAAACCTACTATGCCGCCTATATAAGAGTAGGTTGAGGTGTTTATCGTTCCTGCCACACGCAGATTCTTAATGGTTGCTCCATTGATTCTACAGAACAGTCCATAGGTATTCTTCGTAGTATTCAAATTTACCGTTATAGTGTGGCCCTGACCATCGAAGATTCCCTTGAAATAGGAAGAATAACCAACCACTTTCTGGTTGTCGCCAAGGTCGATGTCTTCCGTCATCTTGGCATTGGCCGTCGGTGTTGTCTCTACTATATCGGCAAATTCCCACCAGTCCCCTATTGATCCGATGAGGTAATAGCCGTCCGCTGCATCCTGTTGTATACCATCAAAAGCCTGAGTAGGATCGTTGGTATAACCACCATTAATACTTCTATAGACGCGGTAGCCCTCGTCGTTGGTCTGCACTGGCTTAGTATCTGAGCCGATAAGCTGTCCCCAAACCAAATCTTCACGGTCGGCTTGCAACTTGTAGGCAATAGAGCCGTCGGCAAGAGTTTCATCAGTGGCCTTCGTTACACCAACAGGATAAGTTACTGGGAATTGTTTTACATAGCAGTTGATGTGAGTGCCCCTAAAATCAGAACCGACATTAGAATAGTTGAACGTTCCAATAGAGAGGCAGTTTTTAATGGTAGCGCTGCCATACTGGTGGATGTATCCAACAAAACACCCATTGTATTCACTTGAGGTGGTAATGGAACCCGAGAAGAGACAGTCGTTCATGGTTAAATTGCCATTATCAACCAAACCAACAATTCCAGCTGCTTCTTGCCAGCCAGAAGCCCAGGCTGTTACAGTAAGTGAACTCCACAAGTTTTCGACAGTGCATGATCCCCTACATATGCCAATAGGCGCAGATTGACTAGTTGAACTATCAATTGTACCTGCAACATGTATATTCTTTATGGTAGCATTACTAATGTTACGGAATGGTGAACTGACTGTATAATTGATTGTCAAAGTATGGCCTTTTCCGTCAAATGTTCCTTGATAAGGAGTTGAAGTTCCTATCATCGTCTGGTCATCGCCGAGGTCAACGTCAGCTGTCATCCTGGCATTGGCCGTTGGTGTGGTTTGTACTAAGGTTGCAAAATCTTTCCAATCCTGTACAGAGCCGATGAGGTAATAGCCCTCACCATCTTGGTCAAGCGCCCATGCCCCCGTACAACAGCAGAGCAGGGTAAGCATTGAAATAAGCAGTCGTTTTGTTCTGTTCATAATGTTATTGTTTCTATTGTTAATTATCCGTTTGATTAATTCACATAACTAAATTTATTGTGCAAATATAGACAATACCCACGAAAGAGTACTGCCAAATACGGAAAATCGACTGCCAAAACCTATTTTGGCAGTCGATTTGAGGGGGGAAATGGTTTTCTCATTCACCCGTTTGACCAGAATTCATTCGCCTGTTTGGCCAAATTGGCTCATCCATTCGGTAGTGGTCATGCCGGTAACGTCTTTGAAGATGCGGAAGAAGGAGCGCTCGCTGGTGAAGCCGGCCTGGGTGTATGCTTCGAAGACTTTCATATCGGGATGTTGGCGCAGGATCTGCTGCACGTAGCCGACACGATATTCATTGACGAACTGCGTAAAGGTTATGCCGCGACACGCCCTGATACAGTCGGTGACATAGCGGCTGTTAGTACCCATTGCGGCAGCCACGTCAGTCACCTTCAGCTCGCTGTTACGAAAGAGCTGCTGCTCGTCAATCAGCTGGCAGATGTGGTTCAGCAGCTCCTCATTCCTATTATTATCGGCTTCTATCTCAGACGGTTCTTCACGATTATCCACACACTCAGCCTGTTGGGCAGGATGAACAGCCTTTGTGTTCCTCCTATGGATAATAACCCACACACCGACCATCAGCACGGCGGCAACAGCTAGCAACCACCATAGTAGGCTGACTGGCCAACGGTTGGCAGCCGAAATCACGTCGTCTTGCTGGCCTAAAGGAATAAGCCAGGCTGAGGCCGTAGGGGTGAAGTTGTCGGAGTCGTAGTCGGTCTTCGAACTGCCGCCAATGATGGCCACGTTGCCCTGCGGCGTCAACACGGGAACATAAAACCCGCAGTCGGGAAGCGGATCGGTATAGTAGAGTGTTAAAGGGGCAGGCCGCTTGGTGTAGCCGATGCTGACCACGTAGAGCCGTTTGTCCTTGTCGACACCACAGAGATAGGCTTGCTTTGCCTGGCGGTCGGCCACGATGTATCCTCTGTCATAGATAATGGGGCCAGAACCTAACGGGCTCATCATGGGTATGGGACAGACGGTTGGCAACATAGTGAAGACGGTGTCCTCGACCATCACGACGGCCATCTGTCCAGCCGGCTGACCTTTCAGTTCGGGCTTCTCACGGGTACGCTCAAAGTTCTTTACGACCATAAGATAGGTATAGCGTCCCTGCGTCTCGTCACCAATGAAACCGGCATCTGCCGTTGTCGGGGCGTTATATGTCAGCGGTTTCCACTGCTGAAGCAGCGGCACGGTGAACGGTTCACCATACAGACGGTCGACAACAATGGTGTCAGCCAGGTGATCACGGGTGTCACGGTCGCCCACTATGAGCACATCATCCTGCGATGTCCGGAAGAGGTAGGGAACGACGCGCCCTACCGAAACAGACTTGACAAGAGTAAAGAATTTCTGCCCGTCGAACATCTCAACGACATCGTCAGCATACCAGTTGCCAGTGATGAGAACCCGTCCGCTGTCCAGCTCAATAGCTGATGCCAGTGTCCTCTTCTGGTCTAAGCAGCCAAAGCCAGTGAATGAATGGTTCGCCGGATTGTACATCTCCACACCGAAGGTCTGACCCACACCCATTTCCTCCTTGCTGCCTCCAGCCAATAAGACCTGCCCAGAACGCAATACCAACGCCGTACCGTGGTCGTGGGTATAGGTCATCGGCAGCTGATGCCACTCGCCATCCCTTAGGTATTCCGCCGTGGCTGTAGGAACGAAGCCGTTGGTATGGCCTCCTGCCACCACGAGCTCGCCACCCGCACAGAATACGGCATGTCCCTCACGAGGTATGTTCAGGTCAGGCAAACGCTGAGGTGTAATATGTATGATAGGGCAAGATGCATCCCCCCCATTCGCCAGGATCGGAGCACCAACAGCTGTCGTCAAGAGCAGTAGAAAGAGTCTATACAGCATCCTCGTTGTTTTTTTTGTAACACAGAGGTATCCTCAGTGCGTTCTGTAGCTTTGTTCATTATTATTGCAAGACAACCCAAAGACATAGGGTCGACTTTTCCAGTACTTTTCCTTCAGAAACTACGTAGAAAACCTTCAGAAATCACCATGATTTCCTTCAGAAGTTGCCGTGATTTCTTGCAATTATTGCCGTGATTTCTTGCAATTATCACCGTGATTTCTGAAGGAAAGTGCCGTGATTCCTTGCCAATATGACTTGTTTAGAACGTGTATGCGAGGCCGAGGCTGCTCCACTCTTGGAACTGGAAATAGCCGAGATCGCCGTCACGCAGGTTGGAGTCGTCGAAGCGGGGATAGAGGAAGAGGTTGGCTGAGATGTATTTCGACACTTTCAGCTCGAACTGGTTTTCCCACTCTATCAGGGCGCTGTGGTAGGTGGTGTTGGCGTAGAAGCGCGTCTTCCAAGTGACTACGTCGGACATCTGCCACTTCAGGTCGGCGGTAAACTGCGAACCGAAGTCGGAGCGTGAGTGCTTGCCTTCGTCGATGCCGTTGCGCGTGGCTAACAGGAGGCGGTCAACATAGGTGAAGTTGTACGACAGCGGCAGGAAGTTCAAGCTACCCGTCAGCTTCTTGTTCAGGGCCTCCACCTTGTACTCCATACCGATACCGACGTTGAGCTTGAAGGGTGACATGAAGTCTGAATAGACAAACTCGTCGTTGGCCTTGAAGCCTCGTGCGAACTGGGTGTAGGCCAGCACCTGGAGGGTATAGTACCACTTCTTATGTGCCTGCAGACCCAGTTTGCTGGTGAGACGCAGCAGGTCGTTGTTGGTCTTGAACTTGTGAACGGTATCTGTGCGCGAAGTCTGGAAACCGAGCTTCGTCTCCAGCTTGTTGTCGAAGGTCACGCGGTCCTTGTCGTTGTAGTTCAGTTCGAACGTGGCGGCACCTACGGCGGCATAGTTACTCTCACCGCCCTTATACCAGTTGTCGGAGAAGTAGTTCTGCATGAACTGCAGGGAGCCGTCGAACTTGAACTTCCAGAAGTTCGGCTTCGTGACGACGACGGCAACGGGTGCTGGTGCTTCTGGCTCGTCAGGTGCAGGCGCCACCTTTTCGGCCAGGTCGGCCTGTTGCTTCACCTCCTGGTTGACGTCCTCGCGCAGGGAGCCGATGGCCTGCAGCTCGCTCTCATAGCCCTTTACCAGTTCAGGACGCTTCAGATAGAGTCCTATCAGGGCGTCATCGATGGCATCAGCCACTAAACTGGTGTCCTCAGGGGCCAGCGTCAGCGACTTGTGGATGCCTGAATGGTAGTACGTCAGCGGTGCGAACAGTCTGAAGAACCGTCCGTCAGAAGACTCTGTCTTCAGCGAGTCGTTGACGTGCTGTATGGAATCCAGCTGCTGCCGCAGGACGGTCAGCGAGTCCATATAGTCCTTTACCAGCTGAGCAGACTGCTGCTTAGCGTTTCTTACTCCCTTACGCTGTGCCGATGCTCCTGTGGCCATCAGCACAGCCAACATTGCGATAAAAATGATTTTCTTCTTCATAACTGTCTGCAAAGTTACAAAAAAATGAGTAAAATTTACCTTTTTACTTGTTTTTTTTCACTTTTTACCTTTTTACTTCTTTACCTTTTTACTTTTTTTCGTACCTTTGCACCTTCAAATGTAGTTAGAACACAAAAAAACGACAATAATGAATAAAGACACCATTATCGGTTTCGTGCTGATTGCCGTTGTGCTGATAGGTTTCAGTTGGTGGAACCAGCCGTCGGCAGAGCAGATTGAAGCCGCACGCAAACAGGACAGCATCGCCGCTGTCCAGAAGGAACAGGCCGCTAAGGCCGAGAAGGCCGCCGCCCTTGCTGCCAAGAAGCAGGGTACAGCGGCAGATTCCGTCGCTGGCAATACGGTTGCCGCCGACACCACCGCACTCTTCTTCTCCGCCCTCAGCGGTAATTCGGAGAAGGTGACGCTGAAGAACGACAAGCTGGAGTTGACGCTTGACACCAAGGGCGGCGTCATCCGCAAGGCTGTCATCAAGGACTTCAAGAGCATCGACGGCACTGACAACGTCACGCTGTTCGACGAGCAAGACCAGAACCTGGTCTTCATGCTCGCTGGCAAGCAGGACAACATCGTGACCAGCGACCTCTACTTCACTCCCTCCGAGCAGACTGACAACAGCGTCACGCTGACTGCCAAGGCTCAGAACGGCGGCGAACTCTCGCTGCGCTACAGTCTGGGCAAGGACTACCTGCTGTCAATGACCGTCGAGAGCAAGGGTCTGGCCAACGTCTTCGCTCCGTCGTACAAGGAGATGGAGATAGCCTGGACAGACCATTGCCGTCAGCAGGAGAAGGGCTTTTCTTTTGAGAACCGCTACACCTCTATATATTATAAGGAGAGTCAGAGCGGCAGTACTGACAAGCTCAGCGAGAGCAGCGACAAGCAGGAAGAGACTGAGGAGCAGACGGACTGGATAGCCTTCCGCAACCAGTTCTTCTCCGTAGCCCTCATCTCGAAGGACAACTTCGCCGCTGGTGCCCAGCTCACCAGTACGATGGACGAGAAAGGCTCAGGCTACCTGAAGCACTTCGACGCCCACATGAAGACCGCCTTCGACCCTACGGGTCAGAAACCGACAGAGTTCGAGATGTATATCGGTCCCAACAACTTCCGACTCATCAAGGACGTAGAACAGCAGAGCCAGTTTGGCAAAGACCTCGACCTCGAGCAACTCGTCGACCTCGGCTGGTGGCTCCTGCGCTGGATTAACCGTTGGTTCACGCTATACGTCTTCGACTGGCTCACCGGCTTCGGCCTGAACATGGGTATCGTATTGATTCTCATTACCCTGTTGCTGAAAGCCATTACCTTCCCAATGGTCAAAAAGAGCTACATGTCCAGCGCCAAAATGCGTGTGCTGAAGCCCAAGTTCGAGGAGGCCACCAAGCAATATGATAAGCCCGAAGACCAGATGAAGAAGCAACAGGAGATGATGTCGCTCTACTCCAAGTACGGCGTCTCGCCGCTCTCCGGCTGTCTGCCCATGCTCATCCAGATGCCCATCTGGCTCGCCATGTTCTTCTTCGTACCCAACGCCATACAGCTGCGCGGCGAGAGCTTCCTCTGGATGGCCGACCTCTCCACCTACGACCCCATCATCGAGTGGGGCAAGCACATCTGGGGCATCGGCGACCACCTCTCGCTCACCTGTATTCTCTTCTGTGGCGCACAGCTGCTCTACACCTTCTTCTCCATGCAACAGCAGAAGGACCAGATGGTAGGCCAGCAGGCAGAACAGATGAAGATGATGCAATGGATGATGTATATCATGCCGCTGATGTTCTTCTTCATCTTCAACGACTACTCCAGCGGTCTGAACTTCTACTACTTCATCTCACTGCTCCTCTCAGCAGTCATCATGTGGACCCTCCGCAAGACCACCGACGACGCGAAGCTCCTGGCCATTCTTGAGGCCAACTACCGCGCCAACAAGAACAATCCCAAGAAGCAGTCGGGCCTTGCCGCCCGCTTAGAGGCTATGCAGAAGCAGGCCGAGGAAATGAAGAAGCAGCGCAACGGCCGTTAACGAAATGTGACGAAGTGAGGGCCGTGGAGCAAATAAGGGCATATAGGTTATGGACGCACGACGCAGCTTGAAA
>JAEEVT010000125.1 GCA_016291005.1 Prevotella sp. | reverse complement strand
AAAGAAACCAATAGACATACAGGAATACAGAGAACTATTGCCTGACAGATGGAAGAAACGATAAACGACAAGGCGTCAAAGCGGATACGCTTACTCGATTTGGGGCGTTTTTGAGGATTATCCTCCATCCTCCAGCCATCATCCTCCAGCATCAAAAGATTCATTTACAGTCACTTATGGCGATGGCGGGAGGATGGAGGATTTTTTTGCAACTTAAAATTATATTATAAACAACATACAGAAAATAACCTCTAATTGTCTGCACGTTTTTTCAAATCCCTTGTACCTCCTCTTCCCGATAATTGTTTAATTTTGCACCTGTTAAAAGAACTATCTTGCAAATCATGGCGCAGTTCCAATAAGTCCCACTATGCCACTGACTGAACAGCAGTATGATAAGGAAATTGCCAGCGCTGGGGCGTGAGGAGCAGGGCGTTGGTAACAAGAATTAACTTTGACTATTCTCTTTTTATTACGACTTTCTTGCCATTTTGGATGTAGATGCCCTTATTGGGTGAACCTGTTAAGCGGCGACCGTCAAGCGTATAACAAGGTGCGGCTTGCCCGTTGGCTGGAACCCTGGGAGAGGTGACGTCGGTTCCTTCGCTGCCCTCGTATGGATGTGTGCCTTCAGTGTAAACCTCCCAGTTCTTGTCCTTCAGGATGCCGACCTGCTGTTTAGTACAGACGTTCTGCTCAGATGCGTCGGGCGAGACGACGTAGATAATGCCGCGACCGCGACCATAGTCTTTCCGCACCTGCGGCAGCGAGTTCACAAGAGATGACATGTGTTCCTCGTCAATGGTATTGTGGTAACACGTCAGTTGGCACATCTTCTGAAGTCCAGTGAAGTCGAGCGACGTCAGCTTGTTGTGACTGCAGTTCAACTCCGTCAATACTGTGCTGGCTGACACGTCAAGTTCCGTCAGCAAATTATTGTGTACGGTGACATAGTCAAGAGCCGTATTCCGTGACAGGTCGAGTCTCGTCAGGCTATTGTCACTACATCCTAAGTGACATAAGGCCTTACACCTTGAAAGATTGAGTTCCGTAAGTTGGCATGAATTACAGCTAAGCTCCTTTAACCAGGCATTATTTGTGAGAGAGAGGGAACCTAACGGATTATTGGTGCAGATAAGCGAGTTCAGTTCCTTATTGTTGCTGACGTCAAGCGCAGCCAGCTGGTTACAGCTACAGTCCAACTCTGTAAGTTTCTTATTCGCTGACACGTCAAGTACGGTGAGTTTATTCCCTGAACAATGAAGACTGACCAAATTGGGGTAACCTCTTACATCCAAGGCTTTAAGCCAGTTACTGGTACAGCCAAGGGATATAAGCTTTCCGTTTTGAGGCAGGATGAGTTCCTCCAGATGATTTTCCCAGCAAGTAAGGAACTGTAGCGCATTACAGCTTGACAAATCTAATTTTGAAAGCACATTGCGGGATACGTCAAGTGCTTCCAAGGCTACACAGCCAGACACGTCCAAGGTTGTCAGGTTACCCGTAGTACATTGCAGGGTCTTGAGGGAAGTCAGCCCAGAAACATTGAGTGACGCTATCGGGTTCCCTTCCATGACGACCAGTTCCAGTTTTGTGTTTCCAGAAAGGTCAAGCTCTGTTATTTCCGAACCATAAAAAGAAAGTTTGCGAAGTTCCTTCAGATATCCTATACCTTTCAGACTGCTAAATCTGTCAGGCCATATAATGAAAATCTCTTCTATCTTGCCTATCTCCTCGTCCGTCAGCACGCCGTCCTCCCCACCGGGAAGGTTCATCACTAATGCACGAAATCCCGCATCAGGGAAATTCGCCTCGGAAATCTCCACGTCGGCCTGTATAGATGTCGGTACTGTCGTCATCATAACGGATATCCATAACTTGACAAAATAATTCTTCATAATGATTCGTTTATTATAATCGATGCAAAAGTACGAATTTTTTTGAGAATAATCAAAAAACTTTATTCTTTTCTATTATGATAACCAAACGTCAAAAAGACTGCATGGCGTTAACATTATTTGTGAAAAGATTAGCAATTTGTGATATATTGCCGTATCTTTTCGATAAGTTCTCTAGCTGGCTCAATAAAAGGAGTCAACTTTTCCTCATCTGCTTCGAAAAAACAATTGTAGTCAGCATTGTCGCGCATTATAACCAGTTCAGAAAGCAATGATCCGTCCTTCTTGGAAAAAATCTCAGTTCTCACATAGTGCTCCCCAAACATAGCAAGAATACCTCGATGACTTTTTACATGATGCCCGTCGTTGATGAGCAATGCTGCCATAGCATGGAATAATGCGTAATAGAGACGGTTTGCTGCTGCCTCCCATTTGCCTTCCTTGGCACAGAAGACTACGTCTTCAAATGTCCTTTCTGACTTTTCCAACTCACGATTGACAATGATGCGGCGTTCGTTCTCACTAAGACTCATATAGAACCTCCTTTTCTGCTTCAACATTATAGTAAAAAAGCGCATGCGAACCATTGAACCACTCATCCTTTGTGTAGGCATGAGGGCGGATGTCCGCACCCAAATCCCAACCCATCAGGACAAAAGGATAGGAATACTTATCGAAATCACCAAGTTCAAGCCTAGGTTTGTCAAGCAGCAACAGCAAGTCCCAGTCAGAATCGCTGTTGTAATCGCCGCGTGCCCTTGAACCGTAGAGATACAGCGTACTGCCTTTGGGCAATACGCGTGCAGCGGTCTGCTTGATATGGTTTATCATCTGGCTTCGTTCCATAGTCATTCTTCTTAAGTGCTGCAAATATACGAATAATTTTCTATATCCCAAAGAAATCCTACTTTATTTTACTACAACGTCTCCACGACGTTCTTGCTTTTTCCTAATGTCCTGAACATGGATTCCAGAGTCATGTTAGGTTCGATGTTAGGTTGGATGGTAGGTCTCCGACAACAGACCTACCATCGCTAAGCCCTTTGTTTATCGGCATTCCAGGCTGCGATGGTAGGTTGTTAGGTCAAAATCGAAATGCTCCCCAGAACGGAGTTATTCCGTGACGGTAATCTTCATCGTGAAGCCGACGCTGTGGTCGCTCATCAGGCGCATGCGAACATTGTAGGTGCCTGGCTGGGCGGCGTATGAGCATTTGAGCCTTGGGAAGCTCGGCTCATAGATGAAGTACTTGTTGTATGCACCAGGATTGGTGGCTGGATCTATCTCAATGGCGTAGGGATCCCATCCGATGTCAGCAGGCTCCCAGCTTTCCACATTGAACTGGCAGGTGTATGCACGTTCCACCGTCTGCTCGACAGGGCTGATGGTGAACGCCGTATAAGGCCAGCCGTCGCCTGTCCTAATTGTGAAGTACGATGTCAGCTCGGGATTGCTCTTGAGACGGAAGCGTACATAGACGCTCTCGTTGTTGTTTGTCTTCAGCGAGGTGAGGCTATGCGTGGCGGGATCCCACAAGAAGTAGCCCTCGTCAGTCTCGTAGTTTGAGTAATCCACATACGAAGCCACCATTTCGACGTCGTCCCAGTTCCATACGGCATCCTCGTCGTAATACTCCTTCACGTTGACCTCCACAGACTTTCCAATACCTACGAAACCGCTCTCAGGCTCCAGCTTGAAGTAAGTAATCTTGGGAGTATTCTCATTTACCACGGCCTTGCCGTAAACGGTGAACTCACCGTCTTCTGTTTCTTCGCCATTCTCAAAGATATAGTTGGTGAAGGTGAAGGCGAACACGAGTTCCAACTCACCGGAGTAGTCCTCCTCCAGTGCGCGGCGCGGAGCCAGCGCACGGGCATTGGCCGAACCGCCCTTTTTCTGCAACTGAACCGTGCCTGACTTCAGGTTGTGCATGTCGCCGCAGCCGAACTTCAGGTTGAGATAGTTGCTGCTGGAGTAGCCTTCATCTGGATTCTTGAAGGTGAAGAAACTGCCTTGTATTGCTCCGTAGTTCGAGAGATAGTCAAGGAGCAGCTGCATGGGTTCACCGAACTTGTCGATAGGAATCTCGAAGTAGCCGCCGCCCTGCGTTTCCACGCTACCTGTTGCCGGATCGGTTTTGCCATCCTCGAGGCTAATCTTAATCACCCTCGTCTCGCCGTCGCAACCGGCCTTACCTCTGTTCCACTGTGACCAATCCTGCAGCAGTCCGCGCGTTGACTCGTTGCCATCCTTGTCGCTCACAACGTATACGTTGTCGTCCAGCTTCTTCGCCTTGTCGAAGACGTCACCGCCGCCTCCGCCACCGCCACCACCGCCTTTGATGATAATCTTGCCGGTGGCGCGGCCTTCCCAGTTTTTCTTATTGCCCTCCTCGGTAACGATGGCTAATACCTCGCCCTCGGGAGCACTATTCGTAGGTGTGAAGTAAGCCGTTATAAGACCATTCTCGTCGGTATAGTTAATGGTGGGTGTTACAGTGCCGTTGGTGGCGACGAATTCCACTCGTTTGTGAGCCCATGCTGATAAATCATTTCCTTCTGTCTTCTGCAGCAAGAAGTGAACGGGCACAGCTTCAGCACCCTTCTCTACCTCCTGCGAGGGATTCAGACACTGGATGTTGTACTTCAGCAGCTTGGAAGTCCATTTCTTTTCGACGAATCTTCCATACTCTTTACTATCAACCGCCGACTTGCACAGTTTGATATTAACCCTTTCTACTGAAGGTTCGCCTTTCTTGAATGTCACCTTGGCCTTGCCGTTTTCATCGGTGTACTTCAGCAGTAGCTTCTTGTCGCCAGATGCCGAACCTTCTATCTCGAATGCAACCAGTGCTCCAATGCTGGTGAGTTGCTCATTGGTGGTATAGTCGTAGTGGAACGCGGTAATCTCAATATCCTGCTCGTCGTCCTGCATCAGGTCGCGTGATGGGGTCTCTAAGGTGAAATCCCATGGATTGTAAAACAGAATCTGTGTGTGATCACCGCTATCGAAACTCTCGCCAGCCGAATGATCTAACAGCCATCCGGGTACACTACCCATATAGATAAATGTACTAGCCCAACGTTCGACCATTGACCGGCGTGCAATATCATCGGGGGCCTCATCGGGATACGGCAGCCACGACCTCGGATTCACATACGTCCATTCTGCCGGACAAATATCAGTGCGGCAATACTGGCCATAGAAATTGATCTTGAAGTAGGGTATAACTGTGGCTCTTCCTCGGCACTGGCTGTTTTTGTACTCATCGCTTCCGATGTTTTCCTCGGGATAGATGAGATTAAAAGTCGGCTTTTCTTCATAAATGAAATCCCCATCTAAATTATCGTCAACGCACGTAAGACCGTACTTGAAGTGTTTGGAATACTTGTGTCCTCCGACGGCATCTCCCAGACCAAGGCACTGGTAGCCATGGTTACACCTTACTTCGCCATCCAGGACAACCTGCACGGGAACGCCCTCCACATTGAAGGTATATCTCCGCTGTACGACACCGGTTTTCAATCTCATCATTTCGTCGGGTTTCAGTATTGCATTGCCAGACATCTCATTCGGGGTTCTGCAGCTTATATCCAATACGGTCTCGCCCTCGGAGTCGCCTTCCAGCAGGACGCTGGCCTTGGTGGTGTGGCCCTTCCACACCTTGTACCACGGTCTTCTCTCGAAGGAGAATTCCAGGGTGCCTTTGAACTTCATGGCCAGTTTGGCCTTTTGGATCTTGAACGTGAGGTTGCCCCACGACTCCAGCATAATGTCGCTGTCTTCGTAGTCGAGCGTCAGTTCCTGGGTGGAAGGCGCACGGCGGGCACGCGAGTTGGCGTTATATACCTCCACATACTTGCCGTCCTCCAGGATTTCCACCTTCTCGGGACTAAATACAGGCTTGGAACCCGAGACTCTTCTGGAACCGGCCGTTCCATCGCCGCCTAATTCGAAGGTGATTTCCTGGTCGCGGAACAGGTTGCCCATGTCGCCCTGCGTTGTGTTCAGGGTGACGGTCTTGCCTGTTACCTCTGTCACTTCCTCAATGATGCGAATCATCAGGGTGCCCATCTCGTCGGGCACCATCACGATGTCGTACTCACCCATGATGGGCACTTCCTCGGCAAAGGTTATCTTAGCTATGCCCGTCTCGGGGTCGTAGCTCTCCAGCTTATCCTTCTCCCAATCGACACTGATGTAGCGAGAGTCTTCCTTGCCTGCCTGAACAATATTCAGCGTGCTGGTGAGCGTGCCGTCCTTGGAAGTCAGCACCACTGTGCCCGTTCGCTCATCAACGCTGGGGTTCATGGCTACCTTGACATAGCAAATGCCGTCCTTGGCCTCAGAGTCGAAGATAACCCAAGAAGCAGAAGTTGTCACATCGAAGTCGACGTTCGCTTTCACCTGTACAGCCATTTCCTTGCCTTCGCCATCCACGTTAACGGTCTCTGGATCGACGAACACATGGTTGGGATTACCCAGAATGCTCTTTGTCACATCGTAGGTGAAATTGATGGTCTCGCCATCCTTGTTAATGACAAATCCCGGCGGTGTGGCCTGGAACTCTATACTGGTTATTTTGGCCGGATCGTAGGGAACGCGGTTGCCGTCTTTATCTTCTACGATAATGGTCTGTGCCATAGCCGTGATGCTGAGCACCATCAGTAAGGCTAAAACATATAGCTTCTTCATTTGCGTACGACTTTAATAGTTACACTTCCGTCCTTCACGACATACGTCCCCTGAGGGAGTTCGGAGAGAGATTTCGCGTCTTTGCGTATCAGTTTACCATTGAGGTCATAGACATCGAAATGTTCGGAGAGCAGGTCGAGACCTGTTGCCTTGATGTCGCCGGTGGTCAGGTCCTCGAACGTCAACTTTTGAAGGTTCGCGATGGGCCACGACAGTTCAGTCTTGCTGCTCTTCATCGTTACGTTGCCGTCTTGATACACAAACACGGGCATGTCGGCAAAGAGTACCTCACTCTTGTTGCCGTCATTCAGCCATACGATAATTTTCGCATCTTCTGCTCTAACGCCTATGGTGCCGAGCAAGGCGAGGAGTAGCACTCCCGCTACCGTCGCCAGAGAATGTTTAGTAGTAATACTCATAGTTAGTTTGATGATAAGTTATTGTTTTAATCTATTCGGTGTTCTCGTTACTATCAAAAAGGTGGCCGGGGATAATCATCGAGACGGTAACGACAACTGCTGTGGTCACCAGTTGCCAAGGCCATTGGTCACCCTGGAAGAGCAAGGTCAGAAACGACAACGCCGCACCGATGAAGGCGCATACGATATGACTGTGCAGACGGAGCAGGGCACCCGTGACGAAACTTCCAATGCTGAACAGCAGCCCTACGAAGGTGAGGAAACAAGGTGTAAACAGACCAGTAATGCCTGTCATGAATCCGCTGATGCCGCAGGTGAAGCCAATGAACGCCCATGTGTAAAGCACGGTGGTGTTCTGCCAGTCTAACGTCTTGCGATTCTTATGGATGAAAATGCCGTCGGCAGCCTGCAACAGACCCACAACGGGTATGCCAATCCATAGGAAGTAGCACCAGTCGTCGTTCCAGATCATCAAGGCCAAAAACTCCAAGATCAGGAAGAAAACTGAGATGTAGCCCCATGAGATAAAAATGGTTTTACCAATGGAACCACAGTACATCTCCGTGACTTCCGTATGGATTTGCGCGTTGAGGTCGTCAATATTGGTAGCCATAATAATATATATGATAAGGTGTAAACTTAAACTGCTTGCTGCTGGTCATCATTGTCAGCAGGAACGCTTTCGGTGAAGAGGCGGTGGAGGCCTTGCTCGTAGGCATGAAGGGCTTCAATGCCCTTGTGGGTAAGACGGCAGATGCTAAGGGAGGATGGACCAGAACCGCTCTTGTCAACCTGTAGATAGCCTGCCTCGTGAAGCGTCTTGATTTGTATGCTCAAGTTGCCACGTGTGGCATCAGTGATTTGACAGAGGTACATGAAACTGGCGCTCTCGAGACTGTCGAGGGCTACCATGATTTTCAGACGCAGCTCGTTGTGGAGCAGCGGGTTGATAACGGCAAACTTAAACGTGCTCATGGTTCTTGACATATTGTTTGAGTAAGTGACCTGGGATTATGAGGGTGATGATGGTAATAATGGCAGCGACGAGCAGCTGCCAAGGCCAGAGGTCACCCTGTATGAAGAGAGAGGCAAAGGACAATGCACTGCCGATGATGCCACAGACCATCATAGGACGGAAGCGAGAGATGACACCCGTAAGGAAACAGCCCATGCCGATGAGCAGTCCCTGAAAGGTGCAGTAACATATTTCGAAAGTGCCGGAGCACCCCGTGAAGAAACCAGTGAAGGCACTGGCGCCACCGATAAAGAGCCATAGCTGAAGGGCAATGTTTTGAGAGAGTGTACGATGTCCAGTGCGGTCGTAGTCTTTCCTTTGATAGTGGATCATCAGTGGTGCACCAATCAGCGGAATGCCCACCCAAAGCCAGGAGCACCAATTCTGGTGCAGGACCATGAGAGCAGCAAATTCCAGTAAAAGGACAATGGCAGTAGGATATCCCCACACCAAAAACATGTTAACGTCCGTCGGTCTTTTTCGACTCATAACTTTGCCACGTATGTTGGCAATAACTTGGAGTTCGTCAGTAGTATTCATCTTTGTAATAGGTTTATTATATAATATTTTGCGTTTGGTGTCACAAAGATAAGGTTTATTTCTTAAACTTGGTACTAAAAGGTTTATTTTTTAAACTTAATTAAGACTGACGAGGAAATCGGAGCATACCCTTCAGACATGCATGTTAGGTTCGATGTTAGGTTGGATGGTAGGTCTCCGACAACAAACCTACCATCGCTAAGCCCTTTGTCTATCGGGGTTTCAGGCTGCGATGGTAGGTTGTTAGGTTAAAAATGAAATGCTCCCTATTTGATGTATTCTGCGAAGTCGGTGAGCTTCATGTCGCCCTTGCGAGCCAGGGTGTCGTGCATAGCGAAGGCGGCAGGCAGGTTGTGACGGGTCTGGCCCATCTTGGCAATCTTCAGGTAGTCCCACAACAGCTGCTTGTAGTCGGGGTGTGCACAGTTTTCGATGATGCACTCTGCACGCTGGATGGGGCCCTTGCCGCGAAGGTCGGCAATACCCTGCTCAGTGACGATGATGTTGACATCGTGCTCCGAGCTGTCCTGATGAGAGACGAAGGGAACGATGGACGAGATGACACCACCCTTGGCTACCGACGGGCATGTAAATATAGACAGGTACGCGTTACGGATGAAGTCGCCCGAACCGCCGATACCGTTCATCATCTTCGTACCGCTGATGTGGGTAGAGTTGACGTTGCCATAGAGGTCGGCCTCGATGGCGGTATTGATGGCGATGACACCTAAGCGGCGGATGATTTCAGGCGAGTTGGAAATCTCGCTCTGGCGCAGCGTCAGGTGGTTCTTGAAATAGTCCATATTGTCGTAAACCTGCAACAGGCACTCGTTAGAGACGGTGAGCGAGCAGGCGGAGGCATCCTTCACACGACCGCTGAGCATCATACCCACGACGCTATCCTGCAGCACCTCGGTATAGATATTGAAGTCGGGCACGTGCTTGTCCTGGCCCAGGGCACCGAGGATGGCATTAGCCGTTGAGCCCACACCGCTCTGCAGAGGGAGGAACTCCTTGGGGATACGACCCTTGTGCATCTCCTCGACGAGGAATTCGGCGGTGAGGTAGCCAATCTTATCGGTTACGGGGTCGCTATCCTTGAAGGCACGAGCCTCATCGGGAATGTTACACTCTACGACACCAGCCACCTTTTCCTTGGGGATAGAGACATAGGGCACACCGATGCGGTCGCCTACATGCTCAATGGGAATAGCCTTGCGATAAGGAGGGTCGAGGGGCTCGTAAACGTCGTGGATGAACTTGGCGTTGGGGTTGTGGAACGAGTTGAGCTCCAGAATGACGTGCTTGGCCAGACGGGCAGCAGTAGGGCTGATACCTCCGGCAGCGGTCAAGAAGACGTGATAGTCGTTGCCCACCTCTTCGATGTCGCACACTTCGAGGATAGCCCAGT
>JAEEVT010000124.1 GCA_016291005.1 Prevotella sp. | reverse complement strand
GAGTACAAGAATTCATCTAATAATGCAAGTCTTTTCTCGTCTGTCATTTCTCCATGTTGTCGCATACTGATACACTTTTTTGATTCCAAAAGTGTCAACTTATTCAGTACACGTCATTCTTTCCGTTGTAGATGTACAGTCCTTTGGGTGTGGGCTTGCCATTGAGGCGACGGCCGTCGAGGGTGTACCAGGCGTTGGAGAATCGAGCGTTGTAGCTTCCATTGCCGAGGGTGTTGTCTTGCAGAGCGATTTCGAGGTCTTCGATGCCTGTTGCAGCCGGATCCTGGTCGAGCCACTGGAATACCTCGCCGTAGGTGCCCAAGGTGCAGAGGAGTAGGAAGAACTCTGTACCTACAGCGATGTGGTCAGAGGGGCTGACGCTGTCGTCAATCTTGTACCAGACGTCCTCTCCGTCGGGGTGGGCATCGCGGAAGGACAGGTAGTTGCTGAAGGGTACCACCATGTCGCCTTTTGAATGGATGAACTGGATGCGGTGCTTGGGCTGCCATCCGGAGGCGACGCCGTTATCGGCCAGCGCACGGTGCAAGTCCTTGCAGGCATCGCCCTTCTCAGTAGGAACACCGTCGAAGTTGGAGGCATCGCACAGATAGTCGTAGAATGGTTTGGTAAAGAGCTTGCTGAGGTAAGCCCATACGCGGTCCTCCTGGGGCGACTGGAACAGTTCGGCCATCTGCTCCTTGGTGTAGGTGCGGCCGTTGGCCTCAAAGCCCTCCTGCAACTGTTCGTACCACTTCTCGTGGATGCCGTTGATCTTGTACTCCTTGCTCTTCAACCACTCCATGATGCCCGTGTCGAGGAACTGCTGTGAGAGATAGTCCTCCAGCTTGTGGCTCTTCATGTCAGGGTGCGTGTCCAGCATACCTTGTATAATCATTGGCACAAACATCGGCATGGTATTGATTCCCTTGCGGTGGTCAGTCTCCGTGTCGAAGCTGTTACCGTCGTCTTCCATGTAGTAGCGCATGGTGGCGATGAGGTCGTAAGGACCGTCGCCAACGATGCTGCCACGATAGCGCAGTTCTTTGTCCATTCCCTGCTGCTCCAGGCGGCGCTGTACGGCCAGCGCTACGGCTCCGCCCTGTGAGAATCCGAAGCCGAACGAGCGCCAGTCGCTCTTGAGGTGAAGTGCCTGGTTGTCGTCAACTTGCTTCTGATAGAGTTTCAGTCCGTAGTCCACGGCATCCGTCATCTGACGCGCTGTCACTTCCTGTGCCAGATAGGGGTGTGCCAAATCCTTCGTGACGCCATAGCCCTCGTAGTCGGGAGCGATGATGATACTACGGGAAATGAAGTTCTGGCTTTCGTCAGATCCCGTTCCGTAACTACTCTTGACAAGCGTCATGAACAGTATGCGCTCCTTCAAATTCAAGTCCGATGTGGGGCACTCGTCGTCTGCCGTGATGGTAAAGTGGCTGTAGATGTGTACCGACTCAATGCTGTCAGTCACATTAGGTTCCTCAGGGTTTCATGCGACGAGTAGTGACGAGAGCACCACAGGCTTGCCCTCAGCATCGACAGACGGATAGTTGAACGTATAGTAAATGGCTTCGCCTGACCTGACGTCATTTTCCAGGCGGTCTGATACCTCTACCTCGGCGGCTTGTGCCGTCATTGCGCCGCAGAGTGTAAGGATGGCGGCGAGCATCCATAGTTTCTTCTTCCAAACATTAGTATTTTTGTTTTTTATTCTTTTATCCTTCAATTACTCCACTTGTCGTATTCCACGTCATAACCGCCCAAGATGAGCCAGTTAGCCAGCGTGCGCTCGTAGTAACGCATGAGATAGAGGGGAGCCTCTACGTTATCGTTGAGCGGGAGGTAGGGAATGACGCTGTCTGTCGTAGCCTCAACGGCTTCTGGCGAGGACAGGAGGTAGGCAGCGACTGACAGGACGTCTTCAAATGTGATACCTGAGTCTGCCAGCATTTCCTCAGCATCCTCTGGTGTCAGATCGACCTTGCTCAGGGCGTCCTTGATGCCAGGCACCATGTCCATGAGCATGGCCAGAATACCAGCTCTGCTGGAACGGTGTGACTCGACGCGCTGTGGAGCGAGTTGGATGTTAATCATCTTGCGCAGGTCGATGCCCCAGCTCTCCAACGTCTTGAGAACCTTCAGGACGTTGAGGTCCTTCACCACGTTGTGGTAGTAGCGGTTCTGCTCGCCTTCGTAGTAGAGAACGGGCCAAACCTCGATGGCGGCGACGGTCTGGATGAGCCAAACAATGGCCGAGAAGGTGTGGTCGAGCTTGAAGACCAGCGTGTTGGTCTGGAGATTGGTCTTGCCTGGAACGAGACTTGGCGTAAAGCCCTTTTCCGTCATCCAGGGGATGATGGCGCGAACACACTGGATGGGTACGTAGTTGTCGTGACGGCTGTGCTCGATGAAGTAACGCTGGGTGGTGTCAGGCTTCCAACCGTTCATCAGGTTGATTTTGTCCAATGCTGCCATGAAGGCCTTGGCCTGCTCGGACTCCAAGTCCATATAGGCAGGCTGGATGAGGTTGTGGAGCGAGTCCCTCATGCTGACGCCATAGTCGCTGAGAGTACTCTTCTTCTTGGTCTTGACATACTCCTTGGCACCAGTGGCCAGAGGCTCCTTGAATAAATCCTTGTAGTCGATGTTCATATGAAGGTTCTCGACGGCGGAGATGAGCATCATCACCACATCCTTGCAGTCCTCGCACCAGTCGCGGTTGACATACTCCTTGTAGGCAATGACATAATCGGTGGGACCTCCACCAGCAAAGGTCTTGGTGAAGGTGACGCCCTTGTCCTTATACTCCATGTCGCGCAGCTTGGCCACATAGAGGGTCTCGGAACCGCCCTGCGAGAAGCCGAGGTTGAACAGGTACTTGCCCTTAGATATCTCCTTGTCTGCGAGGAGCTGTTGTGCGGCGAGCAAGCCGTCGAGCGAGTTGCGGGCATTGACGTCGCCACTATGGTAGAACGACGGGTGGTCTATAGACGAGCCGTAACCCACGAAGTCGCTCATCACGAGGATGTAGTTGGGCTTCAGCGGGTTGGAGATGAGTCCATTGAGCAGTTCAGTATTACCTGTCGAGGGAGCGTCCTCAGGGTCGCCCAACGTAGCACGGTTGAAGAGCATGATGCCGTCGCAGGGTGCCGTTCCTTTGGCAATCTCAGCGGGGATGATGATGACGCCGCTGATGGTGACTGGCTGACCGTCGGCATCCTTCGAGGGATATTCATAGACGTAACGGCGGACTTCGCGCGAATAGAGTGTTATGCCGCCAGCCTTGGTCTTGATGGTGGTATCAGCCTCGGCAATAATATGATAGGTGTACTCTTCTGCGGCACAGGTCAGCACACTGGCTACGAGTGCCAATAATATGATAGCTGTCTTTTTCATAAAGAACTTCAATTTTTTAAAGAACTTCAATTCTTCAATTTTTTAATTCTTAACGACCCGCTTGTTCGTCTTCTCACCTTGATGCTCAATATAGAGTCCGCTATGCGGCTGGCTGACCTTACGGCCGCTGAGGTCGTAGAGTTCTTTGTCGCTTGAAGCATGCTCCGCGTCAATGGGCAGCGTGTCGATGATGCTGGTTCTGGCAGCAATCTCAAAAGTCGCACTCAGGGGATAGTGGTCGCCCAGGGGCTTGCCGTCGTACATATAGCCTTCCTTGTCGACGTTAAAGGAAATAGGCTTCAGCTGTGTACCAGCAGTTGGGTTGACGTAGAGAATCTTGTCGAGCATCTCGCCGTCAAGCACTTCAAGGTCTTCGTCCTTCACCCTGGCTTCAGGGTCGTATTCAGGATAGTTACCGCCTTTCGTTAACTCGATGAAGACATCGGAGACGGTGGCACGACCTGTCTCAGCAATGGCGTCAATGAACTGCTTCTTCACGTCGTCACGCTTGTAGAGGGTGTTGACGTCGCCTACAATGATGACAGGACGCGAGTCCAGCTTGCTCAAGATGTCCTCCTTCAGCTGCATCCATTGAGCCAGGCGGGCCGCCTTGTCCTTCTTGTCGTTGCCGTCGTCCACGTCAGCATCGTCGCTGGCATCCATGTGCATGTTATAGACTACGACGCCCTGACCGCCACGCAGGATGGCCTCATAACGGCGGAAACCCTTCGTCACCAATTCGTCCAAGGCGTGGCTGAACTTGCCGAAGTTCTCCTTCCAAGCCGTGCGAGGGGTGGGGGTGACTGTCAGGTCGTTCTTCCAACAGCCCATCAGACCGTCGCAGGCGAAACGGTGGTTCTGCAGGTGCAGGAAGTCAATACTATGGTCCACGACCTCCACGTCGCCAGTCCATTCATCGAGCTTGTAGTCGTCCTCCAACCACACTTTCAGCACCTCGTGGTAGTTGAAGTCTTCCTGCAAGAACATCATGTCGTAGCTCTTTTGGACGAAATACTTGCCAATGCGCGACGTGCCAGCATCGCCAGGACCATTAGCATTCACGTTGAAAACCAATATCTTCTTGGGCAGACCGTCAACATTCAGCGTAGCCACACTGAACTGTTCAGGCGTCTGTGCCATGACACTCATGGCGATGCCCAACAAAAAACAAGTAAAAATCTTTTTCATTAGCAATATCGTTTGTTTGCAAATTCAATTTACCCCTAACACCAACGATTTAGAAGAAGATGGTACCTGACGCCATCCAGCCCTTAGACTTGGCCTTGTCGTCTTTCTTGACGTTCTTCAGCTCACCAGTCTCGGCAATGGCTACGGTATAGACAATGCCTAACTCAAAGTGCTTGGTCAGCATGACACCAGCACCAAAGTTCCAGCTGAACATAGACTTCTTCAGTTGGAAGGTGTCCTTGTAGTTATCCCTCACCTCGTCATACTTGTCGCCTGAGGAGAAGATGTTGAAGTCCTTGTCGCCCGTGTTGAAGCCAAACTGCGGACCAGTCGAGATGAAAAGACCAGTCTCAGGAGTTAAGACGAGGTTCAAGCGAGCGTCAATGGGGACGAGGATGCTCTTCTGCTTAATGTCAACATCGTTGACCTTTGAGTTTGACTGGCTGTAGAATACAGCACCCTGAAAACCCAGGAACGGCAGAACGTCAATCCTCAGCGTCGGACCAGCAAACCAGCCATAACCGCTCTTCGTCGACACGTCGTCAAGGTTGAACTTGGAGTTGTTTACACCACCCTTAACACCAAAATAGATGCCCTGAGCACTTGCGGGAATGACGGCAAACAATGCCATCACGATGATTGAAACAAATATCTTTCTCATTGTTTTTATTGTTATAAGGATGAATACTTTTCTATTTCTTGGTGGCGCGGATGAAGTAGATGATGAGTAGGATGTAGGCTGCGAGTGAGGCAAGCTCAGAGAGGGGGTTAGCCCACCAGGCGGCGTAGTCGAAGGAGATGCCGCCAAAGCGCAGCAGCGCACTCACCACACCCATCAGGGCACCACCGGCAATGAAACCAGAGGCGATGAGGTTACCCTTCTCGCCACGAGCCTTGTTGACAGTCTCGTCCTTTGAACGAGTAGTGACATACCAGCTGATGGCTCCGCCAATGACTAACGGCACGTTGAGCTCCATGGGGATGAACATACCTAAGGCAAAAGCCAGGGCGGGTACCTTGAACAGCGTCAAGACTACGGCGATGACGGCACCTAAGGCATAGAGTGGCCAGGGTGCTCCGACGCCGTTCATCAGCGGGTCGATGACGGCTGCCATAGCATTAGCCTGGGGTGCTGCGAGGGCGCCAGAGGCAAAGCCGTAGGTCTCGTTGAGCAGCATCATGACGCCCCCCACGGTAGCGGCACTGACCAGCGTGCCGAGGAACTTCCACGTTTCCTGCTTCCTGGGCTGCGTGCCACACCAGTAACCAATCTTCAGGTCGGTGATGAACGAACCTGCCATAGAGAGTGCCGTACAGACAACACCACCCATGATGAGTGCTGCCACCATGCCGCCAGTGCCTTTCAGGCCTACGCCCACCATGACGACAGAAGCCAGGATGAGCGTCATCAGCGTCATGCCGCTGACGGGGTTGGAACCCACAATAGCGATGGCATTGGCTGCCACAGTTGTAAAGAGGAACGCGATGACCGCTGTCAGGATGATGGCTACGAGGGCAAACAGAACGTTGCCATCCATGACGCCAAACCAGAAGAAGAGGAACGTCAGCACCAGCGTCACTAAGGCGGCGATGGCGATGAAGCGGAAGGGGAGGTCGGCACTCGTTGCGGCAGACCCTGACTGAGAGCCGTCTGACGCAGCGGAGGCTTCGCTGCCACCAGCTTTGGCAGCCAGGCCAACGGCGCTCTTGATGACGTCCCACGACTTGATGATGCCAATGATGCCAGCCATGGCGATGGCACCAATGCCGATGCTCTTGCCGTATGAAACGAAGATCTGTTCTGGCGACATGTCGCCTACGGCTGTGGTGATGGCAGGGTTCCACTGGTTCAGCACGGTATCAGGGAACAGCCATGCCATGCCTGGTACGATGAGCCACCAGACAAACAGCGAACCCAGGGTGATGATAAGTGCATAGCGGAAGCCGATGATGTATCCAAGACCAAGGACAGCAGCACCCGTATTGTTCTTGAGAACGAGCTTTGCCTTCTCAGCCAGGTCGTCGCCATAGGGTATCATGCGGCTGGTGACGTTCTCGTTCCACCAGCCAAAGGTGGCTACGACAAAGTCGTAAAGACCGCCGATGAGACCTGCGATGAGCAGAGGCTTGGCCTGACTGGTCTGATTGCTGACGGCAGAACCGTCAGCCACACTGTTGGCGGCGGCTTTCTCGTCGCCATCTGTAACACCGCTTTTCAGCACCTGTGTGGTGGCAGTAGCCTCTGGGAAGGGGTACTTCTCTTGCGGAGACTCTACGAAATAGCGACGGAATGGGATGAGGAACAGGATGCCAAGGACGCCGCCTAAGAGCGAGGCAATGAAAATATTGAGGAAGTCGGCCGACATCTCAGGATACTTCGCCTGCAGGATGTAGATAGCCGGCAGGGTGAAGATGGCTCCTGCCACTACGGCTCCTGAACAGGCACCAATGCTCTGGATGATGACATTCTCGCGCAGGGCATTGCTGCGCTTGGCGGCCGTTGATACGCCCACGGCAATGATGGCGATGGGAATGGCAGCCTCAAACACCTGGCCAACCTTCAGTCCAAGATAGGCTGCGGCAGCCGAAAAGAGTATGGCCATGAGGATACCCCACGTGACAGACCAAACATTAACTTCGGAGTGTGGTTTGCAATTTCCGACCTGATCGGAGTGTGGCTTGAAATCGTTTTTCATCTTTTTATGTTTTTAATTCGTTCTAATGCTTCCATGAGGCGACTGCGAGGGCAGGCAATGTTGATGCGCAGATAGCCTTCGCCGCTGACGGGGCCGTACATGGTGCCTGGGTTCAACCAGACGCCAGTTTCACGGAGGATGCTTTCCGTGTAAGCTGCAACACTGTCGCAGCATGCTGAACAGTCGATCCAGACGAGGTAGGTGCCTTCTAAGGGTATGATCTTCCAATGGGGAAGGTGCTGGGTGACGAAATCGCACAGCGCCTGGTAGTTGCCCCACAGATAGTCGTTCAGGGCATCGAGCCATTGCTCACTATCGTTGTAGGCAGCCTTGATAGCCTCTGGGGCAAAGGAATTGACGTCGCAGACCTCGTTGATGTTGATGGCACGGTCTAAGCGACGGCGCGTCTCAGCATCGCGGCAGATAATGTTGGCCATCTGCAGACCGGCAATGTTAAAGGACTTCGACGGTGAGTTGAGGATGACGGCATCGGCATCCACCGTACCCATCGGACAGAACGAGTAGCCTGGCATGACGAGTTCGCAATGTATCTCGTCGCTGACGATGCGCACATGGTGGTGGTAGCAGATGTCTGCCATGCGCTGGAGTTCCTCGCGAGTCCAGACACGGCCCGTGGGATTGTGAGGGTTGCAGAGCAGGAAGACGGTGCATTTGTCGTCGGAGCACTGAGCCTCAAAGTCCTGCCAGTCTACCTCGAAGCGAGGGTGCAACATGGTTTCCGCTACTTCGCAACCATTATTGCGGATGGAGGAGAAAAAGCAGTTGTAGTCAGGAGAGAGGATGAGCACCTTTTCGCCTGGCATGGTGAGGGCTTTGATGGCTACTGACATAGCGGGTACGACGCCAGTGGTATATAGAATATGTTCGCGTTCGATGTGCCATGAGTGGCGACGGCCGAACCATGAGATGACGGCATCGTAGTAGTCTTCTCCAACGTGGGTGTAGCCGAAGATGGGGTGCTGGGCACGTCGCTTGATGGCCTCTTGGATGGCGGGCGCCACGGCAAAGTCCATGTCAGCCACCCAAAGGGGAATGACAGCCCCCTCCATCCTCCCCCAAAGGGGGGAGGCTTTTCCCTCGGCAGCATTAGGTGTAGGAAGGCTATCCCACTTTACGCAGCCTGTATTCTTTCGCTCTATTATCTGATCGAAATCAAAATGCATTTTTTTACCTATTATTTCTCACCTCTATCACGCAATCATTCGGCTGTCGCACGTTCTCGTCGATGGTAATGCTTCCAATGGAGTCGGCAACGATATGTCCGCTGGTGGGGTTCTTGATGTTCTCGATGTGGCCGCGGATGTCTGCCTCGACAGTAGAGTATTCAAAGACGCGGTCGCAGGCCTTGTCGAAGGTACAGTTCTCCAGTACCAGGTTCTGTGTATAGCACAGGAGCTGTTCACCAGCGAGACGACAGTTCACCAGTCGGACGTTCTTGGAGTGCCATGCCAAATACTCGCCATCCAGGTCGGAGTCGTAGATGGTCACGTTCTCGCACTCCCAGAAAGAGTCCTTCGTCAGGATTCTGGCGTTATGTACCTCAACGTTCTTGCAGTACTGGAAGACATACTTCGCATCGCTGTTCAGACCGTCTACGTAGATGTTCTTTGAGAACATAAACGGATAGGTACCGCCATGCAGGGTGACGTTCTTCAGACGCAGACCGTCCACCTTCCAGAAAGTCTCGTCGGCATCGGTGATGTTGATGTCCTCGAGTTCCAGATTCTTCATCTCGCGAAAGAACTTCGGCCCATCGATACGGCAGCGTCGCATCACCATATTGTTGGTGTACCAGATGGCCGAACGAGAGCCCGTCGCAAAGTAACAGTCTTCTATTACGGCACCGTCGACGTGCCACCAAGGATATTTACCATAGAAGCGGCAGTTGCTGGCCTCCATGTTCTGGCATTGCTTGATGCCACTCTCACCATCCGTGATGATGACGTTCTCCAGTCTCAGGTCGTGGGAAGCGAATAATGGACGTTCACCCCCGAACTCTTTGTCTTTAATAAGTTCCATAGTCTGTATTGTGTTTCAAGATGCAAAGATACTAACAAATTTAAAATAAAGAAATTAAAAGATTAAAAAAATGAGAATTATTTCGTAACTTTGCAGCCGAAAAGGTAAAAGACGATGAAAAAACTATATATAGAGACATATGGCTGTCAGATGAATGTGGCCGACTCGGAGGTAGTAGCATCAGTCATGCAGATGGCTGGCTACGAGACTACCGACACCATTGACGATGCCGATGCCGTATTCCTAAACACCTGTTCAGTGCGCGACAATGCTGAGCAGAAAATTCTGCACCGCTTGGAAGCACTGAAAGGTGAAAAGGTGAAAAGGTTAAAAGGTAAAAAAGACGGGGCTGTCAATCCCCTTATCATTGGCGTGTTAGGCTGTATGGCCGAACGTGTGAAGGCCGACCTGTTGGAGAACCATCATGCCGACCTCGTTGCTGGTCCTGATGCCTATTTGTCACTGCCAGACCTTGTTGCCCAGGCAGAGATGGGGCATAAAGCCATGAACATCGAACTCTCAACCACTGAGACTTATAAAGATGTCGTACCTCAGCGCATTGGTTTGGGACATAGAATCGGCGGTTTCGTCAGCATCATGCGTGGCTGCAACAATTTCTGCCACTACTGTATCGTTCCCTATACCCGAGGTCGTGAGCGCAGCCGCGACGTGGAGAGTATATTAAGAGAGGTACGTGATTTAAGGGACAAGGGGTTCAAGGAAGTGACGCTGTTAGGACAGAACGTGAACTCTTACGAAGTGAGGAATGAGCAAGAGGAGAATTGTTTCTTATTCCCTGCTTTGTTCAGGGCGGTGGCTCTTGAAGCCCCTGAGCCGCGTCCCCGTTTTACCCCGAGCCCT
>JAEEVT010000123.1 GCA_016291005.1 Prevotella sp. | reverse complement strand
TAAAGGTGTAGGCCAATGCGCCAACTATGCTGCATGCCTCAATGGTGATGACCTGCCCCATTGTTATGTATTCGTCTGTGTCACAGACGACCAACCTCCTGACCAGATGCGTAATGGTGAGAAACAGGAAGAATATGCAGCCCGCACTCAGTAGTGCTGACAGAAGATTAACCATCAGTGCCACATGAGACGGGTCACTGGCCAGCTGTGAGAACAGGTTGGCGGCTAACATAAAGACTGGTGCGCCAGGCGGGTGTCCAATCTCCAACTTATAGCCACACGCAATGAATTCAGGACAATCCCACAGGCTGGCCGTCGGCTCTACAGTCAGTCCATAGACTATGGCGGCAATGGCAAAGACAAGCCACGCCATGCAGGTGTTAATTCTCGAAAAAGATGTTTGTTTCATCATACGTTTGCCTTTTTTCCAGCAAAGATATGAAGACTATCAATTGTCACCAAAAATAATGTCTGACATTTGTCTGACATTAATCTGACAATTGTCTATCTACCTGACTTTCAGTCCGTATGACTTTCCCCTGTCTGACTCGATTTTGAGGTCAGAATGTTCTTCTATGATGGGCTTCAGTCGTCGGATAAGCGTGTATAGCGTCTCGCTGGCATCGGGTTTCTTGGGCCAAAGCGCATCGCATATCTCTGCTTTCGACAGTTGATGCGAGGGCGACTTCCACAGCATTTCCATCAGTTGCAGCTGCATCGGGGTAAGTTTTACTTCGCAGCCTTTGGCATTGACGAACCGTCCATCTTGCAGTGCCAAGCCGCCATAAAGTCCTAATGCTGACAGCCGCCTATGCTGATACAGGCAGAACAATCCCCATAGCAACACCATCGACCAAAGAATCATAGAAGGACGCTGGTCAGAGAGTGAGAGAATCGTGGCTGTTGAAACCTGCGGACGTGGACGGAATCCTTTCTTGGTGTCCACCGCCAAAACAGCATTTCCTCTCAAACCCTCTATTTGCAGGTGACTGTTGAACACCTGAATAGTGTCAGCACTGATGACGTCCGACTGCTGTTCATTCAGCGCTTTGGCCAATGCCTGATTCACATCCTCAGTCACCAACTTCTCCGTGGCCTTATAGCTGGTCAGGCTCACCATGCTTGAAGCGATTATCAGTGCAAAGAGCACCACTACTGCATATCGTTGTTTCATTGTTACGAATAATTGTTTGAGATTGGATGCAAAGTTACGAATTTTCCTGCAAACTCGTGCCTATTAAATGAAAAAAGTGACAAGATTTAACGGTTCCAATCCAATTACGTCCATCCTCCATCTTTTAGTGTAACTTGTTTTCAGTAAACATATTACGGATGGAGGAAGATAGATGGAAGATGGAAGATAATCCTCAAAAACACCTAAAACCGACTCAAAAAGCAGTTGTTTTCAACCTTAACGATAACAAAAACAATAACTATTTTCCCAGCTGGTTTCAGGGCGGTGATTCAGAAGTTACGGTGATTTCTCCAGGAAATCACGGCAACTTCTTCAAGAAATCACGGCAACTTCTTCAAGAAGTCACGGCACTTTCTGGAACTTTTCTAGGTGATTTCTGCAACTTTTCCTAAGGATTTCTGAAGGTTATCCAGTACTTTCTGAGTATTCCCTGCCTGGGAACAATCACTTTTCTTGAGGATAGGCACTTGTAACTCACGAATTACCCGCCGCGTCGAGATGACACGGCGGGTTTTTGTACATAGAAGGATGCTTGAAAAGTCTTTCTAATACTTGAACGAGGAGCCTCCAAGGAACTCACGCATAATAGAGGTAGGAGGTATCTCCTTGTCCGATACCGGCAGGAAGAAGTGGATGAACTTCATCAGGCGGTGGGCCTCGGCATACTCAGGACAGTTGCGGGGCACGGAGGCGAGGATGATCTCTGCATGAGTGCGCAGCACGGCGAACTCGATGTTCAGCGCAGAGTTGAACATGACGTCGGCGGTCTCCTGGAAGGGGAAAATCCATTTGTCCTCAGCCTCGCAGACGTTCTTCCACTGGGCAATGGTCTGCTGAGCAGTAAAGGCGCCCTTGTTGTAGTCGCGGATGATGCGACGCAGCAGGCGGTTATCGCGGACGGGAATCCAGTTGTGGTCGTCGAGAGAGATGCTGGTAAGGGCGGAAATGTATATCCTGTACTTTAGCGAGTCGTCTATCTTCTTGGTCAACAGCGGGTTCAGGGCGTGGATGCCCTCGATGATGAGCACGGTATCGTTGGAGAGTTTCAGCTTCTTGCCGTTCCACTCGCGCAGACCAGTGGTGAAGTTGTACTCTGGGACTTCTACGCGCTCGCCCTTCATCAGTCGCGTCACGTGGTCCTCCAACAGGGCGTAGTCCACGGCCTCGATGTTGTCGAAGTCGTAGTCGCCATTGGGCAACTTGGGGGTATCCACACGATTGACGAAGTAGTCGTCGGTAGAGAACGACATCGGCCTAAGGCCGCAGGCCAGCAACTGTACGGAGAGTCGTTTGCAGAACGTCGTCTTGCCCGAACTGGAGGGTCCGGTGATGAGCACCAGTCGGATGGGATTCTCGTCGGCGTGGAAGCGGCGGTCTATCTCCTCGGCAATCTGGACTATCTTCTTCTCCTGCAGGGCCTCCGACACCTGGATGAGTTCCGAGGCGTGGCCCTTGAGGATGGCACGGTTCACGTCGCCGGCATTCGACAGCCTCATAATGATGTCCCAGCGCGTCTTCTCGGCAAACATCTCGTACGTCTTCGGCATGTCCACCTTCTCGGCCAGCACCGTGGGGTTGTGCCAGTCGGGAACGCGCAACAGCATACCGTCGTGGTAAGGCTCCAGTCCCCAGACGGTCAGATAGCCGGCAGAGGGCACCAGCGGGCCGTAGTAGTAGTCGGCAGTGTCGCCCAACGTGTAGTAGTCGCTGTAAATCTGTCCGCTGGTCTCGAGCAGTTTCACCTTATCCGTAAACCCACGTTCGGCAAACACGCGGATGGCCTCCTCGTTGGTGGCCTCGTTGCGGCGGAACGGCATATCCATCTGGACAATTTGCTTCATCCGCTTGGCAATGCGCTCCACGTCGCCCTCAGCCAGCGACTCCATGTTCTTCTTCTTGAAATTACAATAGTACCCACGCGAAATGGTATGCTCGATGAACAGCTTCGACCCAGGGAAGACATCCTGCGTAGCCTTGTAGAGCACGAAGCACAGCGACCGCACATAGACTCGGTGACCGCTGCCCTCGCGGGCATCCAGAAACTCGACGTCGCGATTCTGGTAGAGTCTGAACTTCAGACCCTCAGAGGCGTTGTTTACTTTGGCCGAGACCACGGGGTAAGGGAGTTTAATCTCGTCGGCAAACTCCTGATAGACGTCCAACAGCGAGGTCCCCTCGGGGAAACTCTTCGTCACATTATTGTTCTTACAGCGGATTTGTAACATAGAAGATTGAATTTTGTCTGCAAAGATAGGAAATAATTTTCAATTTTCAATTTTCAATTTTCAATTTTCTTTGTACCTTTGCAGAAAATTATTGCAATTGGTATGGAAAAGAGACTTTGGAAACCCATTCGGGAGTTTAAGGAGATTTTGTTTGAAGAGTGGAACGGCATCGCCAAGATAACCATTAACAGGGCACGCTACCGCAACGCTTTCACCCCTCGGACGACGCTGGAGCTGAGTCAGGCGTTTGCCCTTTGCCGCGAGATGACGGACATCCGCGTAGTGCTGCTGACGGGAGCCATGAGCGAGGTGCCTGAGGGCAAGACGCTGGCCGACGTGAAGCATGCCTTCTGCTCGGGTGGCGACATGCATGTGAAGGGTCGCGGCGGATACATTGACGAGGAAGGTGTGCCGAGACTGAGTGTGCTCGATGTGCAGATGCAGATTCGCCGTCTGCCGAAACCCGTCATCGCTATGGTGAACGGCTATGCCATCGGCGGCGGACACGTGCTGCACCTGGTGTGCGACCTGACGATAGCCTCGGAGAATGCCATCTTCGGACAGACAGGACCTAAGGTTGGATCGTTCGACGCAGGCTTCGGCAGTTCCTATATGGCACGCTGCATCGGACAGAAGAAGACCCGCGAGATATGGTTCCTCTGCCGCCAGTATTCGGCTCAAGAGGCATTAGACATGGGACTAGTCAACAAGGTGGTACCCATCGAACAACTGGAAGACGAATGTGTGGCGTGGGCAGAGGAAATGATGGAACGCAGTCCGATAGCCCTGCGCATGATTAAGGACGGACTAAATGCCGAACTGGACGGCCAGGCAGGCATCCAGCAGTTGGCAGGTGACGCCACGATGCTGTACTACTTCTTAGACGAAGCCCAGGAAGGCGGCAAGGCGTTCCTCGAAAAGCGCAAGCCAGACTTTGAGAAATATCCCAAGATTCCATAAAGAGTGTTGAATGTGGAATGAAGATAATGAAGAATGAAGAGTGAAGAATGAGGAAGATTGATGTTGAGGAGCGCGCGCTGCACTTTAAGCAGCCGGCAGGTACAAGCCGCGGGGTATATACCGAGCGGTGGGTGTGGTTGGTCAGAGTGTCCGACGGTTCTGCCGTCGGAATGGGCAACGGTTCTGCCATCGGAGTGGGCGAATGCGCTCCCCTACCCGACCTGAGCTATGACGCGCTGCCGCCCCATAAATATAAAGAGGTGTTGGAAGGTTTCTGCCGACGGGTGGAGGAAACGGGCGAGATTCCCTATGACGACCTGCGCAACTACCCCTCCATGCTCTTCGGCCTGGAAACGGCAATCTTATCAATGAATCATGAACAAAAGAGTAAGGATAATTCTCAATTATTCGACACGCCGTTCTCTCGCGGCGAGGTAGGCATTCCCATCAACGGGCTTGTCTGGATGGGCACTTTTGACGAGATGAGCCAGCGCATAGAAGAGAAACTGGAGCAAGGTTTCCGTTGTGTGAAGCTGAAAATAGGTGCCATCGACTTCGATGCCGAGATAGCCCTGCTGAAACAAATACGCCAGCGGTTTGGGTCACGTGACGTCGAACTGCGCGTCGATGCTAACGGTGCTTTCCCCTTCGACGAAGCTTTGTACAAGCTGGAGCTGTTGTCGCAATATGCCCTGCATTCGATAGAGCAACCCATCCGCGCCAAGCAATGGGCCAACATGGCTGAGCTGTGTCGCGAGTCGCCCCTACGTATTGCCCTCGACGAAGAACTCATCGGCATCAACGACCCAGACCAGAAACGCCAGATGCTGAACATCATCAAGCCCGCCTTTATCATCCTGAAGCCCTCACTGCACGGCGGCATGATGGGTTGCCGCGAGTGGATAGACATCGCAAAGGATATGGGCATTGGCTCGTGGATAACCAGCGCGTTGGAGAGTAACATAGGACTGAATGCCATCGCCCAGTTCTGCAGCGAGGTCTATGGCCCAGACATCCGCATGCCGCAGGGTCTCGGCACAGGACAGCTGTTTACGGACAACATCGACATGGGCCTCGAAATCCGTGGCGAGAAACTATGGAGAACCAACAATTCGCACAATCTCTAATTCTTGACAATACTGAAAGAAACATTGACACTCGAGGAATTCCTTGAAGAGTGGAATAACTCTTCCGACACGGTGCTGGTACATACCAGCGGATCGACGGGCAAACCGAAGCCGATGCATGTCGAGAAGCGACGCATGGAAGCCTCAGCGCGGATGACGTGCGACTTCCTCGGGCTGCACAAGGGAGATACGGCCCTGCTGTGTCTGCCGCTTGACTTTATCGCAGGCAAGATGATGGTTGTCAGGGCACTTACCCGCGGGTTACACCTCATAGAGGTAGAGCCCAGCGGACATCCTTTGCGAGAAATTACACAAAAGGGACGGTTCCTTTTGTGTAATTCCTCACAAAGTACACAAAGAGAACCGTCCCTTTTGTGTAATTTTGCGGCGATGGTACCGCTGCAGGTTTGGAATTCATTACAGGTGCCGGAGGAGAGAGAGCAGCTGATGCAGGTTAAGCATCTCATTATCGGCGGCGGAGCTATTGACGAGACTTTGGCACGCGAGTTGAAAGACTTCCCGAATGCTGTATGGAGCTCATACGGCATGACAGAGACTCTCTCGCATATTGCCCTTCGACGCCTCAACGGTCCGGAACGGTCAGAGTGGTACATGCCATTCGACAGCGTCAGCCTGTCGCTGAGCGAGGACGGCTGCTTGGTGATTGACGCTCCTGCAGTACATGACGGCCTGCTGATAACCAACGACATAGTGGAGTTTGAGGTGAATGACGAATGCGGGAGCTTGCACAAGAACTCGCAGAATGTAAGACGTTTCCGGATACTTGGGCGCAAGGACAATGTCATCTGTTCCGGAGGCATCAAGATACAGATAGAAGAGGTGGAACGGAAGCTGCAACCACATCTTGCCGCACCTTTCCTGGTAACGTGTGCCAAGGACGAACGTTTAGGAGAGCAGGTGGTACTACTGACAGAACAAGGAGAAGTCGACAGGGTGAAGTCTGTCTGTCGTCGGATACTCCCCAAATACTGGCAGCCGCGCCATATCCTATCTGTTAACCGTTTGCCTATGACTTCCACTGGCAAGCCAGCCCGCAGCGAGGCTCGCAAGTTGGTGGAACAGCTCATCGCGGAGCACAAACGAAACAAATGAAACGTTAAAAAATAACAAGGTACAGCTAATTCTCATTTTACAATTCTCAATTCTCAATAAAATCGACTACCTTTGCACCGAAATACAAAACGCAATCACATTATGAAACCGACATTATTTCTTTTAGCAGCAGGCATGGGCAGCCGATATGGCGGTCTGAAGCAGCTGGACGGTCTGGGCCCCAACGGTGAGACCATTATGGACTATAGTATTTACGACGCTATCCAGGCAGGATTTGGCAAGATAGTATGGGTTATCCGCAAGGACTTCGAGGAACAGTTCCGCACGCAGATTCTCTCCAAGTACGAAGGACAGGTGCCCTGTGAGCTGTGCTTCCAGGCACTCGACGCCCTGCCTGAGGGCTTCACCGTTCCTAAAGACCGCGTAAAGCCGTGGGGAACAAACCACGCTGTGCTGATGGGCAAGGATGTCATCAAGGAACCGTTCTGCGTCATCAACTGCGACGACTTCTACGGTCGCGACGCCTTTATGCAGATTGGCAAATACTTAGCAAACCTGCCTGAAGGCACCAAGAACAAGTATGCAATGGTGGGCTTCCGCGTCTGCAACACGCTGTCGGAGAACGGTTCTGTGGCCCGTGGCGTCTGCGCTTACAACGACCAGCGCCATCTGACGGACGTCGTGGAGCGCACAGAAATCCTGCGCATCGATGGCATCATCAAGTACAAGGACGAACAGGGTGAGTGGCAGTCGTTAGAGGAGAACGTCCCCGTCTCAATGAACATGTGGGGCTTCACTCCCGACTACTTCGAATACTCCGAGGCTTACTTCAAGGAGTTCCTCAGTGACCCGAAGAATATGGAGAACCTGAAGGCTGAGTTCTTTATTCCGCTGATGGTCAACAAGCTCATTACCGAAGGTACGGCAACCTGCGAGGTACTGGACACCACGTCGAAGTGGTTTGGCGTAACCTACGCCGCTGACCGTGAGGCCACCGTCGAGCGCATCCAGAAGCTGGTCGACGAGGGAGTCTATCCGAACAAGCTTTTTTAATGACTGAAATGAAAGGAATGAGAAGCCTTTCATTTCTTTCATTGAGTAAAAAGAGTTTTATGCTAAACGACATCATGAAGTCGGAGGAGGCCGCTCTCCTCCGACAATTAATTGACGAGTCGCAGACCATTGTGCTCTGCTGTCATCAGAACCCTGACGGCGACGCCTTAGGGTCCATGTTAGGATGGGCAGAGGTGTTGCGCACCCTTGGCAAGGAACCGCTGATGATCATCCCAGACCAATACCCAGACTACCTGCGCTGGCTGCCGAACTCGGAGAAAATCGTTCGCTACGACAAGCGCAAGGATTACGTTGACACGGTGCTGAAGATTGCCGACTTGGTATTCTGCTTAGACTTCAACACCCTGTCGCGAACCGACGAGATGGCTGATGCCTTAGCGACGTCTCCCGCCAAGAAAGTACTTATCGACCACCACTTGGCGCCAGACGTTGATGCCGTTATTTCCATCTCCCATCCCGAAATGTCGTCAACCAGCGAACTGGTGTTCCGCATCGTGTGGCAGTTAGGACTCTTCGAACAACAGGGCAAGCATTTTGCAGGTCCAGTCTATTGCGGCATGATGACTGATACGGGCGGCTTTACCTATAACTCCAGCAACCCGGAAATCTTCTTCATCATCAGTCAGCTGCTGACCAAGCGTATCAACAAGGACAAGATTTACCGCAACGTCTATCACAACTATTCTGAGCACCGTCTGCGGATGGTTGGGCATGTGCTCTGCAACCGTCTGGTGGTTGATGAGGAACGGCATGCTGCCTACTATACCCTGACGCGACAGGACATGAAGACCTATCATTTCGTCAAGGGCGATGCTGAAGGACTGGTGAACATGCCGTTGCAAATCAAGGGACTGAAACTCAGCATCTCGCTGCGTGAAGACTCAGAGCGTGACAACCTGATATGGGTCAGCCTTCGTTCTGTCGACGACTTCCCTTGCAACATCGTGGCTGAACGCTTCTTCAATGGCGGGGGACACCTGAACGCCGCCGGCGGACGCATCAATGGTACAATGGAAGATGCGGTGAAGACAACCCATCAAGCCATTCTGGCATTCGAGGACAAACTAAAAAGTTAATTAATGTAGAGCGGCAGCAATTTATGCACGCTTCACTTTTCTCTTTCCCCTAAAATTAGTACCTTTGCAGCCAAAATAGTAAAAGAGAACACATGAAGAGACTTATCTATCCACTTATACTGGTGTTGGTGGCCATTGGCTACGTCGGTTGTCAGGACTACGAAACCTATGGTGACAAGAAAGCCAAGGAGCGTGATGCCATCGAGCGTTATATTGCCGCCAATAACATTCGCGTCATCAGCGAGTCCACGTTCAAGGCCCAGGGCGAGACGACAAACCTCGTTGACAACGAGTTTGTGAAACTGGATCGCACCGGCGTCTATATGCAGATAGTCCGCAAGGGCTGTGGTGGTCAGTTGGAGAACAACAAGACGGTGAATGTGTTGTGCCGTTTCATGGAATATAACATCTTGGACGACACCCTCATTATTCGCAACGACCGTGACTACTACATTAGTAGCAGTACGACGGGAAGCATTAACTGTGCCAACTTCGTTGATAAGATGAGCGTGACGCGTACTGGAACCACCTATACGGCATCCTTCGTATCGGGTGTGCTGTGTATGTATCATGGCACTTCTACCTCGGTACCTTCAGGATGGCTGGTGCCATTTAACTACATCAACGTTGGCCGTCCTGAAAAGGATGACGACGAGATCGCCAAGGTAAAACTCATTGTGCCCCACTCTCAGGGTACAGCCGATGCAACGAGTAACGTCGTTCCTTGTTATTACGAGATTACTTACGAGAGAGAAAAATAATGTATCATGCATCTTTCATGATACCTTTTTATATAATATAGAATCATTATGACGCTGATTAAATCTATTTCAGGCATCCGCGGTACTATCGGCGGACGCACGGGTGACACCCTCAATCCTTTGGATATTGTCAAGTTTACAACCGCATATGCCACCTTTATTGGCGGAAAGAAAATCGTTGTCGGCCGCGACGGCCGCATCAGCGGTCCTATGGTTCGCGACGTCGTCTGTGGAACGCTGGTTGGCATGGGCTATGAAGTCATCGATATTGGCTTGGCCACAACGCCCACAACCGAACTGGCCGTACGGTGGCACAAGGCTGACGGCGGCATCATTATCACCGCTTCGCATAATCCCACTCAGTGGAATGCCTTGAAGCTGCTCAACAGCGATGGTGAGTTCCTGACCGCAGCCGACGGCGCAGAGGTGCTGCGCATAGCCGAAGCCGAAGACTTCAACTATGCTCCCGTCGAAAAGTTAGGCCATGTGGTGAAAGACGATACCATGAATCAGCAGCACATTCAGTCGGTGCTTGACCTCCGTCTGGTTGACGCCGAGGCCATCCGTGCCCGCAAGTTCCGCGTTTGTGCCGATACCATCAACTCTGTGGGTGGCATCATCCTGCCTGACTTGTTCAAGGCTTTAGGTGTTGATTTTGAAATCCTCAATAGCGAGTGTACAGGCCAGTTTGCCCATAACCCCGAGCCGTTGGAGAAAAACCTGCAGGGCATCATGGACAAGATGCGTCAGGGTGGTTTCGACCTGGGTATCGTGGTGGA
>JAEEVT010000122.1 GCA_016291005.1 Prevotella sp. | reverse complement strand
TATTGCCAAGAACCTCGCCGCCGAGGGCGCCGTGCTCTGCGGCAAGGTCGATGCCATACTCATCACTGGCGGTATGGCCCATTCCGACTACCTCATCGACCGTCTGCGCCAGCGCATCGAATACCTCGCTCCTGTCCACGTATTCCCTGGCGAGGACGAAATGGAAGCCCTCGCTCTCAACGCCCTCGACGTCCTTCAGGGTCGCCGACAGGCTAAGGTTTACGAATAATCATTTGCAATAATAATCCTTGTACCACTGGGCAAAAGCCCTCAAGCCTTCGCGGAGGGTAATCTTCGGAGTAAACCCGAAGTCGCGCTCAAGGGCTGTGGCATCAGCATATGTCGTTGGGACATCGCCAGGCTGCATGGGCACAAGCTGCTTGTGGGCCTCAAAGTCGTAATTCTGGGGCAAAACCCCAGAACGCACTAACTCTTCCTGCAGGATATTGACGAAATCGAGGAGGTTCTCGGGCTGACCGCCACCAATATTATATACGGCATACGGCGGGATGGGCAGACCGTCATCACCCTTCTTGCGCTCTGGGGCACCCTGCATCACGCGAACGATGCCTTCCACGATATCATCGACATAGGTGAAGTCGCGGCGGCAATTGCCATAGTTATAAATCTGGATGGTCTCGCCCTTCAGCAACTTGTTGGTAAAACCGAAGTACGCCATATCAGGACGACCTGCCGGACCATAGACGGTAAAGAAGCGTAATCCCGTGCTGGGGATATCGTATAGCTTCGAATAGCAATGTGCCATGAGCTCGTTGCTCTTCTTCGTAGCAGCATAGAGGCTCACAGGATTGTCCACGCGATCGTCGGTAGAGAAAGGTACTTTCTTGTTGCCGCCATACACTGAGCTGCTGCTGGCATACACTAAATGCTGTACACCCTGATAGCCACCATCTTGCTTATCCATCGAATGACGGCAGGCCTCGAGGATGTTATAGAAGCCTATCAGATTCGACTGGATATAGGCATCCGGATTGGTAATGGAATAGCGCACACCTGCCTGGGCGGCAAGGTTTACCACCACGTCGAAGTGGTACTGGCAAAACAGCCCGTCGATGGCTGCCTTGTCGGCGATGTCGCCACGGACAAACGCCCAGCTGTTGTCCTTGTTCTTGAGGCTGACAGCTTCGAGTTCCTTTACACGGTATTCTTTCAGCGAGACATCATAGTAGTCGTTCATGTTATCGATGCCCACAATGGTAGCACCCTCGACGTCGTTGAACAAACGCTTCACCAAATTGCTACCGATAAAGCCCGCAGCACCAGTAACAAAAATCACTTTATGATTTAAATCTATCTTTTGCATAGTTTCTTACAACGGATTTTTACTCTTTACTTTTTTACCTTTTTACCCTTATTTTCCGTACTTCTCTACTGCCTCGTAATAGGTGTCGAGACTGCCGATGTCGAAACGTCCCGCCGACATTGGCCAGGCATGCATCACGGTATGCTCCACCATATAGTGGGCCAAGTTGCCTGGGGCATCCTTACCGCAGCCGTTCTCAAAGGAGTGACGCACCAAGTCGAGATCTTTCTTCAAGTAGATATAGAAGGGCGGCACGGCCCAGTGGCTCTTGGGCGCCTGAGGTTTTTCCTCCATACCAAGGACCCTGTTACTCTCGTCCAATTCCACAACGCCAGTACGTTGCAGCTTTTCTATCGATGGTTGCTCGTGACACATGATGCAACTGGTACCCTTCTGTTTGGCGAATCTGACAAATTCGCTAAATGAGAAAAAGAGAAGGTTGTCAGCGGCGACGACGAGCATATCATCATCCATATCCAACCGTTCCATCGCAAAGAGCAGGTCACAGACGGCACCTAAGCGGGTGTCGTTGGTCTCTGTGCCATCATCAACAATAGTGATGGGCTTCTCGTAGCTCTGTTCCAAGGCCCACTCTTCGAAGATTGATGCAAACTTATGATTCGTGATGATGACGTGCTCATCAATCTCTGAAATCAGGTCGATGTCGTCAAGCATACGACCCAGAATGGTGTTCTCGCCTATCTTCAACAACGGCTTGGGGAAGTTCTTCGTGAGTTCGCCCAATCGCGTCGCATATCCAGCTGCTATGACTATGTTCTTCATACCTTATTATATAATAGGTTGTCCTTGTTTCCTGCTACCGTTCGGCACGCATGGGGTTGTTTAGGAAATCCTCGTATGAGAGGCGGATGCCGTCTTCGAGTTCTGTCTTATAGCGCCAGCCGAGTTTCTCGGCCTTGCTTACGTCGAGCAACTTACGGGGTGTGCCGTTCGGACGGCTGGTATCCCACTCTATCCTACCCTGATAGCCAACCACCTTTGCCACCAACTCAGTCAGTGCCTTGATGGTTAGTTCCTTACCCGTGCCGGCGTTTACCGTCTCGTCTCCCGAATAGTTGTTCATCAGGAACACACAGAGGTTCGCCAGGTCGTCGACATACAGGAACTCGCGCAACGGACTGCCATCACCCCAGCAGGTAACACTTTCCTTTCCTTCGACCTTGGCCTCGTGGAAACGGCGTATCAGCGCTGGTAACACGTGGCTGTGTTCAGGATGGTAGTTGTCGTTAGGACCATAGAGATTGGTAGGCATCACGCTGATATAGTCCGTACCATACTGCTTATTCAGGAACTCACAGTACTTCAGGCCGCTGATCTTCGCCAGGGCGTAGGCCTCGTTAGTCTTCTCCAAGGCGCCCGTTAACAAGCAACTCTCGGGCATGGGCTGTGGTGCCATGCGGGGATAGATACAGCTGCTACCCAAGAACTCCAATTTCTTACACCCATTCTTCCAAGCAGCATGGATGACGTTCATTTCCAGAATCATGTTGTCATACATGAAGTCTGCCAATGCGCTCTGGTTGGCGACAATGCCGCCGACCTTGGCGGCCGCGAGGAACACGTACTCAGGCTTCTCCTCTGCAAAGAACTTTTCCACCTCCAGTTGCCTGGTAAGGTCCAGCTCCTTATGTGTCCGCGTAATAATGTTCGTATAACCTTGTCTTTGCAACTCCCGGACAATGGCACTTCCAACCATGCCACGGTGACCCGCAACGTATATCTTAGAATTTTTCTCCATTACTTCACAATTCCTTTCTCCAAGTACTCAGCCAGATTCGTACGGACTTTTGCAGCAGCGCCTTCGGCGGCAACCTTGGCAATGTCGTGCTCGACCATAATCTTCACTAATTCCTCGAATGAAGTCTTGTTAGGATTCCACTTCAACTTGGCCTTTGCCTTTGTAGGATCTCCCCAAAGGTTAACGACATCGGTAGGACGATAGAAGTCCTCACTAACTGCAACAACAGCCTTACCCATCAAGTTTTCCGGACCTATAACTACAATTCCCTTCTCATTGATACCCTCCCCTTCGAACTTCAATTCAATACCAGCATGTTTGAACGCAAGTTCTGTGAACTCACGAACGCTGTGCTGAACGCCTGTAGCAATGACGAAGTCCTCGGGCTTAGCCTGCTGGAGGATGAGCCACATACACTCCACATAGTCCTTGGCATAGCCCCAGTCACGCAACGAGTCCATGTTGCCCAGATACAGGCAGTCCTGCAAACCCTGGCTGATGCGAGCTGCGGCCAGCGTAATCTTTCGGGTAACGAAAGTCTCGCCGCGGCGCTCGCTCTCGTGGTTGAACAGGATTCCCGAACAGCAAAACATATTATATGCCTCGCGGTACTCCTTGACAATCCAAAAGCCATACTGCTTGGCTACAGCGTATGGCGAATAGGGATGGAATGGCGTATTCTCGTTCTGCGGAACCTCCTCCACCTTGCCATAGAGTTCTGACGTGCTGGCCTGATAGATGCGGCAAGTATCCTTCATTCCCAATTGGCGCACAGCCTCGAGGATGCGCAGCACGCCAACAGCATCGACATCCGCTGTAAACTCCGGCGAGTCGAACGACACCTGCACATGACTCTGTGCCGCCAGGTTATATATCTCGTCGGGACGCACCTTGCCAACTACTCCAAGGATACTCATCGAGTCTCCCAGGTCAGCATAGTGCAAGTGGAAATGGGGTTTCCCCTCCAGATGGGCAATGCGCTCACGGAAGTCCACCGACGAACGCCGGATGGTACCATGCACCTCATAGCCTTTCTCCAATAGAAACTCCGCCAGATAGCTGCCGTCCTGTCCTGTAATACCCGTTATCAGGGCTATTCTCTTCTTGTTTTCCATATTCTATATCTTTTCAACGACTATTGAAATGCAAAAATACATAATTTCCGAGAATTCTTGCATTATAAATTGATTTTTTTTGTTCATATTAACAAATAAAGGAAGTCCCTTCAAGAGCTGAAGGAAAAGTTCTACTTTTTCTGTTCACTTTATCAGCTTCGTGATCTGTTTCTCCGAGGCCTCAGGCAACAGCCTGCGCAAGTGTTCAAACATCCGTTCCAACGACTCCTGCGGCGTTCTCCCTCGCCTTTCAAAATTCCCCTCACCATTCGGAGAGAGGTTAGGGGTGAGGCCTGGGTTAGGGAGTGCGGCTTGGCACATATCTCGACCTAATAGTGACTCCGGCGTCGTCAATAGCGACCAGCCCCAGCCATACTCGCGACCATGCTTGTCGATGGGATACACAAAGTCCTCAGTCACGATGCGACAAGCCATCTGCAGGCGCGTCACATAGCCATCAAACTTGCTCCGCATCTTGGGGCCGTCGAAACCGCAGGCCGCCCGCAGTTCGCGCGTTATCAGACTGCCGTGCTCAGCCAACGTCAGCAGGATGGCCTCATCGATAGAACCCTCGACGGGCGCAGGTCTCGAAGCGCGGCGATAGTTGCACAAATCTGGCCACCACTCGCGGCTGACAAACCCCGCCTTGCCTGCAAAGAACTTGCCATATACGCAGCGCCCCTCAGTGACGATGGGGCCTTTCCACTTCCATAGTGGCCAGTCCCAGCCGCCATCGTCGAACACAACATAACGGTTGTCCTCATCAACGACATCCTCGGCCGAGTAGCCCCTGATGCCACTATCTAACAAAGGTAGAAACCCCACCTCCTGAATGAAGTCCATCAACTCAGGGCAGCTGTGTATCACTATGTTTCTCATATCTGAATGTAGTTAAAAAAATGATGATAGGCCTCCACCTTTTTGTCGAAAGATAAAGGATAGGCACGCGAAGAAGACGGGAGGCGATAGAGAAAGCCTCTCCCCTCGCCCTCCCCACAAGGGGAGGGATCCTCTATCCCAGGAATAGCAACAAAGGTGTTGACCTTGGGAATGGTTGAAATGCCGAGCGAGGCGCAGATGGTCTCTGTTGCCTTTTCGCCCGTGGTGACAATAGCGTGAAGGTGGGGCAAATGGGAAATAAGAGCGTGAATGTCAGTTGGTTCCACGACCTCAAGGAACTTGTCGGAGGCGTTGTCTTGCAGGCGACGAATAGCCGTAGAGGTGTCGAAGAAGGCGAGACCTTTCTCTTTGCAGAAGGCAATAATCTCATCTATCTTGAAACGCTTGGCTTCAAGGTCAACGAAGTGGTTCTTGTTGCCAAAGAATATCTGTCCCTCAATGCGCCAGTGATCGTTGATAAAGTTCGGATAATAAAAATCCATGCACCACCGCTTGCGCTGGGGTGGAAAACTGCCCAAGAACAGCACCTTCGCATTCTCTGGCAGGAAAGGACGCAGGGGATGGTACTCGATACCATCCTTGCTGCGGGCAATATTCTCTGTGTTCAGATAGGAAGTCATCATCGTGCTTGTTATGTGGTCATCCAACGGTTCAGTTTCTCCCAAAATGCAGGAATACTGACGTGGTTGGAGCTATCGGAGTCTGGTTCGTGAACTGCCAAGCCTCGCTCTTCGAGATACTGCTGACGAAGATGCTTGACGGCTGTACTGGTCTTGAGCGTATCGATGCATTCTATGTAAATGCGGAAGATCGTCGGATAGAGGTGGACGAAGTCGCGATTGATGTTATCGGCCATCTGCTGGTGTTCATCGTCGAGTCTGAGTGTTTCACCCTTGAGCAGACGCTCACGGAAACTCTGCACATTCTGCTTCATGCGATAGGAGGCAAAACGATACGCCAAATCTGACATATCAAGCGCCTCAGCCATCTCTTTGTTGGGGACGGCCTTTTGCTTGTTGAGCATGGTCAGCAGGGAGCGCAGGAAAATGAAGCGTCCACGAGGATAGAACACCTGATGGGCATAGGCGATGAGATGCGACACAACTGCCAGTTTTCGTTCGTTGGTGATATCTGAGGGAGCTTCGACAGCCACATGGATATTCGCATCGATTGGGATACAGCCGTTTGGAGTCTCTGCATCAGCCCGATTGCTCAGATAGTTACGAAAGGTGTTGAGCAGCCACGTCTCGAAAGCTTCCTTTTTCTTGATACGCTGCAAAGGCTGATAGGGATAGCGACCACTCTCACGGAGATAGAGAAAGAAATCGTCAACGACATCCTCATAATCGTCGTTGAGATGGTTATTATAGGCTTCGTAACGGTTGCGTAGTTGATGATTCAGTCGGTCGTGCAATAGGTAGTACATCGCCTCATCGTCGCCCTTCAAAATCATCTCCACGAAGCCTGGCACAGGGATACCTGCAAAGCGATTGGTCTTAGATTTCTTGGCAGGAGCGAAGTCCTGAGGAATATTTAGCCAGTACTGGCGTTCCTGTTCAGGCATCTTCTCAATAGCATAGCGCAGCATGGTGCGAGGCATTTCGTGAGCGTGCTGACGAAGGAAATCGCGAAGTAAGTCCATCCCTACCCTCTTACCCATCTCGCGTAGCATCCAACCTACGGCTTTATGCATCAGGTCGTGCTGATGGTGCAGATGTATCTCTGCATAACGCAGACACCACGATGGATCTCCCATCTGCGAAGTCTTCCACGAACAGACCATACTCATGCGTTGCTTCCACAAACTTGAGTCTGAACATGCAAGTTCGTCCAATAGCTTCAGTTTGTATTCTTTATGAAGACCAGCCTCTTTTCCACCCAAAAAGGTTGGTAGCAACAGCCAATGGCCCAGGATCTTATGCACAGACAAATCTACCAAGTCCCAATTATTCGCTTGGTCAGCGTACTGAAGATAGAGCGTGAGGATTTCGTCGCGCCCACGGATAGCTTTCTCGTCAGTCTCAAATCGTTTTGAGGCCAGCTTCTCAAACTTCTCCACCAGTATCAGCAGTCCGCAGAGCCTCACCTCATGCCAGCGGTTCATCAGCAGTTCAGGCACCTCGCTCAAGGGAAAGTCCTTCCATGCATTCTTTACGACCTCTCGTGTCTGCGGCACTTTCAATCCAAGGAACTCATCGCCCTCGCCATACTCACCTGGTCCCGTCTTAAAGAACCCCATGAGTATTCTTCGCTGCTCTTCGTTCTGCAGCGACTCCATGTACTCGATGATTTCTTTAGCAGTTATCATATCTTCATATAAACTTCAAGAAGTAAAGGTTGTAATTGAAAGTCTAATATTCTCTTTCGCCGTTTCTGGTTGCAGGGCGATTTCGAGGGGTGTGCCAGGAGGGTTGATGCAGGCGACGTGGGAGAATCCAGCTGCCAAGAGCTGCTGTTCATCGGCTATGCGGCCTGCTATTAGCATAACAGGCACATCGTGCTTTTGGGCGCATTGCAAGATGCCAAAGGGCAACTTGCCCATCAGGGTCTGGCGGTCGGCAGAGCCTTCGCCAGTAATCACAAGGTCGGCATTTTGCAATAGGTCGTCGAAATGGATGGTATCCAACAAAAGGTCGATGCCAGAGCGACAGTCGGCATTCATATATTGTAGGAAGGCATAGCCCAAGCCGCCTGCAGCACCTGCCCCTGGCAAATTCTGGCAATCACGACCCAGATGCTTGGCTGATGCCTCCGCAAAATGCTTGGCGCGAGCATCAAGAGCAAAAACCTGTTCGTGTGTTGCACCTTTCTGAGGCGCGAAAACATGTGCAGCTCCTTGTTCGCCACAAAGCGGATTGGTGACATCCGTTGCTATCGTAAAGCGAACGTCATCCAGTTCGCGCACATCGTCCCAATTGCCACGCTTGGCAAACGCATCGATAATCGCTCGCAGCATGCCAATTCCACAGTCGCTGGTGGCACTTCCCCCAAGCCCTACAATGATGCGCTTACAACCTCTTCTTACGGCATCTACAACCAACTGGCCAGTGCCATAACTCGTTGCCACCATCGGATTGCGCTCCTCAGGCTTGAGCAATGTCAGTCCGCTGGCCTTGGCAATCTCTATCACCGCCGTATCGCCCAGCACAAGATACTGCGCCCCAATCGTTCGCATCAGCGGGTCTTTCACGTTGAGTTCTACAATCTCGCCACCCATCGCCGACTTAAACGCCTCCATAAAGCCCTCGCCGCCATCGCTCACAGGTACCTGCACAACCTCAGCATCAGGCATTTTGTCGATAATACCCTCGCTTGCTGCCTGATTAGCCTCAGCCGATGTCAGACAACCCTTGAACGAATCAATCGCTACGATGATTTTCTTCATTCTTCCGTTGGTACGTATATGTTTTTACGATATCCCATGCCTGTCACGTGACAGATGAGCCGTCCCTCCTGATTGGTCACGCGCACCTCTACGGCAGGAATCTTGTGGTGGTCGCATATGCCAACGGCTTCGGCCCGCAGTACATCGCCCTCACGCGCACTCGATACAAACATGATACCGTTGTTGATGCCGAACGTCAGCTGTCCATTGTAGTTCATCCAAGCAGCAATGGCCAGGTCGGCCAGTGTAAACAGCGCCCCTCCCTGGCACACATTACCACCATTCAGGTGCATCGTCGTCACCGTCATCTCCGCCACGGCATGCTGCTCGTTCACCTCCGTAATCCTACAACCTGCATTGGCTGCAAACCTATCCGTACGATTCAATAAGTCCTGTATATCCATTGTTGCCTTTTTATTTTTGTGTATATTCTAAAGAATCATCTTCCGCAGCTATCGGCATCTGCATATCCTCTTCTTCCACTTTTGGATACGGAACAACGATTGCCCCATGATCCTGCAACCAGATATGGTTCAGGGTGAAAGCGATTGAGTCCAGTGTCTCTTCACGTTTCGACGGTTTCAGTTCGCACTCCCAAACCGTGATGCAATGCCAGCCCATCTCCGCCAGCCTCCGCTGCTCTTCCTTGTCCCGTTTTTTGTTCCTCCGAATCTTTGCTACCCAAAACTCCTTGTTCGTTTTCGGAATCTTGCAGCACGCAGAACTCTCAATGTTTATTGTTTCTTGTTTGTTGGTTATTGTAACATCGTGTCCATGCCAAAAGCACCCATTCACGAAGATGCATGTCCTATACTTTCTCAACACCAAGTCCGGATGTCCAGGCAGCCGCTTATGGTTCAGCCTATAACGGAATCCTCTCTTCCACAACCCACGTCGCACAATCATCTCTGGCTTCGTGTCTTTCGACCGAATCGCCGCCATATTAGTATGTCGCTGTTGTGTTGAGAGTTTATCCATAAGTGTTGCTATTGTTCTGTATCTTTTCAATTACCTCTTCCGCAGCAATTCTTGTACTTCTTGCCGCTGCCGCAAGGACATGGGTCGTTTCTTCCCACTTTTGGCGGAGCCACATACGGCATGAAGGACTCTCGCTCCTGCTTCCAGATGTCATTGACCTGCCTCTGGACATCCTCCTGACGATATCCCATACGACGCATATTCGGACCAATAGTGATCTGAGGAGCCGAAGTCATTGGAGGATCCGATTGTCTTAAATCGACAGGGCAACGGCCACGGAATATCCAGCGAGGCGCATGGTTTAGAAACTCCATCACCACCTGTATTATATCATTCAAATCATTGAGACCCTTAGGACAGTTCTCAGGCGAGACGGCATCCATAAGCGTTTGGATAATGGCCGGTATCTGAGTATCCTCTTCCTGTACCAGCCGCCATAGCATAAACTCCCAATAGTATGCCTCCTGCTTGGTAAAACCCAACTTGGTCTCCAGTATATTCAGCATCCGTTCGCTAACCTCATTAGGAATGCCAGGCACAGGCATACCGCCAGCCTCCTTGATGTCATCCACGTCGAAGGGCTTCAGCGTAGCGGTCTCTTTACGTTTCTTCCGCTCCTGCAAGACATAGCCAAAATCGTGTACAAAGGGCGAAGTAAAGAAATCCTCACCATCACCAAAATAGCCTTCGTTTTTCTGCATCTGCAGGGCGACAGACTGCGGATAGATGTGCTCGAATACGCCCGTACCATCATCCTCCAGTTCCATACAGTCCTTCAGGATAGTCTTCAACTCGCTCACTGTCAGCACGCCATAAAGGTTCAGCGCACCAATGGCAATCTGCTCCACGTAGACACGAAACTTGACCTCAAAGGCGTCCAGCACCTCATCGACATACGGACGGATGGCCTTCTT
>JAEEVT010000121.1 GCA_016291005.1 Prevotella sp. | reverse complement strand
GTCCCATCAGCATCTCGATGATGAAGAACGGTACCGTTGGTTCGCTGATGGCCATGCAGCCGGTATTTGCCGGAGGGCAGATTATCAACGGCAATAAACTCGCCAAGGTCGGCGAGGACGTGAGCCGACTCCAGTTGCAACTATCGGAAAACGAAGTGGAGAAGACTACCGAACAATACTTCTGGCAGTTGGCATCACTACAAGAGAAAATGAAGACCATCGAGGCCGTCGATACTTTGTTGGCTGGTATTCATAAGGATGTCGATATTGCCGTGCGTGCTGGCTTGGCTATGCGCAACGACCTGCTGCAAGTACAACTGCGCCAGAACGACATCGAAAGTCAGCGGCTGAAACTACAGAACGGTATTTCCATTGTTCGCCTCTTGCTGTCGCAATACTGCGGCCTGCGCGATACGTCGTTTGCTATTAGCTATCAGTCGGACATTCCGTCGGCACTTTTGTCTCGTCAGGACCATAACCAAGCGCTCTTGGGAACAGCAGAGTATCAGTTGTTAGGCAAACAGGTCGAAGCTGCCAACCTCCAGAAGAAACTGGCCGTCGGTCAGAACCTGCCGTCAGTGGCTGTGGGTGCAGGCTACAACTATCATAATCTGTTAGACAACAATCACACGTTTGGCATGGTTTTCGCCACAGTCAGCGTTCCTATTAGTGATTGGTGGGGCGGCTCTCACACCATCAAGCGCCGCAAGATAGAACATCAGCAGGCTCAGGAACAATTGGCCGACAATGCCGAACTTCTGAAAATCCGTATGCAGAACGCCTGGAATGGTGTAGAGGAGTCTTACCAGCTATTACAACTGGCTAAACGCAGTATCGAACAAGCCGAGGAGAACCTCCGTCTGAATCGCAACTACTATCGTGCCGGAACCTCAAAGATGTCAGATTTGCTTGAAGCTCAGATGCTCTATCAACAATCCTGCGACAAATATACCGACGCCTTCGCCGACTATCAGAACAAATTACTGGAATATAAACAAGCCATCGGACAGTGAGACAACTATATGATCCCACCGTCCGATGCTTTATCCTTATTGGACAAGAATTAGTCAGTCTTATTTTGTAAGCTCAAAGCCCACACGAGCACCGTTGGCACTCTTAGCGAGCTTGCTGACTGCCTGAACAGCAGCAGTATTGCTAACCTTACCTTCTTTCTGAAGGATGTTGGTCATCTGTGTGGCGTCAAACATCAGACCCATGCCTTTCTCGGTCTTGGTGACGTTACCCTTAATGGTCTCAGTAGCGGTCTTGAGAGCGATTTCACCGTTCTGGGGGTTATAGGTATAGGTTCCGCTGAAAGGAATGCCATTTACCTTAGCCGAGAACTTGTTGCCATCAAGGAACGAGAAAGAGGTGTTGTTACGACTAATGCCGATATTGCTGTAGTTATTTGCCAGCGACGAAGCAATATTGTTTATCGTAGCAGAACCTCCGGCCTTTGTCAGAGCCTGCTGAGTAGTAAAGGCAGCACTTGGAGCATTGTAGTTCCAGTTACCAAGAAGGCTCGACTGGTCGAAATTCATTCCGCCCAACAGCACTTGACCCAATACAGCGCCAAGCACATTACCCCACACATTACCGTTTGAACCAGTAGCAGGAGCTGTTCCAACACCGGCTGTCATGCAGCTTGACATCATCAATACGACAGCTGCAAAAAGTGTCAAAGAAGTTTTCTTCATAATGCTATAGATGTTAAAATGGTGAATAATTCTATTACACGGTGCAAATTTACTAATTATTTGGGATTCTTCGTGTTTTTTACCTTAAGAATTAAGAAATAATAGGATAAAGACCTTGAGCGTCAATATCCGAGGCTCTCACCAACCAATACCACGACATGACGGCCTCGTGGTGAGTTTCTGAGGAAGTGGACGTAGTTGCAGATGGATTCCGGCGAGTTGCAGTTGTGGCACACACCATCAATCTGGCAAGGGGTCTTGATGTCAAAGCGTGCAGCATTAATGGGCGATGCCGTGCTACGTGCCCTGGCAAGAGCGGACTCAACATCCTGAGCCACCTTGTTGAGTCCTACCACGAAGATCACCTTTTTAGGTCCCCAGGTAATTGCTGCCACACGATTGCCGTTACCGTCGATGTTCACGATAACGCCATCCTCGGAGATAGCATTGGCGCTCGTGAGGTATACATCCGTAGAGAAAGCCCTGAGATACATGGCTTGCTTCTCTTCCGGTGTCTCGACGAGGTCGCGATCAAGCACCTCTAAAGTACCACGGTTCCTGAGATAATCGGGAATGCCCAAGTCGCGGATGGTCATCGTTCCGCCCCATGTCACACTACTTCCGTCCTCAATGAGTTCGGAAACCTTCTTCACTGCCTCTTCTGGCGTCGCACAATAGAAACCTTCCATGTGGCGACGCTTTAGGTTCTTGATAATCGTCTGAGCCAAACGCTCATTTCTTTGTTCCTGTGGTGTCATATTTAAAAATCCTTTATTTTTTGGTAAGAGTCTATTTGCTGATCTTTTCGCCCATGAGGGAACAGAGGTAAACCTCAAGGGCGGTGTAGCCATCCTTCGAGATGACGAGGTTGCGGTCGTCGGGATTCGTGGGATCGAGGCCGTTGGTGCGCTCCCAGGAGTCGGGCATGCCGTCGTGGTCGCTGTCCAAGATGAGTTCGTGGTTCCAGGCTGTCGGCCAGCCGCCTACGTCGGCGGGGTTATCGATGATGCCTTTCTTGTGGGCGGTGGGACCTTGGTAAAGAGCCGTGCCGTTACGGACTTCATCGACGATGCGCTGCTCGACGGCATCGCGGTGGATGGTGCCGGCCTTCGCAAGGACGTGTTCGTAGGCCTTCTTGGCGGACTCAGGTTTAAGAAGGGAAGCGGCGAGGGGGATGTCGGCGGGAAAACCGCCGACCGCGGACTGAGGGGAAGGAACGGCGGATGAGGACTGAGGGAGCAGGCGGTTGAGCGACTGCTGCTGCTCGACGGTAAAGGGCGTCTTGTTGCTGACGAGCTGCCAGTTGTCCTTGGCCTTCGTGCCCTCCATTACGTTGCCGCTGAAATACCAGATGCTTGGCGAAGTGAGCTGCTTGCCCTTACGGGCGTTGGACAGCTCGACGAAAACGTTGTCCTCGGGGTGGGCAGGACCGGGCTTGTAATAGTTGCCGATGAAGTTACAGAGGTGGGTGCTGCCTTCGCCGGCCTCGTTCTCACCACCGTAACAGGAGTTCTGGCGGCCCCAGTTGTAGTTCACATTATTAATATATTCGAGGAAGACATTCTTGTCGCCACCAGGGTTCGAGGCGCCGTTGATGCGCGGGCTGCGGCTGTCGTTATGGGCCAGCAGGTTGTGGTGGAACGTAGCCGGTGATCCACTCCATTGTGCACCATAGCCACGAACACCCTTCTTATGGCCGGCGTTGTGCAGCCCTTCGTGGATGATGCACCACTGAACGGTGGTGAAGTGGTTGTCGTACATGGTCATGTTCTCCTCGCCGCTCCAACCGAAGCAGCAATGGTCGATGATGATGTTACGGGCGTTCTCGATGCCGATGGCTCCGCCGTCGATGAAACAGCGCTTCTTGTAGGCTTCGTCGCTCTCGCCCTCTTGACGCTCCAGTTCCTTGACACCAAGCCTGCCACGGATGTTACGGATGATGACATTCTCAGAACCGCCAAGGTTCAACTTGCCGCCGCGCAACAGGATACCCTTGCCTGGAGCCGTCTGGCCAGCTATGGTGACGTTGCGGAGCTTGGCGCGAATGGAACGCTCGTTCTTACGCTGAGGGTTGGGACCGATGTCGATGATGCCGCTGACACGAAACACGATGGTGGCATCTTCCCGGCCAGCCTCTGTCAGCGCCCAGCGCAGCGATCCCTCGCCGCTGTCTGCCAACGTCGTCACCTCGACCACCTTGCCACCCCTTCCGCCAGAGGCATACTTGCCAAAGCCCTCTGCCGTGGGGAATGCCAGTGTCTGGCCTGTCGGAGAAAGCGCCTGTCCTGTCGTCTGTGCCCAGCCAGCCAACCAGGTGAAAGCCATCATCACTAAAACACCTATTCTTTTCATAAGCCTACGTAGTTTGTACGTTCTGCAAATGTACGAACAAATTTCATAACGGCCAAACATTCTACGAAAAAGTTACAAAATCGAAACGCAACGACTTTTTGTGATGACATTTTAGGTGTTTAAACGTCATAAGAACAACAAACTACAAAAATATTTGGCAGTTTGAAAGAAAAAGTGTACATTTGCAGGCGTAATTACAAAACAGAGCAAGCAATTAATTACTTACAAATAAAACGCGAACGAGTATGAAGAAAATTTTTACCCTTATTAGCGTGGCCCTCGTTGCCATGAGCGTTAATGCGCAGGAGTTGTGGACTGCCGAAGACCTTGATGTGGATGCGCTGAATACCACGTCTACTCCTAACACTAATCCCAACATGAAGAAGATTGCGGACATTTTCCCCTCAGACCCCGGGGCTGAAGCAGTACTTGCTGCCACAAACACCCAGCCGAACACGCTGCAGGACTACTTCTTTGAGGCAAAAACCGCAAGCATCACGTTGCGCGGCGTCTCTACGCCCAACTCTGACGCTAAGCAAGGAGAGGCTTGGCAGAAGTCTGGTGGCGCTGGAACTAACATGGCCTTAGACACTGACCTTTGCGATGTGAAGTTCACAAGCTACGTGAAGCCAAAGGCTGGAAATCCCGCCATTGAGTCGGTCGAGTATTTCTATGTGAACGACAACGGTGACGAGGTAGGTCCACGTTATGCAGAGGTCTACTGGTCAGAGGGCTGTGGCATGGTGCCTGGAAGAGGATGCTACTACGAAATTACAGCTGCTGCCACCGGAAAACTGAAAATAGGCATCTATGTCAACAAGGGCAACCACGCCACATACATCGTCGACAAGGCTACAGGTGTTCACATCCCGGCAGCGAATATTGACGTAGCAGTATTCTACCAGAACAACGGCTTCCCCTACGAAGGTAGCGTTGAAGAAGGTACGGCTAAGTATCTGAACGAGGGCAAGATGCCGGATGACTTTATCGTCCAGCACACCAATGCATGCACGCAAAATCGTCCTTGCCTGGGCTATCTGACATTACAGGTTGAGGCTGGCAAGACTTACTACTTGTTCAACCCCAAGAGCCAGCTTGGCGTCTATGGATTCCAGTTTGGCGAAGGCGGTGCAGGCATCAGCAACATGAAGGCTGACAACGGCAACAATGCCCAGCGCTACAACCTGGCAGGACAGAAGGTCAGCAACGATTTCAAGGGTGTTGTCATCGAGAACGGCCGCAAGATGATGGTGAAGTAATCCCCATCGAACGAACATCATTTATATACCAGCAGGGGCGAGGCCAAAGGGCTTTCGCTCCTGCTTTTTTTATTTTTATGAAAAAAGTTCGTTGGAAAGTTGGCAGTTTGAAAAGAAATGCCTATTTTTGCAGGTGATAAGAATAGAACTGTGAACAACGAAAAATGGAGTAAAACCGTCATCCTTGTCGACGCCGACTACGTCGACAAGGTTGCGTTTGACCTAATAGTGAACTTCGAGCGCATGCTGGGCCGCCGCATTCTGCAGGCCGACATGGCGCAGTGGCTGGAGTGTGTAGCTCTGGACGGCGGCCTGCGACCCCAGAAATCAGACAACAAACATCAAACATCAGATATCAAGCCTCAGACATCGATTCAGGTTGTCCTGCTACACAAGCTGGCAAAGATGGAGAACTTTGCTCCAGGTTCGTTTGCAGAACTCGACGGCAAGGCATTCACCGGCCCTTTGGGTGAGTTTCTCATCAGCTGCGTCGTGGTGGAAGACTTGACTACGATGGACGACCTGTTTATCGACTCGCTGCAAGTCTTGGCCAATGCCGAAGAGGTAAACCGACTCATCGTCGTACCCGACAGTGAACATATATATAATAAGGTACGCGAGGCCCTTCGACAAGTTGACCCCGACAGGCACATCACCGTACTCAGCATGCAGCCCATGCCTAACGGACAGTTCCGTCAGGAAATCCTCGGCTACTCGCTGATGGCGGCTCTCGGGATTAAGTCAGAAGAACTAAATAAAATGTCGTAATAACGTAATAACGATATAACGTAATAACGTAATAACGATATAACGAAAACGATAACGATAACGTAATAACGAAAACGAAATAAGACTATGTCAAGAGTATTAATGATTGGCGCCGGAGGCGTCGCAACGGTAGCAGCGTTCAAGATTGCCCAGAACGCTGACGTGTTTACAGAGTTCATGATTGCCAGCCGTCGCAAGGCAAAATGCGACGCCATCGTAGAGGCAATCCACAAGAAAGGCTACACGCTGCCCATCCGTACAGCACAAGTGGATGCCGACGATGTGGAACAGCTGAAGGCCCTGTTTAACGACTACAAGCCCGAACTGGTTGTGAACCTCGCCCTACCCTATCAGGACCTCACTATCATGGAGGCCTGTCTGGCCTGCGGATGCTCGTATCTTGATACTGCCAACTACGAACCTAAGGACGAGGCGCATTTCGAATATTCGTGGCAATGGGCCTATCGCGAACGTTTCCGTGAGGCCGGTCTGACTGCCATCCTTGGCTGCGGCTTCGATCCTGGCGTCACCTCTATCTATACCGCCTACGCTGCCAAGCACCACTTCAAGGAGATTCAATATCTGGACATCGTGGACTGCAATGCCGGCGACCACCACAAGGCCTTCGCCACCAACTTCAACCCGGAAATCAACATCCGCGAGATTACCCAGAAGGGACTCTACTGGGAGAACGGCCAGTGGGTAGAGACCGAGCCTCTGGAGATTCACAAAGACCTGAATTATCCTAACATTGGTCCGCGCGACAGCTACCTGTTGCACCACGAAGAGATAGAGTCGCTGGTCATTAACTATCCGACCATCAAGCGCGCCCGCTTCTGGATGACCTTCGGACAGCAGTACTTGAAGCATCTGGAAGTCATCCAGAACATCGGCATGAGCCGCATCGACGAGGTGGAGTACGAAGCTCCGCTGGCAGATGGTTCTGGCGTAGCTAAAGTCAAGATAGTCCCCTTGCAGTTCCTGAAGGCTGTATTGCCTAACCCGCAAGACCTCGGTGAGAACTACGAGGGCGAGACTTCCATCGGTTGCCGCATCCGCGGTATCGGCAACGACGGCAAGGAGCACACCTATTATGTATTTAACAACTGCTCGCATCGTGCTGCCTACGAAGAGACCGGCATGCAGGGCGTCTCGTACACCACTGGCGTTCCAGCCATGATAGGTGCCATGATGTTCTGCAAGGGGCTGTGGAAAAAGCCCGGCGTCTATAACGTTGAGGAGTTTGACCCCGATCCTTTCATGGAACAGCTTAACAAACAAGGCCTGCCCTGGCACGAGATCCACGACGGCGACCTAGAACTTTAATGTCGTAATTCCATAATCCCATAATCTCGTAATAACGAAATAACGTAATAACGAAATAAAAAAATACTATGGCAAAGAAAGAAGAAAATGCGGAGCAGTTGACCCCGCAACAGCAGAAGATGAAAGCCCTGCAGGCTGCTATGGCGAAGATCGAGAAGGATTTTGGCAAGGGCAGCATCATGAAGATGGGCGACGAAAAGATAGAGAACGTGGACGTGATACCTACTGGCAGCATCGGTCTGAACGCAGCCCTCGGCGTAGGCGGTTACCCCAAAGGACGCATCATCGAGATTTATGGTCCGGAGTCAAGTGGTAAGACGACGCTAGCCATACACGCCATAGCCGAAGCACAAAAGGCCGGTGGCATTGCAGCATTCATCGATGCCGAGCATGCCTTCGACCGCTTCTATGCTGAAAAGTTAGGCGTCGATGTGGATAACCTCTACATCTCGCAGCCTGACAACGGTGAACAAGCCTTGGAGATTGCCGACCAGCTGATACGTTCGAGTGCCGTCGATATCCTGGTAGTCGACTCTGTGGCAGCCCTGACGCCAAAGAAGGAGATTGAGGGCGACATGGGTGATTCGGCCGTCGGCCTGCATGCCAGACTGATGTCGCAGGCACTGCGCAAACTGACGGGTACCATCGCTAAGACGAATACCACTTGCATCTTCATCAACCAGCTGCGCGAGAAGATTGGCGTCATGTTCGGCAACCCTGAGACGACGACGGGTGGTAACGCCCTGAAGTTCTACGCCTCGGTACGCCTTGACATCCGCAAGGTGACCAGCATCAAGGACGGCGACAACGTCATCGGCAATCAGGTGCGGGTGAAAGTGGTGAAGAACAAGGTGGCTCCCCCCTTCCGCAAGGCAGAGTTTGAGATTACCTTCGGCGAGGGTATCTCGAAGATTGGCGAGTTGGTAGATCTGGGCGTTGAGCACGAAATCATCAAGAAGAGCGGTTCATGGTTCTCGTATGGTGACGCAAAACTGGCCCAAGGACGCGATGCCGTCAAGGCGCTGTTGAAGGACAACCCCGAGTTGTGCGAGGAACTGGAGGCCAAAATCATGGAGGCCATTGCCGACAAAGAGTAAAATCAAAGAGCATAATTTTGGAGGCTATTGCCAACAAAGGGTAACAATAAAAGAGGGCTGCACCAACTGATGCAGCCCTCTATATTGTAAGGAGGGGGAATAGTTTACTTTTTTACTGAACAGAAAGGCCACTTCCCGTCAGACGAGCGCTACTGTTCTTCATGGAAGCCGCACGGCGCGTACCTGTTGCACCACCCACAGCACCCTTGTTGGCGCGACCACCAGCTTTCGTCACGATGCCATCCTTATCGAAGCGTACCACGAGGAGCACACCGTTGGAACGGTTGTAAAGCCACTCCATGACACCATTGCTGTCGGGAATCTTAGAAACGGGTTCACCCACAGCCAGCTCAACTTCTTCTTCTGTCATGCCGGGAATGACACGACCCTCACGAATGGCAGTACGAGTCTCCAACGTGGTGGAACGAGCCTCACCTTCGCCCATGCCAAACAGATAACCGAAGTAGTCATCCTTGTTGCCATCGGCCTTGGCGATTTCCTCGTCGAAAGCGATATCCTTATAGTAGATACGGCGTGACTCTTCCTCACGCAAAGTCAATGTAAAGAACCCTGTATTTTTAACAGGACGAATGTCGTCGATGATAAAGCCCGTGAAGCGAGGTACCTTAACATCACGTACCTTACCAGAACCCTTACTGCTCATGGCGGTGGGATACTTCGTGTGGACGGTCTGGTTCAGATAGTCGGAAATGTTTTTAGAAACGACCATCTCACCACCGGTATACTCGAAGGAGCCAGGGAAGAAGAACTTGGCATTGTCCACGTCGAACTCGTTGTCACGCATGCCGCTGTTGGTCTTACTCATGGCAACGCTCTGATAGAACTGACGACCATCTTCGTCCTCGACAATAATCTTGACGGGGAACGAACGTGTGCCGACGCCAACGGCAACAACCTTTACCACTTTGTTCTTAGGAACGGTGACCTCGCTATAACCGTCGCCGTCATACTCCGTATCTTCACGGTATTCCTTAGTACGGGTAAGCAGGTGCTGGTTCAACAGCAACTCGCGAGCCTTGTCGACATCGCCCAGATAAGCCAGTGTTGGAACGCCCAGCTTGCCGTAGCAGTAGTCGTCGAAAGTACCATTGGGAAGCTCGTAGTAATAGCTCTTGTTGTCTGTCTCGCAGAAGAAACGGACATGGACACGGCCATTTGGCATGTCTTCGTGACCCTTATAGACCATGATGTGGTGGCGCAGGGCGGCACTACTGACTTCCTTGCCAGTGTTGGCATCGTGGAAAGTGTTTACCAAAAGGTCATACTTTTCAGGAACGACCATAAAACGCATGCCGTCTTTCCAGTCACACATGCTGTAGTAACGGAAATTCTTACCTAAGAAATCTTGGGGACCATCGTCCTCCTCAGACTTTGTCTCGGAAGCCACAACAGCGTGCTGGGCAGGTTTCTTAACACCCTTTGTCTTGACAATATATGGATTGTCTTGAGCGCTAACCGACATGGTAGCAAAGGCCAACAAGGCCACTAATGAGAGTTTTTTCATCATGATGTAACGTCAAAATTGATCAATTCGCCTGCAAAGTTACAAAGAAGGAAGCAAAAAAGCAAATTTTTTTGCCATTATTTCTTCATGACATGTATGACAAATTGTCACTGCCACCTGAAAGTGTCACTCGTTGGCACATGCTTTGCTGTTAGGTTATCGACAAAATTTGATTATTAACAATTAAAAAAATAAGAATTATGGGAAAGATTATTGGAATCGACTTAGGAACAACTAACAGCTGCGTTGCCGTTTTCGAAGGTAACGAGCCGGTAGTCATCGCCAACAGCGAAGGCAAGCGTACAACGCCTTCAGTTGTTGGATTTGTAGAGAACGGTGAGCGCAAGATTGGCGACCCCGCTAAGCGTCAGGCCATCACTAACCCGAAGAAGACCGTTTACTCGATTAAGCGCTTCATGGGTGAGA
>JAEEVT010000120.1 GCA_016291005.1 Prevotella sp. | reverse complement strand
CGCAACACACCCGGCATCTGTATTTTATCAACATCCAGCAAAGAAAAGACCTTCATCTGGCGGTCGCCGATGGCGATACCGTCACCATCGACCTTGTAGTTATCCATAGAGACGATCCTGTCACGGAAGTTCATGGCAAAGAAGCGGTCAACATAGTCTTTCGCTGCCGTGACGTCCAACAGCTCGGCAGTGGTGATGTCACCGTCTTGCAGCTGGTCTACGACCTTATGAATCTTCACCAGGAAGTCACGCCACTTCGAGGCGTCATAGCTGAAGAGGCCGTTCTTCTTGTTTTCTTGGGTAATGGTCAGATAGGTTTCCTGAGCGATATACTGCCTGCCGTCCATGAAACGGTAATACGACGCGGTCAGGAAGCTGAGCTTCTTGCCCCGTTCCTCGGCAGGGATATGGAAGGCCTTCTTGATGAAGATATCCTGCTTATGCACAGCATAGCCCTCGCCGAGGGTTTGCAGCACCAGCTCCATCAGCGAGGTGAAGGCATAGTACATGTCGATGTCAGCGCTGTACTTCGTAACAGGGTTGTCCATCCTGACAATGGCGGAATACTCGCCGGTTTTGGTATAGACCACACCAACACCGTCAACATCCTCTATCGTGAAATAGATGTCCTGGAAAACCTTGCTGCGCTTACCGCCAGTACCGAACAGCCAGATGCTGAGTCCAATGCCACACGCCACACTGACAGATACCAATATCACACACAACGTCAACATATATTATATAATTCTTAAAGCAAAACTTTAAATTCAAAACTCAACAATCAACATTCTTAACTCTCAATTTATAATTCGCCAGCGACGAACAATTCAAAATTCAACATTCAACACTCCTAACTACAAAAACACCTATTTCCACCTTCTTCGAGTAAAGACCTTTCTGCTGGTAGAAGAAGATAAATCCACTACCAACGACAAGTGCCGTCAAGGCAAAGACAAAACCCCAGAGCACGCCAAGAACAGCGTAAAGGATGAAGAACCCAAGGAGGGAAGCACCGGCGGTCACCGCGACCCATACGATGTAGCGGCCACGGAACCCGAAGAATTCAAGGGGCCGTTGCAACCCCTTGAAAACCGGGTACTCAGGATAATCGGTCATCTCCGACATAACATTAGGGACGTTAAGGTGCGGCTGTGCCAGTAGTGTAACCGAAGAACAGAGGCAACGACTCGGCAGCTGCAATCAGGAAAATGCAGGCACCGACGACCATCATGATCTTCTTCTTGACATCCTGCTCCTCGTTGTTCATGGCGATGTACACAGAGATGGCACCAAGCAAAGCGACGACACCTGCAAGGGCGTAGCACAGCGTCTTCACATAGGGAATGTACGTACGGATCTGGTCGGCGGCATTACCCAAAGCCTGCTGGCCCGGGTCGCCTGTAATCACCGTACCGCCCTGTGCGAAGGCAGAAACACCAACGAACAGTACACAACAAAGCAGGGTGAGGAAGCGGCGGTCAGTCACGACGCCCTTAACCCCAAGGTAAGCCCTTGACAAGGCATTAACAATAAACATTTTCATAGAACTTTACATTTTAAATAAACACTAAAACAAACTATATCATTAAATACTCACATTCCTAATTTGGGCTACAGCCCTTTACCACAGCGGATTAAACACCGTCTTTCCCCTCTGCATATAGTCATAGCCGAAGAATGCAGGCAGCACCGTCATGGCGGTAGCCAGGAAGAGACAGGCGCCTACGAGCATCAGGCTGCTCTTCACCACCCCACCCTCGCCGGTCTGAAGCTTGATATAGATGGCGGTGGCATTATAGATGATGAAGATACCTGCGATGGCATACACCACCTCAACGGTGTAGGACATCAGACCTATCACCCACAGGGCAGCATCCTGCAAAGACTCATAGCCACCGTTGTAGTTCACGGCACTGCCGTTGTTCTCGGCAAAGAGTGCTGTGATGCTACATGCCAGCAGCACCATCACGGTAGAGACACGCAGCATACTCGGCGGCACGACACCTGGCCAGGTCTTTCTTCTTTTCACATCCTTCATAGCATCAATGGTCGCATCGCATTTATCAATTCCACCCCCCTGCTGGACTTTGGCTTTGGCTGTATAAGCAGCAGGGCAAAGTCTTCAGGTGTATATTCTTCCTCTATCTGGGGGATGATGGTATCGAGCTTCTTGCTCTCTTCCTGGACGACCTCAAAGCCATACATCTCCTCCAGCTCATCAATGACATAAGATGCCAAATTATCGGTGTCAACCTCAGCGCCCTCCTCGTTGAGATAGGCATCGAAGCCTTCCGGCGTAGAGATCTGCTCGTAAAACGCATCCTCCTCTTCATCATTTTCAAGTCCACAGTCGTAGCCTTTGTCAAGGTCACCTGCCGGCTCATAGCCCGCATAGCGGGCGTCATCACTAAAACCACCCTCGGGAGTCTCGTAGAATTCGTGGGGCTGCTCGGTGGTCACAACTACTCCGTCGCTAGCGACTTCGCCGTCATCCAGGATGCCGTCGGTAAGTATCAGCTCACCGCTATCGGCCTTCTTCGGCTTGCGGTGAAGGTCGATGGCAATGATAATCGTATAATAGATGGCATACACTACCGTCAGTATCAATGTAAAATACCAGAATGTCCTCATAACGTTTCTCTTTACTACAACTTCTTTTAAATCATGGCACAGGTGGTGCCGGAACACGCTGCAAAGAAAAACGTTATGATAGCAAAACAAGATTTTGGAACACGAAATCTCTTATATTAACACTTACAAGACCCGGAAAGTCTTGTAACCGTTCCTACGAGACTTTTCACCTGTAAAAACATGAAAAAGAGGGGGGGATCCTACTCTACTTTAATTAATATAATGTACGCGCGAGGGCTTGCCGTGTATGACGGCATCGGAGGACATGTCGCTCCTACCCTTTTTCGGTGCAAAGGTATGGCGGTGCTCGCTAATCATGACAAGGACAGGCGGCTAAGCCGATTCCACGACAATTTCCGTGGCAGCCTTCCACATCTTGTTACACCTGATGAACAGGTTCCACAACATGGGTATTCCACGGAAATTCTCGCGGAATTCCTTGCATGACGCTGTGCCTGCCATGTTACCATGCACAGAAAAAGGGCTATACACGACACGTCATACTCGATGACACAAGCAAGCGTTCTCACACATACTTACATCAATTCCACTCTCCGTCACCACGATTATTCACAATGTTTGCAGCGAAAAAGAAAGATGACATTGATACGCAGGGATGCGGATATTTTTCTTTTATACGTTAGTTTATCTTAAAAAACGCAGTGATGCGAATAAAGATTGCATTGAATTTTTAATTAAACCGGGTTGGAAGTGCACCCCCTGAAGCGTCAGGAAAAACTTCATTTTTTCCCCGAATAGATTGGCGATTAATTGTATGATACAGCCAAATTTCACATTCTATCGAAGAAAAATGTGTAAAATATCACACTTTTCGACGATAGAACGTGAAATCCTGACATATTGATGGTTCAAAAGTCCTTTACCGAATGATCCGTTAACTCCTTTGGGTAGCACAAGACGAAACAAAACACTAATCACATCAGTTGAGGTAAGTTAAAGTCGATTTCTTTGGATTTTGTCAACTTTCAATGAATTATTTCTTTGGATTTTGTCAATTTTTGCCATTTTATTTGTTTGGATAATATCCTGAATGGAAAGCTCTATAAGCAGAAAGGCCAGACCGTGACGGCAAAGGAATGGGAGAAGTGGATTGCGGACATACACAGCCGAATGACAGGCAAGCTCGAAGCAATTATACCCTTCTACAATTATTAGGATTTATGGGAAATATCAAGATGTTTTTTGCTCATGCCAATCTAAAAACAAGGCAAAAGTAATCATTATTCTTGATTTTGTTGTATATTTGCACCCAATATTAGGATAGTTTATGAAAGTATCGATATGAAAAGAACCATTCTCACAGCCATCACGCTGTTGTTGGCCGTCACATTGCAAGCGCAAAAGCGCGTGAACAACCATCTGTACAACCCCGACCCAGCTCCAGTGGTATCGGGCGACCGCCTCTATGTGTTCACAGGTCACGACCTGGACACGGCAACGTATTTCCGCATGCCCGACTGGCAGCTGTTTTCCACTACCGACATGGAACACTGGACGGATCACGGCATCGTATTGACCACCGCCAACTTCAAGTGGGCCAAGCAGGGCGACAATGCCTGGGCCTCGCAGGCCATCGAGCGCAACGGCAAGTGGTATTGGTATGTGGCCGCAGAAGACACCACTAAGCATCTGCACGGCATTGGTGTAGCCGTAGCCGACCGTCCGGAAGGTCCTTGGGCTGACCCCATCGGAAAGCCGCTTATCCCTGGCGACTGGGGGTTCATCGACCCCACGGTGTTTATCGATGACGACGGGCAAGCATGGCTCTTCTGGGGCAACAACGGCTGTTGGTATGCCAAGTTGAACGAGGACATGATCAGCATCGACAAGAGCTTTGCCAACAACGGCATCTGCGACATGCGCGCTATGCTGGACGACGAGGCACAGTTCGGACCAAAATGCATGAAGATGGACTATCAGCTTCACAAGAAGGTGATGAAGACCGGCTTTGAGGAAGCTCCGTGGATATATAAGATTGGTGATACCTACTTCCTGGAGTATGCCGCTGGTGGCGTGCCTGAGCATTGGGCATACTCGACGGCCAAGAGCATCCACGGTCCGTGGCATTACGAAGGCCGTATCACCGACGAGTCTCCAGGCTCTTTTACCATCCACGGCGGCACCATCGACTTCAAGGGCAAGTCATACCTGTTCTATCACGACGGCATCCCCTCTGGTGGCAACGGTTTCCGTCGCACTACCGCCTTCCGCGAATTCCAGCGTATGAAAGACGGCCGCATACCCAAGATTAACATCGAAGCGAAATAGGCTAAGAATTGGCGATACAAGTAACATACAGGCGGACGAGCCGTTTGTCGATGCGCATCGTAAAGAACGGCGATGTGCATGTGTCGGCACCCATCGGAATGCCTCGCCAGAAGGTGATGGCATTCATCGAGGAGCATCGTGAGTGGATTGGCCAAGCAAAGAAGAAGACGTATGAGCGTCAGAAGCAACGGGCAGAGTTCTTCAACAAACTGCCTTTGGCCACTCGCGCCCAGGCCGATGAAGCATTGAAGCGGTTGAAGGCTCTGGTGGAGCCAATGATGGAAAAACATACCAAAGAGATGGGCGTCCAGCCTAGCATCGTCTATTACAAGCCCACCATCTCACGCTGGGGCCAGTGCAATATCAAAGACCGCAGCATCTGCATATCAGCCTACGTCCTACTGTTGCCGGAATGGTGCGTCGAACATGTTGTGGTTCACGAACTATGCCACCTCTTGGAACCAAGTCACAACGCCCGCTTCCATGCCCTCATGGACCAGTATTTTCCTCGCTGGCGAGAGGCCCGTCGAGAAACTCACAGAACATGCCGGATGGAAGAGGATGAGGAAGATTAACAGGAGCAACACCACGATGGATGTTGCTCCTGCTATTTTATAAGTTTTCGGAAACGCTCTATTCTTCGTATAGACTATAGCATTTGCCATCAAGTCCATCACTCGGCTTTACCGCCAAACTCGTTATAGGATACATTTTCAGGCTTCCACTTGTCTTTTGGAGTAGGCTGTTCAGCGGGATGGCCAATGGCGATGACGCATAGAGGTACCTTAAAGTATGTTGCAAATTTACTCGTTTTCACTGAATTATGACTATCTTTGTGCCTGTTTTTGAGAATTATTAAGAATGATGGCACCCAGAAAAAGCAGAAAGAGTGGCAAGAAAAAAAACGCTCCTGCGAAGCATTTTGTCCGCAGAAATGCGTACCTTTGCAGGCAGATTGCGGCTGCCGCGCTTCTACCCACCCCTTTAGGGGCCGGGGGCCGGGTCAGTGACTGACAACAATTAAATGACATAACCATTATGGAGAGAACGTTTACGAGAACATTCCTTAGTCGGGCGGCCATGACCCTGCTGTTCGCAGTATTAACGACAGCTACGGCGTGGGCGCTGCAGCCCGCCGTCACCGTGCCTGATTTAACTGTCACCGATGTCACCGCCACCAACGCCGTTGCCTCGTGGACAGCCTGCGACGGTGTATCGTCGTACACCCTCCAGCTCGCCTCCGACGACCAGTTCACGACCGGTGGTGGCGGCGGCTCTGGCGAAACCTTGACCGAAACCTTCGCTAACATCAGCTTCACGCCTGGTGGCAACAATTATGTTGACCAAACCATATCGGGCGGCGACCTCGGCACGTGGACCGCGACATCCTGCCGCGGCGACCAAGGTTCCCCAGTCATCCGCTATGGCGGCACCCTCACCTCCCCCTCGATTGTCAATGGTGTCGCAGCCGTTGAATTCGACTACGACTGGCCATTCAGCGAAAGCGGCTCCTGCGACATCGAACTCTATGTCGGCGGTACCTCGATGGGCACTAAATCGGTAACTGGCGGCACTGCTGGCACCGCCACCTACACCCTCGACTCCCCCGTATCCGGACCGACCACCATCGAGTTCCTCAACAAGGCATCCAGCAACAAACGCATGCGCGTGACCCAAGTCCGCATCACCACTCCATCCTCCGGCTCCGGCAGCGGCTCCCTCATCGGCGAATACACCGTCACTGGCACAAGCTACACTTTCACCGGCCTGTCGCCCTACACCGTCTACTACGCCCGCGTGAAGGGTGATGCCGACTGGTCGAACGTCGAAGATTTCCTGACGGAAGAAGCCAGCATCGACCCTGCCATTGCTTACTACCAGAACGCTGACGGCAAGACGGGAGCGGCATTGAAGACGGCGATGTGCGGAATCATCTACAATCGTACGGAGCAGCAATATAAAGACCTGTGGGAGGCATTCAAGACCACTGACCTGCGCAACGACGGCAAGATTTGGGATATGTACTCGAACATCACAAACTATGAACCTGCCAGCAAAGGCGAAACCTATCATGGTGAGGGCGACTGCTACAACCGCGAACACTCGTTCCCGAAGAGCTGGTTCGGCGGAGAAGTAATGCCTATGTTCACCGACCTCCACCATATCTACCCCACCGACGGCTACATCAATGGCCGACGCTCCAACAACCCATACGGCGAGACAAGCAGCCCCACTTACTCTTCGAGCGGTGACTTTAGCAAACTCGGCCCATGCTCAGTCAGTGGCTATACTGGCACCGTCTTCGAACCTGCCGACGAGTACAAGGGCGACTTCGCACGTACCTATTTTTATATGGTGACCTGCTATGAGGAGAAACTGGCCGACTGGGTTACCAATTATGGTGCTACCACCGAAGTGGGCTATGTGCTCGACGGCACGACCTATCCCGCCTTCACCACCTGGCAGCTGAACATGCTGATGAAGTGGGCAAAGGACGACCCCGTCAGCGAGAAGGAGACCGCCCGCAACAATGCTGTCTATGCCATACAGAACAACCGCAACCCCTTTATAGACTATCCGGGGTTAGAGGAGTACATCTGGGGCACGATGACCACCACGGCGTTCGACTATGACGACTATGTGCAGCCTACCTATAAGCAGGATGTGACGATGAGCTTCAGCCAGTCTGAGGCTACGGCCAGTATTGGCGAGGACTTCACCGAGCCGACGCTCACCACCACGCCCGCCAATCTGATCGTCACTTACAGCAGCAGCAACACAAATGTCGCAACTGTAGATGCCAGCACTGGCGAGGTGACGCTCGTTGCAGCAGGCTCAACCACCATCACTGCCACCTTCGCCGGTAATGACGACTACAGCGGAGGAACGGCCTCGTACACGCTGACAGTTAGTAATCCTGCTTTGATTATGGGAGAGACGTTGCTTTACGAAGGATTGAGTAATTATTCAGGAAGTGAATCGTCTCAAGCCATTTCTACATCCTATCAATATCTTGATTATAAAAAGTGGAACGATATTACTTCCGTTTTCGCTGGCGCTAATAATGGTGCCTATGCAAAAGGAGGATGTCTGAAATTTGGATCAGGTAGCGCAAATGGTTCTATGACCACCAGCAACATCACGCTTACAGGCGGTGGCACACTGACGTTCTATCTCAAAAAATATGGCAGCGACACTGGCAAGTTGAATGTCACTGTTACTGGTGCCACAGCCGATGAAACATCATTCACCCCCACCAGCAACTGGACACTCTGCACCGTAAATCTCTCGAATGTCACAGGTAACGTAACCATCACGCTGGCGACCTCTTCGAAGCGGGCATACGTCGACGAAATCACCCTTACCAATAACGGAACGCTTGACCTTGCCAACAACGGTGACAATGCTACTATCATTGCCGCAGCTGCCAATAACGGTGGCAAGTTCAACGTGACGCTGAAAGGCCGCACCCTCTACAGGGACGGCAAATGGAACACGCTGTGCCTGCCGTTCGACTATGACCTGGGCGCAGACGATTCTCCGATAAGTGGGTACGGTATAACGGTGATGGCCTTCGACGAGACCTCCAGCACATTCGACAACGGCACGCTGACGCTGAACTTCACCACAGTCTTTGACAATGACACCTACAAAGGCAACCTCGTGGCCGGCACACCTTATCTTATTAAGTGGGACGAGGACACGACCAACCCAACCATCACCAATCCCGTGTTCACCGGCGTGACCATCGACGCGACCACGCGCTACAAGACCTGTGACCTGGGCGGCAACACAAGCATCACTTTCTGCGGCACCTTCTCCCCCGAGCCCATCTACGCCTCGCCCGCCACGAATCTCTACCTCGGCGAGAACAATACGCTTTATTGGCCCAGCATGGAGGGCTACACCATCGGCGCCTTCCGCGCCTACTTCCACCTCGACGGCCTCACCTGCGGAGAGCCCACGTCCCAGGTCCGCGCTTTCAGCCTCGGCTTCGACGACGGCTCTGATGAAACGACGGGAATTCTTTCAACAACGTATTTCACGAATTCCGCTGCCGCGTGGTACGACCTGCAGGGCCGCAAGCTCTCAGCCCAGCCCACGCAGAAGGGCCTCTATATCCACAATGGACACAAGATTGCGATTAAGTGAGTGCAATGATGCTTGCATCGATTGCCGAGCGTGAGCAAGCTCGAACAAAGTTCATTGCAGCGCCACACTTTGCACCTTTAGGTCAAAGAAGGTTGCGATTAAATGAGAGGACTGCCGAGCTCGCTCGGGCTGTCCCGAATGGGAGCAAGCTCGAGCGAAGCTCATGATTGCGATTAAGTGAGTGCAATGATGCTTGCATCGATTGCCGAGCTTGCTCCGAAGGTTTTACTAAGACACAACAAACCACAATAAATCATAATTTTCCAGAGGTTCCGTTGGTAGAATCGTATCTTTATTGTATATTTGCGATTGATTTGAAAACTAATCTGAACTAACAAACTATTAAAACGTATGAAAGACTTACAAATGTACATCAACGGCCAGTTCTGCGAGAGTTCGAACGGCCAGTGGATCGATGTGTTGAACCCCTCGACAGAGGAAGTCATCTCCCGTCAGCCGGAAGGTACCATTGAAGATGTGAACCGCGCACTGGATGCTGCGCGCAATGCACAGAAAGCATGGGGCAAGACACCTGCCATCGAGCGTGCAGGCTATCTGCTGAAGATGGCTGAAGGCATCAAGAAACGCGAGAAGGAGTTTACGGAAATCATTATGCGCGAGCAGGGCAAGACGCGTACATGGGCTGCTATTGAGGTAGGTGCCACCATCGCTTATTTCGAGTATATGGCGACCTTCGCACGTCATATCGAGGGAGAGATAATCCCCTCGGACCGTCCCAACGAAACGATACTGCTGACGAAGAAGCCCATCGGCGTTGTGGCAGGTATCCTGCCCTGGAACTTCCCGTTCTTCCTCATCGCACGTAAGGCTGGTGCTGCGCTGATTGCCGGATGCACCATCGTCATCAAGCCCTCACAGCTAACGCCAGAGAACTGTACCGAGTTCGCCAAGGTGGTGGCTGAGACGGGGCTGCCCGCTGGTGTCATCAACATCGTGACGGGCAAGGGTAGCGTCATCGGCAATGAGATGGCAGGAAGCCCGAAGATTGACATCGTCAGCGTAACGGGTTCCGTTGCTGCCGGTGAGAGCATCATGGCCGCTGCAGCGAAGAATATCACGAAAGTGAGTCTCGAATTGGGTGGCAAGGCTCCGGCCATTGTCATGAAGGATGCCGATCTGGAGCGTGCTGCCCAGTGGATTGTTGACAGCCGCATCGGTAATAACGGACAGATCTGTAACAATGCTGAGCGCGTCTATGTACAGAAGGAAGTGAAGGAGGCCTTCACGAAAATCCTTGTCGACAAGATGTCAAAGGTGAAAGTGGGCGATGTCTGCGCCGACGAGAGCGTAGATATGGGTCCGTTGGTGGAAGCCCGCGCACTGGAGAGCGTCACCGAGAAGGTGGAGCGTGCCATCCAGCCGGGGGCCACGCTGCTGCGCGGCGGTCACCGCGCAGGCACGAAGGGTCATTCCTATGCTGCCACC
>JAEEVT010000119.1 GCA_016291005.1 Prevotella sp. | reverse complement strand
ACTATGATGGGCAGCGTGCCTATTTTTACATGTTAAACAAGCTTCTTTCTGGTATGTCGGTAGAAAACGCATATAATACGCTCCCAGATGATTATAGGAAAGAGACCAAATATCCTTATGCAAAACTCCTTAAGATGTATAACACGCAAAAAAATCCAGACATTGGTGAGTCTTGCATTACAAAACCTTATATCAATAAGCCTACGGATTTGTGTACTGATGATAGAATTTGGTTCAATTTAAGTGGAAAAGCGATTTTCCTTAGTTATTATCTTACAAAAGACTACGAAGGAGAATGGATGTTCAAACAAGACCCCACTTTTTCTTACGGTTTTTTCATCAGTGAAACGGCAAATCTTAAAGATGCTTACCAGGTATGTTATATAACCTCGGGTGACACGTCTCATTTTAGTGAAGACAAAAGTACAGGATTGGTTTCTTTCAATTATACCCTCATGTACAAACAAGGAAGTTTGAATAACATAATAATACCAGAAAAGAAATATTATGTTTGGTCTTACATCTACGATGGTTTAGACTTCTATTTCAGCGACATGGAGACCTTCACTACTCCTTCATTACGAGAATCGAACAATAGCGGCGAGGGCGAATTGCCTGACGTTCCTGGAACCGATTTATAAACACACCTAAACAACGACAATTATGAAAACGAGAATATATAGCCTTTTGGCATTCCTGCCACTCATGATGCTTTTGGCAGGATGTTCAGAGATGGATTCGTACATGGATAAGATCATGGGCAAGAAGATGACACTAACTGCCAGAATGCCTTCTGACGATATGACGACACGTGTGGGTTTGTCGGAAATGAACGCATCAAAAAACATGCTTGCCCAGTGGCAGGACGACGATATGGTACAGCTTTTTGTCTGTCAAGGCGATGAGACGGTCTCTTTAGGCAAGGTGCCTGTCTATGAAATCTCAAACGACAAGAAGCGTGCTACGTTCAACATTACCCTGCCCATGGAAATCAACGTCAACAAGCAATATTTCATTTACGCCTTTTGCGGAATAGATGCCACAACTGAGACCAATAGTAGTAAGACAACGAACATTGTCCTCAAGGCAGAACTCACCAGGACTACTCTGCAAAAATTCAGGGCTCCGATGTTTTGCGTCATAAAGGCTACTGGCAACAATCTACCCTTGGCACAGTTCAAACATTTAGGCACCTACGAGTTACTACACGTGAAGAACGCCACAAACAGACAGATTTCCTTCCGTCATAACGGATATGAGTCAGACTATAGCAAATGGTATCTCACATCTGCATATTTGAGATTTACGAACGAAGTACCAGCTTTATATAAGAGTGACTACTACAATGAACAGGCCAGCGAGACTGTAAGCATTCCAGCAAACAACACGCAGACCTTCATCTCGTGGTATTACCCCAGTGGAGAAAAGATTAACGGTGCGAAGATTTCTTCAAATTTGAATAGTGCTTACACCATTTCCGACAACAAGAAATCATCAAACATCAGTATTCAACGCGGACACGCCTACCACCTATATGCCACATGGGATGGAAGTAGTCTAAGATTCGAAAACGGCGATGTCGATGAAGTGAAAACAATTAGTGTTGTTCCTGACAACATTGATTTTGGCAGTGTTGAGGTAGGCAAGAGCATTTCCGAAACATTTACCATCTGCAACACTGGAAATGCAAGTGTGGCTTATAATGTCATGCCTCTACACAATGAATTCGACATTATCGACAGTGGCTCAGGCGACATTCTGCATGCTGGAGAGTCGAGAACATACTTGGTCAAGTTTACTCCAGAAATCAAAAACCACGACTATGAGAGCATTGTGGAGATTACATCCGATGCATCAAATGGTATTCAGTATGTTTATTTGAAGGGAACCTCCAAGAAGGCTGGTGGCGAAAAGAAGATAAGTGTCAGTCCAGAGCATATTGATTTTGGAACAATTGCTTATGGCAAGAGTAAAAAGGAAAAATTTGTAATCACAAACACAGGAGATGCTGCCATAACATATGAAATTGAAAGTATGCATGGCATCTTTGACATCCAGGAGAGTGGCAAGAAGACTACTCTTCAGAGTGGTGATTCGAAAACTATTGCCATCACATTTAAGCCTGACGGCAAAGGTAAGGATTACTCAAGCGTAGTCAATATTACCTCCGACGCCTCAAACGGAACTCAACATATTATAGTCCAAGGTAACTCGAAGACTGCTGATGCAGATGAAAAGATACTCATGCTTACGACAAATGTCGAGGGAACAACCTATAACATTTATAAACAGATCCTAAACCGTAATGATGTTCGTGTTAACCCAGACAACTGGAAATGCTATCGGTCTGCATTAACACTTGACGTAACGAAGAACGGCTCGACAAAGACATATACCCTTGACAACAATATCTATCTGGACGAGGAGAGCAATCATCATGGAGGCCAGAGACCATGCATGCTGATTAACTTCAAGACTAAGCAGTTGTTTGTGTTCATGAACTCCAAGGATTCGAGAAACAATTATACAATGGATGGCTATTGCTTTATTTCATCGCTTGACAACCTCAATTTCACCAGAGAAAAGGTGTTCTCTGAAGCCAACTGGGGATGGAGTCCTTTCTTTATGGAAATATCCAGTGGATTGCCTACAGTAGTATATTTCAGTTTTGCAGGCTATTATGCCGTGAGGTCTACGCGCCAAAGCAACGGCTCATGGACAACAGAAATGGGAAATAACATTTCGCCAGAAGATTTCGAAGCACTGAGTCTGCAAGCCGGTAATGTTCTAGTCATCTATGACAATGGCAGTGGAACTCAGGAAGAGGAAAAGGCAAAGGGTAAGATAACCAATGTAAAACTAACAAGTACCGAATACCACAGAGATGAAACGTACACCAATCACATGTATTTCACCATTACAGCCCAATTAGACGATCTAACTGACGTGCAAGAATGGGGAATCTATTTCGATGGCAGTCAAGACAAGCAGGAATTTGCCTTTGACAACGTCAGCAAAGAACAGTCTTTGGCCTTCTGCTACAAAAACGGTAAAATGCAAGTAGATATAAATAATTATGTGGCCATATTAAACTATGAAGCGGGTGTCTATGTGAAGAAGCGTAACAGGTCTACAGGCCAACAGACAACGTTATACAGCGATAAATACAGTTTCACACTTCGTTATGACACGAAACCTTCACTGGTTCTATCTAATCCCAAAATCGTAAAGACTGAAATTACTGGTTATACGGGAGGGAAACCCGATTATAAATCATACATTACTCATGATTATGAAATAAAAGGTGCTTTCTGGGTAGAATATGTTGATAGTGATGTGAGTGGAGGAAATTGGTCGTTTAATGACAAATCAATGAATCCATACTGGTACCCAGAGAAAGACGGTAAAGGAGAACTATCCTGGACAGCGACATATAATTCTGATACAGAGCTAAATCACACGAACTGGAGAGTGATGCATTTACGCAATTCAAAGACGGTCAATTCCAATTATGTTAACTTTTCTGGTCAAGACTATCTAACAGAAACTTGGGTATCATCAACACCAGTATATACCGCAATGAGACGTGACAACAACTCATTGACTACAGGCGGTACATCAAAAGGCTGTGGCTATATCTCCATTTCCCTCCCATCTGTTCATAAGACAATGATAAAGAATAGGATTATAAAAGAGACTTATTTCAAAGGTGGTGCCCTGACTTCATATAGAAAATAGACTGTCTGTGAGGCGTGGTTTTGCAACATGGAGTTTGCAAAGGCAACATGAACCATGAACTCTTGATAGTGAACTATGAACTCAGCAACTATCTGTTAGCAATATTTAACGGTGGTGCATCTCATAAAGAATAAAGAATTGACGAACTTTGCAGTCCGAAACGTAAAATTGTAAATTGTAAATCGTTAAATTATAAATTTAAAAGATGTTTCATATCTACGAAGGCTTCCATCTCGTTGACAAATATCACGAGATGCGCCACCAACGGAAGTATCATCCTCAAGACAGCACCAAACGTGCCATCAAGATTGCGCTCGTAGCGCTCGTTACATTACTGCTCTGGAACATGCCTGCGGAATGGTACGGCATCCAGAACCTCAACGTCATCCAACAACGCATCATCGCCATCTTTGCCTTTGCCACGATGATGTGGGTGCTGGAGATAGTCTCCTCGTGGGCTACCTCGGTGGCCATCATCGTGCTGATGTTGCTGTTCTGTACGGACAGCGGCATACTGCCTATGGTAAACGAAGAGGAAGTAGGCAAGCTGTTATCTTATAAAGGGGTCATGGCAACGTTCGCAGACCCCGTCATCATGCTGTTCATCGGCGGCTTCGTCTTAGCCATCGCGGCAACGAAGACGGGTCTCGACGCTCAGTTGGCCAAAGTGCTGCTAAAGCCCTTCGGCACAAAGAGCGAGATGGTGCTTTTAGGTTTCCTGCTCATCACGGGACTGTTCTCGATGTTCGTGTCGAACACGGCTACGGCAGCTATGATGCTGACATTCCTGACACCCGTGTTCCGCCAGTTGCCGCCAGAAGGCAAGGGCCGCATCGCACTGGCCATGAGCATACCCATCGCAGCCAACTTAGGCGGTATGGGAACCCCCATCGGCACACCACCGAACACCATTGCCCTGAAATACCTGAACGATCCGGAGGGTCTGAACATGGAACTGGGCTTCGGACAGTGGATGATGTTTATGTTCCCGCTTGTTGTCGTACTGCTGTTCATCAGCTGGCGCATCCTGCTGAAGATGTTCCCCTTCACCCAGAAAACCATTGAACTGAATATCGAAGGTGGCATGCAGAAGGGTTTCCACGCCAATGTAGTCATCATCACGTTCTTCGTAACGGTAGCCCTGTGGCTCTTGGACAGCGTGACGGGCATCAACTCTTATACCGTGGCCATGATACCCTTCATGGTGTTCGCCCTGACGGGTGTCATCAACAAGCGCGACCTGGAACAGATTAACTGGAGCGTTATCTGGATGGTAGCCGGCGGTTTTGCCTTAGGCTACGGTCTGAACGCCTCCGGTCTGGCTGCCAACGCCGTAGAGAGCATCCCCTTCGGAGAGTTCTCACCTCTGCTCATCCTCCTCTTGGGAGGTGCCATCTGCTACCTGCTGTCGAACTTCATCTCTAATTCTGCAACGGCAGCATTGCTCATGCCCATCCTCGCCATCGTCTGCGGAGCCATGGGCGACAAATTGGCTCCCATCGGCGGCACGCCAACCGTACTCATCGGCGTGGCCATCGCAGCTTCCAGCGCTATGATTCTGCCCATCTCCACACCTCCGAACGCACTGGCATTCGCTACTGGTTTTGTCAAGCAGAAAGACATGTCGAAGCTTGGCCTGCTCATGGGTATCATCTCCATTGTCTTAGGCTTCGGACTGGTCTACCTCATGGGAACCCTGCACGTATTGTAAGGGGCTATTTGCCTTGCAAATTAACAAAATGTAACCTTAGGGTAAAAATATTTGGGAATTTCCTTTGAAGTTTCAAGGAAATTCCCTATTTTTGCGGTGTATTACTAACATAATGATCCTTTTTTAACGCAAAATAAACATATACTATGAACGTAGAGAAAATTATGCAAGGCTTGGAGCATAAGCATCCAGGTGAAGCAGAGTACCTGCAGGCTGTCAGGGAAGTATTAACATCCATCGAAGAGGTGTACAATCAGCATCCAGAGTTTGAGAAGGCCAAAATCATCGAACGTTTGGTGGAACCCGAGCGCATCACCACCTTCCGCGTGCCCTGGGTCGACGACAAGGGCGAGGTACAGGTGAACATCGGCTACCGCGTGCAGTTCAACAGCGCCATCGGCCCGTACAAGGGCGGACTGCGCTTCCACCCCTCAGTGAACCTCAGTATCCTGAAATTTCTGGGCTTCGAACAGACTTTCAAGAACGCACTCACCACGCTGCCTATGGGCGGTGGCAAGGGCGGCTCGGACTTTTCCATCCGCGGCAAGAGCGACAATGAGGTGATGCGCTTCTGCCAGGCTTTCATGTGCGAACTCTATAAGGTGATAGGTCCTGACATGGACGTCCCCGCTGGCGACATCGGCGTAGGCGGACGCGAAATCGGATACCTTTTCGGCATGTACAAAAAGCTGACCTCGCAGTTCCACGGAGCGACGCTGACAGGTAAAGGCCTTGAATGGGGTGGCAGCATCCTGCGTCCAGAGGCAACAGGCTTCGGAGCGCTCTACTTTGTACACCACATGCTGGAGACCCACGGCCTTGACATCAAGGGCAAGACCGTCGCACTCTCAGGATTCGGCAATGTGGCATGGGGTGCTGCCAAGAAGGCTACCGAGCTGGGAGCCAAGGTCATCACCATCAGCGGACCTGACGGATACATCTACGACCCCGAGGGTCTGGACGACGAGAAGATTGAGTACATGCTGGAGCTGCGTGCCTCGGGCAACGACATCTGTCAGCCCTACGAGGATGAGTTCCCTGGCTCGAAGTTCTTCAAGGACAAGAAACCTTGGGAGCAGAAGGCCGACATCTACCTGCCCTGTGCTACACAGAACGAGCTGAACGGCAACGATGCCGACCAGATTCTGGCCAACAAGCCGCTATGCGTTGCCGAGGTGTCGAACATGGGCTGTACGGCAGAAGCTGTCGACAAGTTCGTCGCCGCCGGCCAGCTTTTCGCTCCTGGCAAGGCCGTCAATGCCGGAGGTGTAGCAACCAGCGGACTGGAGATGACACAAAACTCTATGCGCATGTCGTGGCAAGCCGAGGAGGTCGACCAGCGTCTACATCAGATTATGTCGGGCATCCACACCCAGTGCGTAAAGTATGGCAAACAGCCCGACGGCTATGTCAACTACGTCAAGGGTGCCAACGTCGCTGGCTTTATGAAGGTCGCTAAGGCAATGCTGGCGCAAGGCATTGTATAGAGCTCGGCGAAGCCAAGGTCTATATGATGCTGTGTTTGGGGGCATTGTATAAAAACAGGGGCTCGCGATTGCGAGCCCCTTGTCTTTATATGTGATACTTTGTTAGTAGCCGCTAGGACCAGCACCGTCAAAGTCGATGATATCGTTGTTAGAACTGGAACTGCTCTGAGGCGTGTAGGTGGAACTCTTCTTAGAGCTCTTGCTCTCGCCAGAACGCCTTACGCTATAGCCGCTGGGGGTGAAGAACAACTCGTCGACAGGCTCCTTCACGCGCTCCTCGCGCTGCTGATAACGCTGCTCATTCTGCTGATAGCGCTGCAGACGACGCTCGCGCTCTTGCAGCTGACGCTCACGCTCCTGCAAACGGGCCTCACGCTCGTTAAGACGGGCATTACGCTCTTCACGCTCGTATGCACGGGCTGCACGGCGACGCTCAGCACGCTCGCGCTTGTACTCTTCATATCGAGCAGCTTCCCTACGGTCAGCCTCAGCTCCGACAGCAGCACCAACCATAGCACCGCTGGCCATACCAATCACTGTACCAACATTGCTACCATATCTTCCGCCGGCAATGCCGCCGATGGCCGAACCCAGCACAGCACCTGCTCCACCACCCATATAGGCGCCTTCACCAGTGTACGTTCCGCAGCTGCTCAACAGCGCTGCGCCGAAAACCAAAAGTACTGCTATCTTCTTCATTTTCTTATTCTTTTAAAAGGTTATACGTAACTTTAAACCATAAACATCAGACGCTAAACATCAAGTTCTTTGTTCTGTTCACGGTGCAAAGTTACGACATTTCCCTCATACCACAAGCGGAAAACCCCGAAAAAGATATAGGGATTACCCTAAACTCATATCTGTTGACCATGAAATCACCATAATAATCGCTTGCCCTTTTGCATTTTTTCCTCAAAAAAGGCATTAATTCGGAAGAAATTGTGTATTTTTGCATCGGGCTTTACACCTATTATATTATACACATGAAACGATTGTATTGGACTTTAGCCGTTGTCGTGACGGTGTTCGTTGTCGCACTGGTTGGAGGCAGCTTCTATATGCTCGACTTTTCGCTGGCGCCTGACCCTAACCGTATGGACAGGGACTCGTGCTATCGGCAGCAGTTTGAGACTTATCCAGAGAGTCAGGAGTGGGTGGACAGTTTGCAAAAGCTGAACGCCCTGCGCGACACGTTCCTCACGATGCCGTCAGGAGAGCGCCATCATGCTTTCTTTGTCGACAGAGGTTGCCAGCGAACGGCAATTGTCATTCACGGCTGGCGCGACTGTGCCGTCAAGTTCTTCTGGCTGGCACGCATCTATGAACACGAACTTGGCTATAATGTCTTGATGCCAGAGCTGCACGGCTGCGGCGAAAGCGAGGGCGACGCCATCCAGATGGGTTGGAAGGACAGACTCGACGTGCTGCACTGGATGAAGACGTTCCAAACGGACACGATGGTGGTACACGGCGTATCGATGGGTGCAGCCACGACGATGAAACTGTCTGGCGAAGAGGCGTTACCACAGATCAAGGATTTGCGCTTTGTCGAGGACTGCGGCTACACCAGCGTTTGGGACGAGTTTGCAGGCCAACTGAAGGAGCAGTTCGGACTGCCCGCATTCCCCCTGATGTACTCCACGAGTCTGCTCTGCCGACTGCGCTACGGCTGGAGTTTCGGCGAGGCTTCGGCCTTGGAACAGGTAAAGAAGTGCCGCTATCCCATGCTATTCATCCACGGCAGCTCAGACACCTTTGTACCCACGCAGATGGTCTATCCGCTCTATGAAGCGAAGTCTGGCGAGAAGTCCCTTTGGGTAGCCGAGGGCGCTGACCACGCCAAATCCTATCTGGAACACAAGGCAGAATACATTGATAAAATCCGACATTTCACCCAAGCCTCGCAAACGCCATGAGTAAAAGGCTCACAAATGCCATGAGAGAAAGGCCCATCAACAGCCCAGTTTATCCTTTCCGCTTATTGAGGTAGATAGCCACGCCGATGACGACTAAGACAATAACGGCAATAATGTGTAATAAGTCCATAATCTTTCAAGTTTATTTTGTTGGCGTACCAATGCTAATAGTGGCATACTACTATTTGCTGTCATACCATTGCTTCATGACATAGAAGGCTTTCTTTTTCTCGCCCTTGTCGCTGACAAGGCCTTTGCGGTTGTAGAAGTCTTGGATGCCAGGGAGGACACGACGGGGTGAGCGGAAGTCTTTCAGTATCCAGGGTGAAGTGCCGGCAAGACCCTCAATCTTGTCGAGCATGGCAAGGTTCTCGCGGTAGAGGTTTTCCTGGAACTCTTCTGTCCAGCGCTGGTTCTTATCGCCATGCAGACCATAACGGGCGCCACCTCCGAACTCGCTGATGATGACAGGCTTGTCGTAAGGGATCTCCCAGCGCATCTTAGGAGCATCGTTGACGTCACGATACCAGCCGATATACTGGTTGAAGCTGACCACATCGACATACTCGTGCATGTTGTCGTGTAGGCGGTTGACGTAGTTTGAGGCTCCCGTCACTTCCATAGCCATCGAGATGAGACGGGTGGAGTCCATGCTGCGGGCATGCTGGGCGAGACGTCCAAGGAAGTCGTCGCGCTCTTTGCTGTGTGGTGTCTCGTTGGCAATGCTCCAGATGACGACGTTGGCGCGGTTATGGTCACGACGTATCATGTCAGTCAGCTGTCGCTTGGCATTATCGAAGGTGGCCTGGTTCTTCCAGGCGATGGTCCAGTAACAGGGAATCTCCGACCACACCATGATGCCCATCCGTTCGGCCTCGCGTACCATAGTCTCATTATGGGGATAGTGTGCCAGACGCACGTAGTTACAGCCTAACTCTTTGGCCCACGAAAGTAGCGTCCGGGCATCATCAATGCTATTGGCGCGTCCACCGCCGTTGGGTTTCTCTTCGTGGATACTAATGCCCTTGAGGAAGATGGGCTGGCCGTTAAGCAGTATCTGCTTGCCACGCGTCTCGATGGTGCGGAAGCCGATGCTGTCGACAATGGTGCAAGCCTCCCCTTGGCTTCCTCCCAAAGAGGGGGAGAGTGAGAGCTGAACCTGATAGAGCTTAGGATTCTCAGGACTCCAAAGCTTTAACTTGGAACTTGGAACCTTGAACTTGAAACTTTGGATTGTGCCTTCGGCATCGGTGGTGAAGGTCTTTTCGATTTTCAGCTCTGGGATAAAAACCTTGACCTCATGGCCTGCCTCTTTCTTATTGAGGTGAGCTGAGAAAGCAATGACGCCCTCTTCTTTTACCTTTTTACCTTTTGAACTTTTTACCTTTTCATATTGCAGGCTGTAGTCCTCTAAATAGACAGGTGCCACCTTGACCAGTTTCACGTCACGAGTAATGCCGCCGTAGTTCCACCAATCGAAGATGAGCGTCGGCACGTCCTCGGCATGGCGTTTGTTGTCCACCTTCACGATGACGAAATTATCGCCATCTTTCAGCAGGTCGCTGATATCGAAGTTGAAAGGTGTAAAGCCCCCGACATGGTGACCAGCCTTCTTGCCGTTCACCCATACGTGGCAGTCGTAGTTCACAGCACCAAAGTAGAGCAGCGTTCGAGAGTCCTGCGTAGGCACAGCCTTAAAACTCGTCTTGAACCACACCGTGCCTTCGTAGAAGAACAGCCGTTCGTCCTGCGTGTTCCAGTCGCCAG
>JAEEVT010000118.1 GCA_016291005.1 Prevotella sp. | reverse complement strand
TGCGCTTCCTGCTGCACTATAACTTCCCCCCGTTCTGTACGGGTGAGGCCAAGGCTCAGCGCGGCGTAGGCCGTCGTGAGATTGGTCACGGACACCTGGCATGGCGCGGTCTGAAGGAGATGATTCCTGAGGACTTCCCCTACACCGTTCGTGTAGTCAGCCAGATTATGGAGTCTAACGGTTCTTCGTCAATGGCTACCGTCTGTGCCGGAACGCTGGCTCTGATGGACGCTGGTGTGCCCATGAAGAAGCCCGTCTCTGGTATTGCCATGGGTCTGATTAAGAACCCCGGTGAAGACAAGTATGCCGTGCTTAGCGATATCCTCGGCGATGAGGACCACTTGGGCGACATGGACTTTAAGACCACCGGTACACGCGACGGCCTGACAGCCACTCAGATGGATATCAAGTGTGACGGTCTGTCATTCGACATCTTGGAGAAAGCTCTCATGCAGGCCAAGGCTGGTCGTGAGCACATCCTGAACTGCATCACCGATACCATTGCTGAGCCGCGTGCCGAGCTGAAGCCGCAGGTTCCTCGCATTGAGGCCTTCGAGATTCCGAAGGAGTTCATCGGTGCCGTCATTGGCCCGGGCGGAAAGATTATCCAGCAGATGCAGGAGGATACCGGTGCTACCATCACCATCGACGAGGAAGACGGTGTGGGCAAGGTACAGGTCAGCGCTCCCGACAAGGCCAGCATCGACGCTGCTATTGCCAAGATTCGTGCCATCGTTGCTATTCCCGAGGTCGGCGAAGTTTACGAAGGTACCGTACGCAGCATCATGCCTTATGGCTGCTTCGTTGAGTTCATGCCAGGTAAGGACGGTCTGCTCCACATCTCCGAGATTGACTGGAAGCGCCTCGAGACTGTCGAGGAGGCTGGCATCAAAGAGGGTGACAAGATTACCGTCAAGCTGTTGGAGATTGACCCGAAGACAGGTAAGTTCAAGCTCTCGCACCGCGTACTCATCGAGAAGCCTGAGGGCTATCAGGAGCGTCCTGCACGTCCTGAGCGCCGTGAGCGTCCTGAGCGTCCTGAGCGTGGCGAACGCCGTCCGCGTCCTGAGCGTGGTGAGCACAACCGCGACCGTGGCGAGCGTCGTCCTCGTCCCGAGCGTGGCGAACGCCGTGAGCGTAATGAGGAGTATCACGAGCCCGTCCACGAGCCGAAGGACTTCTCCGACGAACTCGACAAGCTTGACTTCTAAAATTCTTTGACCTAAAGGTACAAAGTGTGGCTTCGCAATGAAGTCCTGAATATAAAAACAATCCCTGTCACACAGCTGTGGCAGGGACTGTTTTTTGCTTATTTACCTTTTTACTTTTTCAATCGTCTGGATACTTGTCAACCTTCGGGCGGATGACGCCGTCGTCGATGAGGCGCTGCTTCAGCTCGCTGCGCAGGACGCGGACGGTCAGACGCATGTTGCGGAAGTACTTGTTGACCTGCGTCGAGTTAGATAAGATCCTACGGTCTTCCGTTGTCACATACTTCAGGTACTCGCCATGATCCATGAAGAAGATGTTGAAGTACTCCTCGTACTTGTCGCGAGCATCCATCTCCTGAATCAGAGGACGTGAGTCGCAGCCGTTCATGCCGCTGCGGATGCCGTCGAAGATGACAGCCATGACAGCGTCTTTCTTGGCCTGCTCCTTGGCATCGATGACGTTGCGTCCCGTACCGGTGACGCGTAGTGTCTGACTGCCGTCGCCCTCAACGCCGAGGCATTCTATCTTCTCTTTCTGGAAGGTTGCCATACGGCTACCCCTTCTCCTTCGCTGTGCGTCGGCGGAAAGACTTCCCACCAACAGGCACACTACCATTATAAATAATACCTTTTTCATTATCTTAATTCTTCAGAACTTCAATTTTTCAATTTTTCAATTCTTCATTTCTTCAGAACTCGTAGCCAATCTTCACACCAAGGAAACTGCCGTTCTTCGGGAAGACATCCTTCTCTATGTGTGTCGCGGGGTCGGTGTATCTCAAGTTGTCCAACTGCTGGAAAGTGTAGTTGAAACCAAAGAGCCATGAGTTGCGGCGCTCACCGAGACGGATACCGATAGTCGGCGAGAAGAAGAAGCCGTCGTAGGCGGCATAGCCGATGTCGAACGACCAATAAGGTACGAGGGTGCGCACCTCCTGAGTGACTAAGACACCACGCATGTCGAAATAGACGGGAATGGTCCACTTGTTGGTGACGTTACGTACTTTCTCATTATTGTTAAAGTAGCAGTTGGCACCAGCACCAACACCGAGTTTAAGGAACTCGTTGACCATATAGCCGAATGCCACATTACCTCCGGCACGCTGAGCATTGGTATGGTTGGGCACCACGCCACTGCCTATATTACCTTCGATGGCAAACCAGAAGCCAGATTCCAACAGTTCGTGGTCCACATATTTGGGGCGATTAGGACGCTCCGGCAGACGAACCTGTGCTGTGACTTGTCCTACCATAGCGAGGAGCAAGTAAAGAATAGCAATTTTCTTCATCATCATTTTTGTTGTTTCTTGTTAATAATAGGAACTGTCAGGGACAGATTGCGGACGGGGTTCGATGTATCCCGCTCCCTCTACGTTGAGAGATGGAGTAGGGGCAAAGTCGTCGGTATTGAGCACGAGTTCGAAAATCGTAGCTCCCGTGGGGTCTTGCTTGTTGTCGGCGTAATAGACGAAAGCCGCCTTCAGGTTGTCACAGTCCGGCAGGTCGCAGATCTTCATGATAGCGTTGTGCTTGCCATTGAAGAAATTCTCCAGCACGTACTGTATGCCATGTTCGGTCTCGTTATAGCTTTCCACACGGCCAGTCACCCGTTGGCCCTCCTTGATGTAGTAGTCGTAGGTGGCTCCGATGCCTACCTTCATCTGGAAGCGCAGGTAGGAACCATACTGACTGAACAAATCCATCCCATCCTCAGAAGAGAAATAGATGCCGTATTGACAATTCAGCCCAGTTGTCTGGGGACCGCCGCTCTCCGATAGTTGGTCAGGAAGTAACGTTCCCACCTCCTTAGCGGAGAGCGACGTCCCTGCAAACAGCAGGCAGAACAGAACAATACTAAACATTTTCTATTCGTTTCTTTGAAACGCTTTGTACCTTTAGGTCAAAGAATTTCCAACGTTTACCACCAAGTACGATAGTAGCGGTTCACGACCACTGTTGTGCGGCGCTTGGCGTATGCCACGGCAACGTCACGACAGGCGCGGATGCGGGCTTTCTCTAAAGCAACGCCAGCATTCAGGCGAGCCTTTTCCATAGCCACGGCATCGTTGTAGCGACGGTCGGTGACACCCTTTACGCGAGACTCAATCTTACGCATCAGTGCCTGAGCCTGCGGATAGCACTTGGCGCTGGTGTTGATTCTGCTCAGGATGCGCATGGCCTCGTCGGCACCCCAGCCCGGATTCGGGTCGGAAGCCCACAGAGCCTGAGCCTGATTCAGAATCTGCTGAGCGTCGTGGTTCAGGTGAGCATCGTAGATCTTCTCCATCATCTTAAGAGCCTGCGGATAGCAGCTGACCTCCTGTGGGATGGCAGAGAGTTCCCAAAGGGCACCCTCCCAGTCCTGGGCAGTCAACAGACCCTGGGCCTTCTTGATAATCATCGGACCGTTCTGCTCGTAGTATTCAATGATGCGAGCCTTAGCCTCAGCAATGATATCCTTCAGCTTCGGCGTGGCCTTGATGTTCTTGAGGGCCGATGTCATGGCCTGTCCCTCAGTATTACCGATACCGATGGTCTCCATAGAGGTAGAGCCGAAGCAGATGTTCGACTGGTTGTCACCAACAGCAAAGGTGATCTCCAGGTGCTGGATAAGCTTTGTGCCGCTCACCTCACGCTGCAGGGCAGCCACCTTGATAGCCATCACGAAGCGTCCGCCGTAGCCGCTCTCCATACCCATAGAGGATATGACGTTGCGCAGGCGGTTCTCTGCGATGGTGACATTATTCTCTGTCAGTCCGCCGATGGTTGAGTCCACGATGGGCGACAGCATAATCTGTGCCTGACTTGGCAGGAAAGCCAGCGCGGCAACGAGACTTACTAAAAACTTCTTCACCATAATAACAATTTACAATTTTACAATTTACAATGATACAATTTGTTAATCCACGCCAACGAGGAACTCGACGCGACCCAGTGTGTTGCCCTGGCCAACGGCCATCTTGCGACCAGTCTCACGCTTGAAGGCACCACGAGCCTTTTTAGCCCAGTCGTAAGCCTCGATGGGATCACCATCGTCGTTGAAGAACGGGATGCGGACGTTCTTGAACTCACACATCTTCTTGGTCTGGCGACCCTTCTTGGCAGCACGATGTACGGCATGCTTGCGCACCCAGTTATAGAGGAAGTCAGCATAGTTGTCCTCATCGTCAATCTCGTCGCGCAGGAAGTCGATGCCACCGGTAGCACGGAAGATAACGGTAATCATACGGCCGTTGTTACGCAGGTCCATGAAGTGGTCGATGAGCTGCTGGCAGAAGTCGTCCTTATGACCCATGATAGCCTTCTTCAGAGCCAGCTCAACGGGTTCCGTCGTCGACTCAATGATGATGGTCGGGCAAGTTGCCACGGGCTGATAGGTGTAGGCATCGACGGCAGCCAAGTCGCAAGTGATGGATTTGCGGGGACCCATCTGCTTGACGGAGTAGCCGAAGTTGACGATGATGTCTGGGTTAGCCTGCTGCAGCAGTTCGTCCATAGCGCCCTTCTCGGCTTCGTCGCCATCGGCGGCGTTAGCCAGTTCACGGGCACGCTCGCTACCCATACCGTTCATCAGCGCCTGCAGGTCTTCCACCTGGAAGCCCATGTCGTTCAGGGTCTTCTGGACAGCCTTACAGGTTGTGGCTATCTCGCGAGTCATGCGGAATGCCTTGGGATAGTCAGGAATCACCTTGGTCTCGCCATCGACATTGACATGACGGTTATATCCGTGCATCTCCATCCAGTTCTCATCTGGGAAGACTATCAGCGTAGGCATGGTAGCCTGTTCCTGAGCAAAACTCTTGATGCCCACTGCGCAGAGGAGCACCATCAGTGCAAATAATTTTTTCATTGTTACTTCTTTTTTTGTTTAACGCTTGTTGTTAACGTTTAATGTTTTATGATTTAGGGGTTTAACGTGTGAAAATACCTCTTACACCTTGGATGATGCCGTCCTTCTCAAGACGCTTGCGCAGAGCGTTGACATTGACCTGAACCAGCAGGCCTACCTTATACTCTTTGCCAACCTTCACGACGTCGCCAGCCTGCATGGCACCCTTGCTGGTGAGTTGGATGAACTGCTGGTATTCGCCAGAGTCGAAGAAGAGGTCGAAATATTCGCGGTGGCTCTCATAGCCGTCGGGAACCAATGCGGGGAACTCGCCCTGTGTACCAATGTCGGCAGCGCCGAGACCTTTGAACAGCAGGCCGTGAATGGCATTACGCATGTTGATCTCCTGGGTGATGGCTGCACGCTTCTTGGCGTAGCTGTACACCTTGAACACCTTGAAGCTTCCTGTCGAAGCAATGTTTTCCTTTGCCAGCGACAGTTCATAGTTATACTCAGGCTGTGCCCAGCCTCTGCGCTGAGCTGAGACGGTAAGCACCATCATGCAGGCCAGCAATGATAATACGATTTTCTTCATAGTCTTTCTTATTACTTTAATTTTATTACTTCAATCCTTCAATTTTAATCTTTTATTCTTTTAATCTTTTATTTTTCAATCTTACTTCGTCAGTCGGATCATGTGGCCCTCGCCAAACTTACCGGGCTTCTCCTTGAACTCGGTGTAGTTGGTTGTAGCGGCCTTCTGATCGTCCTTATCCTCGGCAGCTCCGGCAATCTCCTCACCAGCACCTTCACGGTTGTCCCATACGGTCTTGCCAACCTTGATGGTACCAACCTTCTTCCACTCCATGGCGTTGGGGTCGTCCTTCGACATAACGGCTTCGAAGACGTCGAACTTGTCGCCAGCCTCGATGTCCTCCTTCATGCCGATGTAAGCGGCTAGCTTACCGTCGATGACGTGCAGCGATGTCATCGGACGGAAGTCCTCGTGGTCACGCTGCAGGGCGGCGAACGAACGGTCAGTGGCACGCACGGTACCACGTCCGATCAGCTTCTCCAGCGTGGTGCTGGCCTTGAGCGACATGGCAGCAGGGGCGCGCTTCGACGAGTGGCCTACATACTTCAGCTTAAAGACGGGGTCGTCGATGAGCTTGGCCTGAACCTTGGGATCGTCCTTCCAGTAGTCCACCTCCACCTTGTTACGGGCACGCTCGTTCCAGTCAAGCTGGAAGAGATAAGCGTGTGCCACAACGAAGTAGCCCTTAACGACATCTTTGGCTTTCTTGCTCAGGAAACCAAGACCAGCGCGAAGCAACTGGTTGTTACCAGCCACTGCCAGAGCGGCATCGCCTATGGCACCGGCAGCTTCGATAACGTCCTTGGCGTCCACGTAGTTATAGCGGTTTACGCAGACGTAGGTGTTCTTCAACAGCTTGTCGGAGGTATTCTTGGCATAGGCAGTCAGCATGTTACCCGTAGCGAGCAGATTGGACTTGTTCTCCTCGCTAATGCCCTTCATACCATACTCCTGGATGTTGATGAGGTCGTTGTCTAACTTCACCTTGCCTTCCGGTGTGTTGGGTGTGCTGTACCACTTGGCCACCAGCTTGGCGGCAGTCTTATCCTGCTTGAAATACTTTGCCAGACGACCTACGTACACGGCTTGCTTGTTAGAGTCTTCACCCTGGGCCTTGCCGTCTTCGGCAGTTCCTGCGGGCAGCTTATCGAAGTCGAGAACGCGGTTCTTCAACGAGAAGTCGTTATAGCGCTCGTAGCGACGGGCGAAGTTAATGGTATCGAACGTGGCGTTCATAATCTTATAAGCCTGTTCATACTCCTTGTTCGGAGCTTTCTCCGTCAGCTTCATCATGTATACCGAGTTACGGATGTAGTACTTGTCGGCATCATCTTCCGCTTGAGCCATGACGTTACCTGCAAAAGCCACACACGTCAGTAGAATCAATAGTTTCTTCATAGGTAATAGGTTTTTATTCGTTATTGCTAAACTTTCAATATATTAATTCTTCGAGAACTTCAATTCTTCAATTCTCTTTATTCCTTGTTCTGGACGATGAGGAATGGTGATGCAGCCCAGAAGGCATCGATGTCGGTAATCTCCAGCGTCCATGTTCCCTTCTCGGTCTCAGTCAGCGTGTAGCTGTTAGCAGGCTTCTCGGTGAGCAGCTTGGGCTCGTTCTTGCTGCTGATGGTGATCTTCTTGACCATGCGCTTGTCTTTCTCAATAAACTTGCTCTTGTCGATGTTGGCATAGTCGGCACGCTTCTTGGAGAGGAAACCGCCCTTGCGCAGGTCGAGGTCGTTCAGTTCCTTCTTGCTGGCTACAAGGTACCACACCTTGTTCAGCTCTGTGTCCTGAGCATCAATCACGTCGGTCTTCTGGTCGTTCTCAACGGTGAGGGTCTTCACGTCGTACATCAGCTCGGAAATCTTCACGTCCTTCGTCTCGACGGCCTCTTCCAGCTCGGCAATGCGCTTCGTCTTCTCCTCTAACTGTCCCTTCAGGTAGTCCACCATCTTCTTCAGGTTGGCAATGGCAGCCTTGTTCGAACTACTGTTAGCCGTCAACTGGTCAATTTCGCTCTGCTTGCGGGCCAACAGGTCCTTGAAAGCGCGTAGACGTCCTAACACCTCACCCTTCGAGGCCATCTCGTCGGTCTTGAAGAGCATCTGCTCCTGAATCTGGATGGAGTCCAGACAGCCGACCACTTCGCTGATGACGTTAACCATGTCCTGTACTTCCTGTTCAGCCAGAGGGGCGTCAATCAGGGTACTGTCAGAAAGACCGCTGGCCTGACCTTCAGTCTTGTTACCGTTACAACCACACATGATGAGTGCTAATGCAACTACTGCTGAGAAATAAATCTTTTTCATACTTGTTGTTTATTTGATTAGTAATTAATATTTTTCTTCCGCCCCGTATATTGGTCGCTGTGGCGTTGACATAGGGACAGCAACGGTGCAAATATAGTCAATAATTGTGAAACCACAATGAAAAATACACCAAAATTAAAACTTTGTCGGCAAGTGTTCGCACACGTGTCGGAAAAACACATTGGAAAAATAAGGCCTTTTAACGCTTTTTTATTTATTTTTACGAGGTTTTCTGATGGCCCACCCTTCTTCTTCGAAGTTGGGAATCTCACCTTTCAGCTCACGAGGCTTAGGAAGACCTACTCCCGGCAGACCCTCCCCCCACCCCTCCCTGTGAGGGCGGGGAGTAGAATGTCCTTTCGCCTGCTTGCCGCCTTTGGAGTATTTACTTCCTTCTGCCCCTTTCGCCTGCTTGCCCTGGGGATAATTTCTTTTTTCGCCTTTGGAGTATTTACTCCCCTCCCTCACAGGGAGGGGCTGGGGGAGAGTCCGCTGGGGCTTCGCCCCCTCCATGGCATCGTTGCAGCGCACGTCGCGCCCTTTGTAGCGCTGGCCGTTGATGTACTTGACGACGCGCTCGGTGTCCTCCTCGGGTACTTCGAAATAGGAAATAGTGTTCAGCAAGTCGATGTGTCCCACGTCGACGTGTCCGCGGACGTTCTGGTTCAGAAACTGCATGAGCTCGCCAGGGTAGAATCCGTCCTTCTTTCCCAGGTTGATAAAGAGCTTGCGCATGCCGGGGGAAGACCCGCCCCCGTGCCCCTCCCTGCGAGGGCGGGGAGTGGTATGTCCTTTCGCCTCCTTGCCACCCTTGGCGTTTTTACTCCCCTCGCCCTTCGTAGAGGTGATAGGGGTAAGGCTTGGCGCATCGGCATAGTAGGCCAGGAACTTGCCAAACTCTAAAGAGACGATTTTCTTGATGAGGTCGTCCTTGTCGATATATTCGAAATACCGGCTGATGTCCTGCATGAAGGGGGCTATCTGTTCTTCGTCCACGTCGGCCTTCACTATCTGGTCCATCACCTTGTATAGCTGCTTCTTGCAGATTTCCTCAGCCTCGGGGATGGTGCCCTGCTCGAACTTCTTGCCTATCTCGCGCTCGATGTTGCGTATCTTCGACTTCTCGCGGACGTGGACGATGCTCAGGCTCGTACCTTTCTTGCCGGCACGCCCGGTGCGACCAGAGCGGTGGGTGTAGTTCTCGATGTCGTCAGGCAGTCCGTAGTTGATGACGTGCGTCAGGTCGTCCACGTCCAGTCCGCGTGCGGCGACGTCGGTGGCTACAAGTAGCTGGACGGTATGCTGGCGGAACTTCTGCATGGTCAGGTCGCGCTGCTGCTGCGACAGGTCGCCGTGGAGCGACTCGGCGTTATAGCCGTCACGTATCAGCTTGTCGGCCACCTCCTGCGTTTCTATCTTCGTGCGGCAGAAGATGATGGCGAAGATGCGGGGATAGTAGTCCACCAGTCGCTTCAGGGCGAGGTATTTGTCCTTGGCGTTCACCATATAATAGATATGGTTCACGTGCTCGGCACCTTCGTTACGGCTTCCCACTACGATTTCCTTCGGATTGTGCAGGTAGCCTTTGGCTATGCGTTCTATCTCGCGACTCATGGTAGCCGAGAAGAGCAGCGTGTTCCTGTCCTCAGGTACGTTCTCCAATATCTGGTCGATGCTCTCCTGGAAACCCATGTTCAGCATCTCGTCGGCCTCGTCCAACACCACGTTGTGGACGTCGTCGAGCCGGGCCACGCCACGCTTCATCAGGTCGATGAGTCGGCCGGGAGTTGCTACAACGACCTGCACGCCCTTTCGCAAGGCACGTATCTGCTGCTCTATAGAGGCACCGCCATAGACGGCCTCGATGTGGATACCATCCAGATACTTGCCGAAGTCGCGCATGTCGTCGGCAATCTGCAGACACAGCTCTCGCGTCGGAGCCAGTATGAGTGCATGTGGCAGGCCGCGCCCTATCTCTCCAAGCTGAGGACGCGGCATCTCGGCTATACGTTGCAGCACGGGAATGCCGAAAGCCGCCGTCTTTCCCGTACCCGTCTGCGCCAGGGCGATGACGTCGCTCTTATTCCCAAACAGGTAGGGAATCACTTCCTCTTGTACAGGCATGGGCTGTACGAATCCCATCTCTTCAATGGCGCGGCGAATCTCCTCGCAGACACCCAGTTCTTCAAATGTCTTCATGACGACTATAACGTGTTCTTGTATTCAGCCGCAAAGATAAGCAATATAATCGATAATTGCAAATTTTTGGCAAAAAGCCTTAGGAAAACCTTCAGAAATCATAAGGAAAAGTTGCAGAAATCACGGCAACTTCTTGAAGAAATCACGGCAACTTCTTAAAGAAATCACGGCAACTTTTTGCTGAAATCCTTAGGATAACTGACGGAAAAGTACTGTGTAATTCAGAACTGTACTAGAAAAATGATAATTAAGCGTGCATTATTGAAAAACGACGGAGTATTAACGGAATCATGTCCATCTCTCCCGTCACACAGCGCTGAGCCCTTTAAATAAAGGGATTTAGCTATTTTCATCTCTCCCTTCATCCCTCCCTTATCTCTCCCTCATCTCTCCCGTCGCGTAAGCGTATCCGCTTTGACGCCTTGTCGTTTATCGTTTCTTCCATCTGTCAGGCAATAGTTCTCTGTATTCCTGTATGTCTATTGGTTTCTTTGGCGGTATTG
>JAEEVT010000117.1 GCA_016291005.1 Prevotella sp. | reverse complement strand
ATAGAGTTCTTCAGAGTGAAATAGTGACTGCAATAAGATGAGTATAAGAAAACTGATGACGTTGGCAGGTGTATGGATGGCTGTCCTTACGCTGAATGCCCAGAACGTAAGAGAGACCATCCGACTGGATGAAGGCTGGAAATTTGCTTTCGGCAATGCTTCCGATCCTGCCAAGGACTTCGGATGTGGAACGGAGTACTTTAACTATCTGACAAAAGCCAACTCTATTCATAACGAAGGACCATACGCCATGAAGTTTGATGACTCGCAATGGGAAGAAGTGCGAGTGCCTCATGACTGGGTGACTACCCTGCCCTATGCACCAGAAGCCAGTCATTCGCATGGTTATAAGACCGTTGGATATAAATATCCGGAGACCAGTATTGGCTGGTATCGTAAGATGCTCCCCATCGCCAATGACGACCTCGGCAAGAGGATTCTCATCCAGTTTGATGGTATTTTCCGCAATGCCCGTGTGTGGTTCAATGGCTTTTACTTAGGTTGCGAGCCCAGCGGCTATGCCACACAGGTCTATGACGTCACGGAGTATGCCAACTACGGTGGCGAAAACCTCATCTGTGTGCGAGCCGATGCGACGTTAGAGGAAGGCTGGTTCTACGAAGGTGCAGGCATCTATCGCGACGTCTGGCTCTTGAAGTCGGCTGCCGTTAGTGTAGCACCTTTCGGCACGTTTGTCTATAGCGACCTGAAGGCGCCGTATTCTAAGGCCGTCGTGTATGTGGAAACAGAGGTGAACAATCACGGATTGACGGCCCAGACGTGTCAAGTGGAACAGCGACTGATGGATGCCGCTGGTCAGGAAATGGCCAAGGCCGAGCCCGTCACGCTAACCCTGCAAGGTAAGCAGACGTTGGCAACTAAGCAACAGCTGACCGTCAGCCAGCCTCATTTGTGGAGCACCACCGACCCTTATCTCTATCAGGTTGAGACAACAGTCAAGGTCGATGGTCAGGTGACAGACGTCTATACCACGACGACAGGTATTCGCGACATCGACTTTGATGCCGACAAGGGCTTTCTTTTGAATGGCCAGCAACTGAAGCTGAAGGGCGTCAACATGCACCAAGATCACGCCGGCGTGGGGGCTGCTATCCCTGAGGCGTTGATGGCCTGGCGCATTCGCCAGCTGAAGCAGTTTGGCTGTAATGCCTATCGTGCCTCGCACAATCCCATGACGCCAGCCCAGCTCGATATCTGCGACCGCGAGGGCATACTGGTCATCGACGAGAACCGCCTGACGGGTATCAATGCCGAGCACCTGCGCCTTTTGAAAAACATGATCAAGCGCGACCGTAACCACCCTTCTGTCATCCTTTGGAGTGACGGCAACGAAGAGTGGGGTTTGGAGAATACTATTCAAGGTACACGCGTAGCTGCCGCCATGAGGGAATACACCCACCTGCTGGATCCTACGCGCCATTCGACCATCGCCAATGCCGGTGGTACGGAACTCATCAAGGGACTCGACGTGGTGGGCTTTAACTATATCGTCCAGAACGACGTCGATAACCGCAAACGTAATAACCCCACGTGGAAGATAGTCGGTACGGAAGAGACAACAGGCTGTGGCACACGTGGCGTGTATTTTGTTGGAGAAGATAAGAACCGCATGGTCAGCATCAACTATCACCCAACACCTAATGCCCAACACCCAACCCCTCCCAACGTCATCGAGCGCGGCTGGCAATTCTATGCCGACCGTCCCTGGACAGCAGGACTCTTCTACTGGACGGGCTTCGACTATCGCGGCGAACCTAATCCGCTGTCCTATCCTGCCCACGACTCGGAGTTTGGCATTCTCGACTACTGCGGCTTCTGGAAAGACGAGGCGTGGTACTTGAAAGCTTGGTGGACGGACGAGCCCGTGCTGCACATCTTCCCCCATTGGAACCTGCAAGGTCATGAGGGCGAGGAGGTGGAGCTGTGGGCCTACAGCAACTGCGACGAGGTGGAGCTGATTGTTAATGGCAAGAAACTTGGTCGTCAGCCGATGCCGAAGAATGGCCACCTGAAATGGAAGGCCGTCTATCAACCTGGCCGCGTGGTGGCTAGGGGCTATAAAAACGGTAAGCGCATCCTGACGCAGACCATCGAAACTACCAAGCCGGCTTATAAACTCGTCTTGAAAACTGACCGCCAGACGCTGACAGCCGACGGTCGCGACGTAGCCGTAGTGACTGTCGAGGTTCAGGATGCTAAAGGTCGCCTCGTGCCTAATGCCTGTCCTGAACTGGACCTCCGTTTAGAGGGCGAAGGCCGCATCTTAGGTGTGGGCAATGGCGACCCAGCCTACTTAGGTGCTGACCACCCCAAAGAGCTCGACTGCAAGGCCTTCCACATACCAGCGTTCAACGGCTTGGCTCAGGTCTTGGTGCAGAGCAGCTGTACTGCTTCTGCCCTTCAGCTCGAGTGTAGCAGCGCCGGCCTGCAATCAGGCAGGGTGGACATACAATGTGAAAATGTAAAAATTAAATAATGTAATAATGTAAAAATGAAACTTTGAAGTTTGTGTTTTCACTATTCACTATTCACCATTCATTAGCGCGTAGCGCGCCGTGGCTACTGTTGATGCTATTGGCAGGGTGTAGCAAAACGACTACTCTGCCAGAGCAGAATGCCGTGTACTATTGGCGCACGGAGTGGCGCTTAGACTCTACGGAACGGGCTTTCATTCAGCAGTACGATATCCGTAAGGTCTATTGCCGCTACTTCGACGTGGTGATGCAGGACGGCGAGCCGATGCCAAACGCCACCATCAACTTTGTCGAGCCTGTGGCCGACAGCGTGGAGATCGTCCCTACCGTCTATATGACTGAGGACTGCATGCACCAACAGCACGAGGGCTTGGCGAAGAAACTTGTGGATCGTGTGCTCCAGATGAACGAGACCAACGACATCAAGAGCGTCCGCGAACTCCAGATAGACTGCGACTATACCGCCCGCAGCCGCCAGACGTACTACCACTTCCTCGAAGAAGTGAGAAATATTCTCAGTAATCATAAGGCGGTAGAGAATTTTCAATTATCAACCACCATCCGTTTGCACCAGCTGTCTATGGCGCCGCCACCAGTCGATTATGGTGTGCTGATGGTTTACAATACGGGCGACCCGCGTCGCTTTGCAGAGCGAAACCCCATCCTCGACATCCGCGATGTGAAACCCTACGTGCGCTATCTCGCCGACTATCCGCTGCCCTTGGCTGCCGCCTATCCCGTCTATCTGTGGCAGCGCCACATCGACGGCGTGCGCATCGACCACTGGGTGGAGTCCGACGAGATTCTTCGCGTGAAAGCCGACCTCGAAAAGGAGCGTCCCTCGCTTAGCGCGAGCATCCTCACCTATCATTTAGATCACGAAAACATTAACAGATATCAACCGGAAACGTATGAAAAGATTTATCATCATTAGTTTGTTATTGACAGTTGTCAGTTATCAATTATCAGTTGCTCTGTCCTGTGCCTGGGAAGATACCCATAACTACTACCTGTTCAAGGCCTGCAGACCGGAGGAGTTCAGCACGCGTGTCGATAAAGTGACAAAGGACAACTGGAGGGCCTATTTGGGTTCTAACCAAGAGTACTTTTGGTTTAATGCCGACGAAATCGTCAAGTTTGCCCAAGGGAAGGGTGACGCCTTGATGGTCAGCTACGTCAGAAACTTGGAAAAGTACATCGACTGCGCCGAACAGAAGCAGCAGGAGCAATGGTCGTACCCCACGAAGGAGGAACTCCAAAAGCGCAAGCAAACGCTCCTCAACGTGCGCCAGTATGCCCAGGGAAAGCTGAAGACGCGCCTGCGCAGTCAGCATGCCCTGCTCTTTATGCGCTGCAACATGATGCTGGGTCGTCACCAGGAGAACGTTACCTTCTGGGAACAGACCGCCAGCCAGTTCATCAATTCCGTCTATAAGGAGATGATGGAGAACATCTATGCCGGTGCCCTGCTGAAGACGGGCAAGCCCGACGAGGCTGCACGCCTCTTTGCTGAGCAGGGCGACTGGAAGAGTCTCATGACCATCTACTACCAGAAGCGCTCCTTTACCGCCATCCGCGCCGAGTATCAGCGCGACGCCAACTCCCCCGTGTTGCCCTTCCTATTGCAGGACTTCGTCAACAATGCCCAAGAGGCCGTCGATGCGGCGGCAGGCCGCTTCCCCGAGGGTAAGCTCTTCATCCGCAACATCGAACAGCAGGAGGCTCGTCAGATGTGCCAGTTGGCTGAACAAGTGGTGCGCGAGGGCAAGAGCGAGAGTCCTGCCTTATGGCTCAGCGCCAAGGCTTGGCTGGAGTATCTTTTCGGTCAGGAGCGTCAGGCTTTGGCCGATGCCGAGAAGGCGCAGAATTTAGACGGTGCCGAGGTTCACAAGGACAACGCCCGTGTCCTGCTGCTCTACATCAAGTCGGCCCAAAGCAAGCCTAATGCCAGCTTCGATAACTGGTTGGCACAGGAACTGGAATGGCTCGATTCAAAAGCAAAGTCTCAGACCGACGACACCTCAGCGTCTTCATCTTCCGAGGGAGACTACCACTACGTTCGCGTTCTCGACCGTCTCGTTCACCAGGTATTGGCCGACAAGTATGCCCGTGCCGGTAGGCAGCAGACGTCGATGGCACTCTATCGTGCTGCCAAGGCCAGCGCCTATCAGGTGATGGCCGACACGATGGCCGTTGACGAGCTCATTAATTATTTACTTTATGTCAGTCAGCCTGCCACCACAGCCCTCGACCGCTATCTGAAGCCGCATCAGGACATAGACCGTCAGGAGATGAATGACCTGGTGGGAACCAAGTACATGCGCCTCTGTCAGTGGCAGGAAGCCATGATGTGGCTTGGTCGTGTGCCCCAGTCGTTCTACAAGGAACGGGGTTATGCCGTCTATGCCGCCTATCGTAAATATACCGTCGAACCGTGGATGAAGCGCCAGTGGTTGCCAGAGCGCATGGAGTATGGCGAGGACAGACCGACGCTGACCACCTCGCCGAAGATGGACTTCTGTCGCGAGATGCTACAGATGGAGGCTGGCATGGGAGTGCTTGACGGTGAGAGTAATGCTAAATTCTCCGAGTCTTACTGTCAGCGCTGCTACGACCTCGCCGTGCGCTATGCCCAGGCCCACTTCACGGGCGACTGCTGGTTCCTGATGCGTGACGGCAAGAGCGTCATGGACACCCTGCGCGTCAACGAGGTCAGTCTGGCAGACAAAGCTGTCGGCTATCTGCAGCAGGCCTGCCGCACCACCAACTTCCGCCTGAAGGAAAAGGCCCTCTTCGCCCTGACTTACGGTGCCCTCTACACCAAGCCTTGGCGCGAGAGTGTCTGGGATGACCAGGCCACCGACTGGGTGATGCGCGTCAACACCTCATCGCCCAACTACAAGGCGCACGTAGCCTTCCTGCACTTCGAACAGCAGAACGCCTCCCACGTCGCCGACTACGTCACTCGCTGCGACGAGTATGCCCAATTCCGAAAAACGAAAGATAATTGAATAATTCTTAATCGGCGAAGCCGACCAATCAACATTCAACATTCCACATTCTAAATGAAAATTGGCTCTATTGACTTGGGTGAGCGCCCCCTGTTCCTGGCGCCCATGGAGGACGTCACAGACATTGGCTTCCGCATGCTGTGCAAGCGCTTCGGTGCTGCTATGGTCTATACGGAATTTGTGTCGGCTGAGGCTTTGGTGCGCGACATCAAGTCCACCGTCCGAAAACTCACCATCAGCGACGACGAGCGTCCCGTAGGCATCCAGATCTACGGGCGCGACGTCGAGGCGATGGTTGAGGCGGCAAAGATTGTCGAACAGGCCGGACCAGACCTCATCGACCTCAACTTCGGCTGTCCCGTTAAGAAGGTTGCCGGAAAGGGTGCCGGCGCCGGCATGCTACAAAACATCCTCCTGCCCGACGGTGAAACCATCGACCCCAATGCCAAATTGTTGGACATTACTCGCCGCGTGGTTGATGCCGTCTCGCTGCCCGTCACTGTCAAGACGCGCTTAGGGTGGAACCACGAACAGCTCACCATTACCCAGCTGGCTCCCATGTTGCAGGACTGTGGCATCAAGGCCCTTACCATCCACGGTCGTACACGCAGTCAGATGTACACTGGCGAGGCCGACTGGACGCTCATCGGCGAGGTCAAGCGTAACCCTGCCATCCACATTCCCATCATCGGCAACGGCGACATCAAATCGTTAGACGATGCCGACGCGGCTTTCGACCGCTATGGTGTCGATGCCGTCATGATAGGCCGTGCCACCTTCGGACAGCCCTGGATCTTCTCACGCCGACAGCTGACCCTCGACGAGAAGATTGACATCCTCGAGGAACAGCTCCGCATCAACATCGAGCGCATTGATGCTAACGACAAGCGGGCGGAGAGAAAGTCCGCAGAACTCTGCGGCATTCTCCACACCCGTCGTCATCTGGCTGCCAGTCCCGTCTTCAAGGGCATCCCCAACTTCCGCGAGACCCGCATCCGCATGCTGCGAGCAGAGACTCAGGATGAACTCATCGACATCCTTGAATACTGCCGCCAGCTCTTACGATAAATAATAATAGGTTTAACCCAAATCTAATGACCGATTTGGGTTTAGTTGAAGACGAAGTCTGTCTTCACCACGCTGTAGCTCCCTGTGTCAGCCCCCCTTGTGTCATGAGATAAAAATACAAAGATTTTGAGATTTCTACATGATTCCCTAAAAAAAACTTTGAGATTTGCCCGAAAATATGTAATTTTGCCCTCGAATTGCTAAAAACATTTTGAGGAAAAGGACATAAGATAAACAGTTGAATTACATTAAATATCCCGAATCGTTTGTTGGTTCGGGATATTTTGTTTAACTTTGCCGCCAAATGCGACTAACTTTACAACGAAACCGTAAAACGACATCAATATGAAGCCTAACAGTAAAACCTTCACAACCATTATTTCGCGGACAGCCATGACGCTGCTGCTCGCAGTATTAACGACGGCCACGGCGTGGGCGGCTCATGAAAATGACTATTTGGACAACTCGTGGTATTTCAGAGCTCTCAATGCAACCCAATGCACCATTACGGGATATACGGATGCTAGCGTAAAGTTTCTGACTATCCCGAAGACATTGAAATGGAATAACCAAACTTACAATGTCTATTCCGTCAGCTCGGACTGCTTTTCTAATTTCCCAAATCTACAGTCTATTACTTTTTATGAAGATACACAGATTGAGTATATGCCGAATGTGGCGGACATTGCAAGCTTCAATACCATTTATCTTATAACATCAAATGGAACGGTTGAGAACAGGTTACCAGCTTCCATCACTCAGATTGGCAATGCCTTCAAGAATACAAGCATCAAGGAACTCACATTGCCCAATGTAACAAGCATTGGTGACTATGCTTTTATGGGTTGCGACCACCTCGAAACCGTTACCTTCGAAAAGCCGGCCTCCATAGGCAGGTGGTCTTTCGCCAAGATTAAAGGTTATTATGATAAAATAGTTGCAGGCCAAGGTGTTACGAGATTTTACGTTAAGACCACTGTGGACTATCCTGGCCCATTGAGCAACTGGAGCACCTATAACTACGAATATTCTCCGAGTCTTGTCGTCAAATGTGATGATGGCTCCTGTGGCTGGTGCGGCGACGAGTTTGGCGACAGAACAGGTGATAACTATTATGAGAATGCCTCATGCCTATACTGGATACTTGACAAAAACGGTAACCTCACCATTGACTGTATCCAGCAGGATATTGTTCTCGAGAATTACCTTTCTAAACAGAACATCAAGACGATCAACTGGAATAAGAATGATGTCAAGACGCTCACGTTGAAGCATGTCTATGGGTTTTCTAAAAAATGTTTTATGAATTCTCCGAACCTCACAGCTGTCAATATTTCTAAATTCGTGGAGAATCTTAATTATATTACAGAAGACATGTATATTATTGAGCCTGCCCCCAGAAGAGGTAGTCTTATTGAAGAGATTGAGTCCAGTGCGTTTGGTGGTTGCACAGCTCTTACAAACATCATCGTTGATGAGGACAATCCCAAATACGACAGCCGCAACGGATGCAATGCCATCATCAAAACCGATGCTAACGAGTTGCTGGTTGGATGCAAGAATACAACTATTCCCGCAAGTGTGACAAAAATTGGAGAATATGCGTTTAAGGATTGTACAACCCTTACCTCTCTCACTATTCCCGAAGGCGTGACAACTATTTATTGGGACGCATTTTCGGGTTGCGTAGGTCTTACCTCTCTCTCCATCCCCGCAAGCTTGACAGATATTTTCTCCGGTGCGTTCTCTAACTGCCCTAACATCGAGACTATCAGCGTGAATGAGAACAATCCCAAATACGATAGCCGCAACGAGTGCAATGCCATCATCGATACTGAAAAGCAAACGTTGGTGTTCGGATGTAAAAACACCTATATTCCTGAAGCAGTGGTGTCTATTGACGAAAGTGCGTTTGAAGGTTGTAAAAATCTTCCATCTGTAACACTTCCTGCAGGCTTAAGTAATATTTGGGGTAGTGCATTCCGTGATTGTTCCCACTTAGAGAACCTTTATTTCAACGGATCTAAGAAGCAGTGGGATAAAGTATATAAAGCAGGTGATTGGAATACCGGTGTGGCTTCAAACTACACGGAGCATTGGCGTTGCACTGTGACGTTCGATGCCAACGGTCACGGCACAGCTCCCGAAGCACAGACGGGTCTGTGGAGCAGTCAAGACAAGGTCACGGAACCCGCCCCGCTTTCTGCCGACGGCTATGTCTGCACAGGCTGGTTCACCGATGCCGCATGTACCAACCAGTGGGACTTCGCGAACGATGTCTTGACAGACGACTTGACTCTCTATGCCGATTGGGGTACCGCCTGCGCAGCTACCTTCACAACGGCAGCGACAACGGTGGAGATTCCCTATGGTCAGGAGTGGACTGACATCCCCGTCACCGCGAGTAGCCTGACTCTCGGATTCTTCCAAAACGAAGGACAGCCTGTGCGTCAGGCCGATGCCTTGGCGGTGACACCATTCGTGGGAAGTGGAGCAAGCTCAGCCTTCACGTTCCAAGGCACCTTAGGAACAATAGATGCCTACAAGGGTGCCGGCGAGCACACAGTAGGTAATCGTATCTCTGAATCACTCACCGCTGTGGGGCAGAGCGGCACGCTGTGGGTGTATATCCCCAAGGCCGCATGGGAGGCAGCTGCGCCTGGCAGCTATACGCAGAACTTGGCATACGATGCTGTGTTCCTCAGCAATGCCGTAACCCCTGCTGAGACCTACGGCTATAGCTTAGACAATAATGCGAAAGTGACGCTGCAGTTCAGCGTGACCGAACCTGTCACGCTAACATTAGTTTCTAACAACGGCGTGAGTCAGACGTCCACCGTCAAGACGCGCAAGAGCATACCCACCCCTCTGCCTGCCAATACCTTTACCATCCCTATGGGCAAGACGTTCCTCTGCTGGAACACCAAGGCCGACGGCACAGGCAATCGCTACTATGTTGGCAGCACCATTGTCCTTGAAGACGACATGACGCTCTACGCCGAGTGGGGTGAGGGTTACCTCATCGACTTTGCGTCAGCCACGTCGCAGGACATCACGTTAGGACTGTCTGCTCAGCTGACTTCGCTAACGGGCTACTTCATGAACGACGACGTCCAGATGGGCTTGGATATTGACCTCGACGGCGTGATGGACGTAGAGATAGTGCAGGAGTTAGACGAGTCGAGCGACACCTGGACGGCCAGCGTGAAGAAGCTCAAAAGCCTGACGAAGAACTACCGCTTCGTGCTCACCACACCAAGCGAGGAAGGGGAGTACGGAAGCGTCATATTCAAGTTCGTCAATGGAGCCGAGACCGTTGAGCAGCCCGCTATCGAACTGCTCTATGACGACATGGGAACCTATAACCGCGAACAGCTCCTCACCTTGAAGGATGGCCAGCAGCACAACCTGATGCTTAGCGACCGTAAGCTCTTCCGCGACGGCTTTTGGAACACGCTCTGCCTGCCCTTTGCCATCGCTAACTTCGACAACACACCGCTCGAAGGGGCTACGGTGATGGAGTTAGATACGGAAGGCACATACAGCGGCGGCCATCAGACGGGTGTTGATGGCAACACGCTCTATCTCTATTTCAAGGAGGTCAACAGCATCGAGGCTGATAAACCTTACATCATGAAGTGGGCAACGACAGCGGAAGACATCACTAACCCCGTGTTCTACGGCGTCACCGTGACTGCTGAAGCCAAGGAGATTCCCAACCCCTACCGTTATTCATACGACGACCCAGAGACCATCACCGTGGCTGCGCCGACAGACGTCACCTTCCCAGGCGGCAAGTTCTGCGGCACCTACGACCCGACGGTTATCTATAACGACGAGCACAACAAGTTCTTTTTGGGCGACGACAACACTCTCTATTGGCCCGATGTAGCAGATTACAGCGTCAAGGCCTTCCGAGCCTATTTCGACCTGAGTGCCTTGCCGTCTGGTGTCCGCACCTTTAGTCTAAACTTTGGCGATGTAGAGACAAGCCTCCCCCAGCCCCTCCAAAAGGAGGGGAGCCAGAATGCCGCGTGGTACACCCTCGACGGCCGCAAGCTTGACGCCAAACCCACGAAGAAG
>JAEEVT010000007.1 GCA_016291005.1 Prevotella sp. | reverse complement strand
TTTTTAGTTTTACTAATTTTAATTGTGTCTGCTTGGGGCTGTTCTTTTCTCGTTCTTCAACGCTCTCACATGGGCATTTACTCAACCTGTCTATAACAAAATCTCCAGCAAAACGGATTTTTTCTTTTCTAAAAGTTTTCTGAGTTTTGTAAGTTTTTGAGTTTTTGAGTTTTTTGAGTCTTTCCTCAGTTCTGAGCCTGCTCATCTCCGAGCACCCTGGAACTAAAAACCCAAAAACTCACCAACTCTTCTTACTTCTTCTGCTTAGGACGCTTTGCACCGTACTTCGAACGACGCTGAGTGCGGCTGGCAACACCAGCGGTATCCAGCGTACCACGTACGATGTGGTAACGTACACCGGGGAGGTCCTTGACACGACCGCCGCGAACCAGCACGATGCTGTGCTCCTGCAGGTTGTGGCCCTCACCGGGGATGTAACTGTTGACTTCCTTCTGGTTGGTCAAACGAACACGGGCTACCTTACGCATAGCCGAATTAGGCTTCTTGGGGGTCGTCGTGTAGACACGAACACAGACGCCACGACGCTGGGGACATGAGTCCAGCGCGGGCGACTTGCTCTTGTCGATGAGCACCTTTCTGCCTTTTCTTACCAATTGTGAAATTGTAGGCATAATAAATTTGTTTTTAAATTTTGATTATATATTATTTTGTTCAAATTCAACCAGTTACACCTTCAGCTCCCTCGCAAAAAGGCGTTTCGGGCTGCAAAGGTACAACAATTATTCCATTCCACCTAATATATAAAGTATAAAGTTACTTCCCGTTGACTATTTTTAACTTAAAATAATAATTTTACGGAAAATTAACCTTCTCAAGTCTGGCTTTTGCCGAAAAAAGCGACTAAATCATCTCAGGTTCCTGCACCTCTTGTCCGCGACAGAAGCGTTGGACTATCTGGCGGTCGTCACCCACATAGATGAAGCGCTCCAGGCGGTGCAGTAGAGAGTATTCGTCAGGATGCAACACTTCATCGTCGATGACCAGTGCGTCGAACTCGTAGCCGGGTTCGAAGCTGCCCACCTTGCCGAAGAACGAGCCAGCCGACTTGGTGGCAATCCAGAATATCTCGGGCAACGTGAGGAAGGCCTTGCTCTTGTCAATCTGATAGTGCATCTTGCTGACCTGGATGGCATAGACCAGCATGCGGAACATGTTCAGGTCGTGGCCGCCGCTGATGTCGCTGCCCAGACCGATGGGCAGTCCTTCGTCGAGGAACGTGCGGATGGGAGCCAGTCCTGACGACAGGTTGAAGTTCGACGTGGGACAATGGGCCACCATGACGCCGTTCTGCTTCATCAGCTCCAGTTCGCTGCCGTTTGTCCATACGCAGTGGGCCATGATGGTAGGTGTCTGACCGAAGAGTCCGTAGCGGTTGTAGGCATCGCCATAGCTGGTACTCTCCTTCTCCAGCTCTGCCACCCAGGCTATCTCAGACGTATTCTCCGACAAGTGCGACTGTACGGGCAACTGGTACTTGGCAGCCAGTTCGCCACAGGCTTTCAGCAACTCCGGCGTACACGACGGTACAAAGCGCGGGGTGATGATGGGACGAACGAGAGATGCCTCTCCCCCACCCCCTCTCCAAGAGGCGAGGGGAGCAAATTCCTTGATGAGGGACTCCATGCCTTCGGTGTAGGCTTCGACGCCTTCGTTGAGCGTGTCAGGGCAGTTGCGGTTCATCGCCACCTTGCCGACCATAGCGCCCATGCCGGCTTCCTGATACAACTTCATCAGGATGCGGGTACTCTCAGTATGTATGGTGCCGAAGACCACGCTGCGCATTGTACCGAAGAGCCACTGGGTATGCAGGAAACGGCGATACATGCGCTCGGCATAGTGTACGTCGGCATACTTCGACTCCTCGGGGAAGGTATAGTTCTGCAACCACGGCAGCAGTTCAAGATCCATCGCTACGCCCTGGTTGTGCACCTGCGGGGCATGGACGTGCATGTCGTTCATGGCTGGGATGAGCAGTTTGTTGCCGAAGTCAACGACCTCAGCGTCCTCACAATCCAAATCCTTCAGACTGTTTGCGACACCTATAACAATCCCGTCCTCAACAGCAACGTAGCCGTTCTCAAAAACCTCAAAGTGGTCCTTCTCCTTCGTAAACAGAATATGTGCCTTATATACCTTTTTCATAATATGTAGTTTAAGAAATAGCCTAAGGCAAAGAACTGCCTTATCTTTGGTTGCAAAGATAGGCAGTTTTTACTAAATTTCCAAATAAAACTTCAAAAACTTGTCATTTTGTTAATCAGAAGCCGCCGCCGGGACCGCCGCCACCTGGGAATCCGCCGGGACCACCGCCGGGGAAGCCGCCAGGCCCACCACCCGGGAAGCCACCAGGACCGCCAGGGAAGTCACCTTCTTCTCTTCCACCTCGGCGATTGCGCCAGTTGCCACGTCCGCCACGACCTTGTCCGCCACCGAAGAAGTTCAAGCGGTAGCTGACGTGCAGCATGGCGTAGGATGTGATGGCGTTAACCTCCTGGTCACGCCAGCCGTTGGCGTTGACCATACGTGAGAAGGTGGTCTGCTCATGCAGGATGTCATACAATTGCAGCATGACCGTCAGGCGCTTGCCTCGCAGGAAACCTTGCGACAGCTGGGCATTCCAGATCAGTTCGTTGGTATTCAGCGACTCGTCGCTGTAGCCGCGCTTGCTGAACATGTTGATGTCGGTACTCAGACTGGTACCCCACGGGAAGGTAATCTTCGTACTGGCACCATAGGAGTAGTTCCACGTCGTCAGGTTGTTGGAAGCCTGAAGCCGGTTCTCCGTCCTGGCATAGTTGAGGCGTCCGTTTAAGGAACCGCTGAACCAGGAGTTACGGTAGCTGAGCGAGATGTCGGGTGAGAGGTTATAGGTATGTGTGACGTTACGTTCTGAGTTTGCCGTGCGGTAAAGGTTGACGTAGCCTATGCGGTGGTCGTAGCGTCCGTTGATGGAACCACTGATGTCCCAGCGGTTCAGCGTGTCGAGGCCGATGTTGAAGCCTACGCCAAGACTGGCATTCCAGTTGCCGTTGATGTTCTCGGGGCGGGTGATGCGTCCGCCTGTCACTTCGTTATAGGTCACAATGTTGCCGATGGCCTTGCTGACCACCTGCCATGAGCCGTTGGCGTTGAAACTCCAGTGGCGCTGGGCCATAGGCACCTGGAATCCCATCTCGTCGGTCACGAAGCGCGTCTGGCGCATCATCTGGAAGTTGGCCCTGAGGTTTGAGGTGAACGAGGGATCCAGGCCGGGGTTACCCACGTTGATGTTCAGGGGATTGGTGTCGTCGTAGATGTCGAGCAGTTGGGTGATGTTTGGCTGCTGCGTCTGGCCGCGGAACTGCACCTGGAGGTTGGTCTGCTGGTTGAAGCGGACGCGCAGGTTCATAGTCGGCGAGAGAACGGTGACGGTTCTCACCGTGTCGATGTCGCGGTTGAGGTATTGCTGGATGTAGTGCGACTTCTCCGGCTGGAGCGAGATGCCCGCATTCAGGTTGACCTTCTCGCGGATGTATCGCAGCTGGACGTCGGCGTTATGGCCGTACTCCGTCCGTTCGGAAAAACGACTCAGAGGGATGCTGAGATAGGTCTCGTAGGGATTGTCCAAATAGCCGAACAGCGTCATCCACGACCTGTATTCGTTCAGTGAGTTGACAAAAGCCTCATCCGAAAGGTCGGGGAAGTCGTAGGTGGCAGGATCGTTCTTCTGGTGACTGTAGGAGTAGCGGTAGTTCAGCTGGAGGAAGAGTCCCTGCTGTCCGAAGCCACGGCCACGTCCGCCGCCCCCGAAGGGACCACGGCGGCCACCACCTCCGCCGAAGGGACCGCCGCCACCGCCACCAAAGGAGCCACGACGGCCTTCTCTCTGCGAGGAATCCGCAGAGCGCGAACCGTCATCGCCGCGGCGCGAACGGTCATTGCGGCGGGAGTTGAAGAGGAGGATGGGCTCGGTATAGGTGACGCCTATCGAATAGCTCAGCTGGTCGCTGGCTGAGTCAGTATAGCGGTTGGTCTGGTAGGTGGAGTCGTTGCCGTAAATGTCCTTCTGCTGATAAAGATGTACGCTCGAGAGGTTGGCATTCTGGTTGTTGCCGTCGCGATATCTGAAGTTCGAGCTGATGGCCACATGACGACCCTTGCCGCCCAGTCGGCGATAGACCTGCAGCTGGGCGTTGGCATTCTTGTCATCGCCGTATGTCAAGCCCTTGTTCTGGCGGCTGTTGACGGCCAGCCCAAGACGGTGCATCTCCATCAAGCCCTCCGGGGTCAGCGGGTCATAGACATATAAATAAGGATCGGCATTGAACGACGCCGACGTCGAGGCGCTGCGGCTGTCGTTGGTCTGATAGCTCACGTCAGGGCGGAACGAGAGGGTGGTCAGCGAGTCAATGTTCCATTGCAGGTTCATGTTAGCCGTCCAGTTGTTGTTGCGCGAGTAGCTCTGGCTGACGCTGTTCGAGAAGGCGCCGCCACGGGTAATGACAAAGCTCTCGGAAGCCGTCTTGTTCCAGTTGTCGTTGTCGCCGTGGCTCCACGTCACACGACCGCTCCACTTCAGGTTACGGTCGTTCTCGTAGCTGGCGTCCAAGGCTGCCGTCTTCGTGGTGCGCTGGCCCTGGCCATTGCCGCGACCTCGTCCGCCACGACCCGAGAAGTTGCGGTCGTTCACGTTGTTGGCATTACCCATAAAAGTATAGCGCATCTTGCCGAAAGGCTTCATAGCGGTAAGTCGGATACCGTAGCGTCCGTGGGTACCATAGCCTAAGTCCGGGTTGGCTTGTATGCCTTTGCGGGCACTCCGCTTGGTGACAAACTCCAGTACGAAGTCGTCATTGCCGTCGTCCAGACCAGTCATTCGCGACAGGTCGCTCTTCTCGTCGTAGGCCTTCACCTGGTCTATCACGTACGACGGCAAGTTCTTCATCACCGCATCGTTGTTGCCCGTCATGAAGTCGCGACCGTCCATCTTAAACTTCTTCACGTCCTTGCCGTTGATGGTGATTTTACCATCTTCGTCAATCTTAGCACCTGGCAAGGCCTCGACCAAAGCCTCGACGACGGAACCCTCAGGCACACGGAAAGCATCGGCATTATAGACCACGGTATCGTCCTTCACCAGCATCTTGGGAAGATTAGCCGTCACCACTGTCTCGGCCAGCTCGTTAGAATTGGCCTTCATACGGATCTTGCCGAGAGCCTGCGGCTCGCTGCCATTCGTACGGAACGGTTTGTCCACTGTCTTGTAACCCAGATACGACACTCGCAGCAGGTAGTTTCCTGCCGCGATATGATTGAAGGCGATACGCCCCCGACCGTCCGAGTAGGTTCCAGACACAAACGTCGTATCATGTCCTCCTCCACGACGGTCGGCAATACGATAGAGTTGCGACGTAGCCTTCACAAGCGCTTCTCCCGTATTGGCATCGACGGCTTGGGCAGACAGCGACGAATTCTGGGCTGCGATGTTCAGGCCGAACATCCAACTCAACACGACTAATATGGTAAGACGGTAATTCAAAACTTATTAGTTTTTGCTGGTGAATAATTAACTTTTAGACTCCAAAAAGCCAAGAATGGTTAAAACGCAGCTCTGCACTTTTTCGTTTATTTAACAAAAGCAACTTGATAATTATTCAAATTTATTGTAACTTTGCAGCACTAACTAAAACTATTACTATGGACATGTTATATCAGATTTTCGGTTGGTTAGGCAGCATTGGCCTTATCTTAGGCTATCTGCCCCAAGCCATTCAGACCATTCGTACCCGCAAAACGGACGGTATATCACTTCCGGGCTTCATCATGATGGCCGTCGGAAGCTTATGTTTTATGTGCCAAGGATTGATGCTGTGCATCAGGCAGGGCATTGAAGTAGGTATCTTCTTTTTCATCACCAACTTCATCACCGCCACCTGTTCAGTCATCATTTTTGTGATCAAGATGCGAAACGACTACGGGAAGAAGAATTGAAGGAATGAAGAATTGAAGATTTTATGGAGAAGATTAAAGGTCATATAGTGGACGTGATGCGCCGCGAGATATTCGACGGCGAACTGGTCATTGAGAACGAAACCATCGTAGAGATTAAACCGTGTAAACTGCCTGAGGACGAGAAGCCCTGGCCGTACGTGATGCCTGGTTTCATAGACAGCCACGTACACATTGAGAGCAGCATGATGGTGCCGCACAAGTTTGCACGCATCGCCGTCAGCCACGGAACGATAGGCGTCATTGCCGACCCGCACGAGATTGGCAACGTCTTAGGCGTAGAGGGCGTTGACTACATGATTCGCTCCGGCAACGAGGCTCGTTTCAACTTCCTGTTCGGCGCGCCAAGCTGTGTGCCTGCCGTAGGTGGCGACATTGAGACCTGCGGTAAGGTCATCGACGTCAAGGACACGGAGGCCCTCATGGCCCGCGACGACATCGGCTTCTTAGCTGAGATGATGAACTATCCCGGTGTGCTGAATAGTGACAAGGAGGTGATGGCCAAGATTGCGGCTGCCCAACGTAACGGCAAGCCCGTCGACGGTCACGCCCCAGGACTGACAGGACAACAGCGTGACCGGTATGCCGCAGCAGGCATTACCACCGACCACGAGTGCTCGACACTGGACGAGGGCCGGTCGTGCATCAATGCCGGCATGAAGGTCATCATCCGCGAGGGTAGTGCTGCCAAGGACTACAAGTTGCTGAGTCCGCTGATTAAGGAGAGTCCCAACATGGTGATGTTCTGTACCGACGACTGTCACCCCGACGACTTCGTGCGAGGCCATATCAACCTCATCGTGAAGCGTGCCCTGGCCGAGGGCTACGACCTGTGGGACGTCTTGCAGGCTGCCAGCGTCAATGCCCAGAAGCACTATCGGCAGAAGTGGGGACTGCTGCAGGTGGGCGACCCTGCAACGTTTATTACCGTTGACAGTATCACACCGCACTTCCGAGTAGAGAGTACGTGGATTCGCGGCGAGGAGGTGTTCGACTACAATTCCAACCTACCCTCGAGACATCCCGAAATATCAGACTATCTCTTAGACGAGAATTTCCCAAACAACTTCGTTGCCGCCCCCATTACCGCAGCCGATATCGCCATGGACATCCATGCCGGCGACACGGTTCACATCATACATGCTACCGACGGTAGTCTGTTGACAGCCCACGACGAGGTGACGCTGACCGGTAATCCCCTGTTCGACTCACACTATCCGTGGACGGAGGTGCAGAAGATCGTGGTCTATAACCGTTACGAGCCTGGTGCCAAACCCGTAGTAGGACTGGTGCGCGGCTTCGACATCAAGGAGGGTGCCATAGCCGGTTCGGTGGCTCACGACTGTCATAACATCGTGGCAATCGGTTCCGATGACGAGTACATCGTCAAGGCCATCAACCGTATTGTCGAGATGCAGGGCGGACAGGTGGTAGTCAGTGCTGAAGAAATGCAAGACATCCCTCTGCCCATTGCCGGACTGATGGCACCGATGAGTGGCCATGAGATTGCTTTCCGCACGCTGTGCATTCAGGAGAAGGTAAAGGACATTGGTTGTCAGATGAAGTCACCCTTTATCACGATGGCATTCATGTGCCTGCCGGTAATCCCAGACATTAAGATTACCGACCGCCACCTGATGGACACGAAGACGTTCAGCGTAATATATTAAAGCAATATATCTTCCACGACTTTCGGGAAATACTTCATTTCCAGCTGGTGCTCTTTCTCGGCGATGTCGTCAACGGTATCGTCGGGAGAGAGGGCGCAGCGGTATTGGGCAATGATTTCACCGCCGTCGCAGACTGGCGTGACATAGTGAACCGTCATGCCTGTCTCCGTTTCACCGGCGGCCTTGACGGCCTCATGGACGTGGTGGCCCCACATGCCCTTGCCACCAAACTTCGGCAGGAGTGCAGGATGGAGGTTGACGATGCGACGCGGGAAGGCGTCAATCAGGTAGTCAGGCACTAACGGCAGGAAACCGGCCAGTACGATGAAGTCAATGTGGTGCTCCTTGAGCAGCGGCAGCATGAAGTCGGCATCGTTCAGCTGCGCCTTTGGGGCGACGGCAGTCTTGACACCTAAGTTCTCGGCCCGCACTAAGGCGTAGGCATCGGCCTTGTTGCTGACGACGAGGGCACAGTTCACGCGGTCTGAACCTTGGAAGTGGCGGATGAGGTTCTCACAGTTTGTTCCGCTACCAGAAACGAAAATGGCAATGTTGAGCATATATTTTAAGTTATGAATTTTGAATGTTGAATTAAGAGTTATTGCCTGGCGGCAATTAAGAATTATAAATTATAAATTAAGCATTTAGCATTTCTAAGAGGATTTCTATGAGGCGGGGGACGGCGTAGTTGTCGATGTCAGCCTCGGGAATCCAGAAGTAGTCGTCAGGCAGGGCGGGTTTTTCGTCCGGCTGCCACAAGTAGAAGTCGGCATAGAGGATGCGATGCGTCAGAACGTGCTTGACGTTCTTACGAAGCAATTGACAATTGACCATTGATGACTGACAATGATGCTGGGCAGCCCAGTTGTCTATGGTCATTTGTCCACCATCAATGAGTAAGGGTTCGTACAAGCCTTGCCAGATGTCACCGGCAGGACGGCGGCGGATGGCGGTCTCGCCGTTACACCTTATATATATATAAATAAGGTGCCGCTCCTTCACCTTGAGCGTCTTCTGCTTGGCGGGGAGCTCTGCTACCCTACCCTCGCGCAGGGCGATGCAAGAGTCTTGCAGCGGACACTGCATACATAATGGCTTTGACGGTGTGCAGTGGGTGGCACCAAAGTCCATCATGGCCTGGTTATAGGCCGCAACAGGCGACAATTGATCATTCAAAAGTGACAATTGAACATTCTCTGAAGGCAGAAGTTCTTGTGCCAAGGCGGCAAACTCCTTTTTGCCTTCGGTGGTATTAATAGGTGTCGAGATGCCGAAGCGGCGTGCCAAGACGCGATAGACGTTGCCATCGACCACGGCGGCAGGCAAGCCAAAGGCGAAGCTGCCGATGGCGGCAGCAGTATAGTCGCCGACACCTTTCAGCGAACGAAGACCTTCTATCGTATTGGGGAAACCACCCAGTACAACCACTTGCTTGGCGGCAGCATGCAGGTTGCGGGCGCGGCTGTAGTAGCCCAGTCCCTGCCATTCACGTAACACCTCGTCCTCCGACGCCGCAGCCAGGTCGTCAACCGTCGGCCAGCGCTGCATGAAACGTTCCCAGTAATGCCAACCCTGCTTGACCTGCGTCTGTTGGAGAATGATTTCAGACAGCCAGATGGCATACGGATCGCGTGTCTGCCGCCAGGGCAGGTCACGGCCGTTCTCGCGAAACCATTGCAATATCGTCGATGTGAAGGACATAACAATCTATTCATTCCTCACTTATCACTTCTCACTCCTCCCTTCTCACAGAGAATTCGGCAGACGTGGTCTTGGAATTTCTTACCTGTCTGGGTGCGCATAATGCCTTGGTTGATAATGGCAAAGCACAAATCGTGTCCATCGGCACTGGTACAATAGCCTGCCAGCGACGAGATGCCGGTGAGGGTTCCCGTCTTGGCACGGACATTACCATAGGCTGCCGACTTCTTCATGCGGTCCTTCAGCGTACCGTCGATGCCGGCAATAGGCAAGGCAGGACGCAGGTGGTCGCGGATGTCGTCCTTGTGATAAGCATAGCGCAAGAGGGCGACCAACAGTTCTGCCGACACATAATTATATAGCGAAAGCCCTGAACCGTCGGCAAACTTATATGTCTTGTTGCCCAAACCTATCTTCTTCAACAGCTGCTTCGTGATGTTATGGGCATGGGAAGCCTTCGCCAACTGGTTTCCTGTCGATGCTGCCATCTGGTAGAGCATCGACTCGGCATAGAAGTTGTCACTCATCTTCAGCATGCGCTCCAGTACCACGTCAATGCTGTGGCGGTAGGTACTCACCAAGCGGGCATTCGACGGCGTGATACCACTTTCCTCCAAAGTGATGCCTCCCGTCTTGACACCCAAGCGTTTCAGCTCACGAGCAAAAACCGGGAGAAAGATGTTCTTACGGCCAATGGTCAGCGGAATGAGCATTGGGTTGTCGTCATCCCAACACCAGCCTTCGCCATAGTCCAGCGTCTCCTTCATGGTACAGTCGCCGACAATGCTGCCACTGATGCTGTCAATGCCGAGGTTACGCACGCTCTCTGCCATAACGGCCACGTCGTCAGCTGTCAGCGTAGGGTCGAAACCGCCAACACAGTAGATGTTGCCCGTCAGCACACCGTTACGTAAGTCGCCAGTCATGTAGATGCGCGTCTTGTATTGGTAGTCGCCACCCAACCGGTCCAATGCCGCAATGGCCGTGACGAGCTTCATGCAACTGGCCGGACGCAATAGGTGACGGTGGTTCTTCGTATAGAGAACGCTGTCGGCAGTCAAATCATAGACCATCAGTCCCACCTGTGACGTTTCGAACATCGGAGCACGCAACAAGGAGTCGAGTTGGACTCTGAGTGGAACTCCCTCGGTCGTTAACTCCAGGGGAAGACCATCGTCCACGGAGTCTTGAGGTATACTGTCGCTCTGTGCCAAGGGGGACACGGAGCCCTGAGGGAGAATGTCGCTCTGTGCCATAGCAGACACAGAGAGCGCAAATATAAGGAATAAAAACAAATATTTCTTCATTTCGGCTGCAAAATTACAAAAAAAACTCAATTCTCGGTTGTCAATTATCAATTATTTCGTAACTTTGCACACAAAGAAACGAAAGACCTATGGTTTATAAGTACGATTTTCTCATTATCGGCGCTGGAGTTGCCGGTATGAGCTATGCGCTGAAGGTGGCCCGCGCAGGGAAAGGCCGCGTATGTATGATTTGTAAAGCCGGACTCGACGAGGCTAACACTTCGTTTGCCCAGGGCGGCGTGGCCAGTGTGACAAACCTGGAAGTTGACAACTTCGACAAGCACATCGAGGACACCATGATTGCCGGCGACTACATCAGCGACCGAGCCGCCGTCGAGCAGGTGGTCAAGATGGCTCCGAGTCAGATACAGGAGCTGGTCAAGTGGGGCGTCAACTTCGACCGCAAGGAGAACGGCGACTTCGACTTGCACCGCGAGGGCGGCCACTCCGAGTTCCGCATCTTGCACCATGCTGACGACACGGGTGCCGAGATACAGCGCGGACTGATGGAAGCCGTGCGCAACTGTCCTGACATTGACATCAAGGAAAACCACTTCGCCGTAGAGATCATCACCCAGCACCATCTCGGTGTCCGCGTGACACGCCGCTCACCCAACATCCAGTGCTATGGGGCCTACGTGCTAAATCCCAAGACTCAGAAGGTCGACACCTACCTCTCGAAGATCACCGTCATGTGTACCGGCGGCTGTGGAGCCGTCTACCTGACCACGTCGAACCCCGTCATTGCCACCGGCGACGGCATCGCCATGGTCTATCGTGCCAAGGGTACCGTGGCCGACATGGAGTTTGTACAGTTCCACCCGACAGTATTACACAATCCTAAGGAGACGCACCCCGCCTACCTTATTACTGAAGCTATGCGCGGCTATGGCGGCATTCTGAAACTGCCCAACGGCGAGACGTTTATGGAGAAGTACGACGAGCGTCTCTCCTTGGCGCCACGCGATATCGTAGCACGTGCCATCGACAAGGAGATGAAGATCCACGGTTTGGACCACGTCTGCTTAGACGTTACCCATAAAGACCCCGACGAGACGCGCCACCACTTCCCCAACATCTACCAGAAGTGCCTCAGCATGGGCGTCGACATCACCACCGACTACATCCCCGTCCGACCGGCAGCCCACTATATGTGCGGCGGCATCAAGGTGGATCTTAACGGACAGTCCTCCATTGAGCGCCTCTATGCCCTCGGCGAGTGCTCGTGTACCGGACTTCACGGCGGCAACCGCTTAGCCTCCAACTCGCTCATCGAAGCCGTGGTCTATGCTGACACCGCTGCCAAGGACTCCCTGGCCCACGTCGACCTCTACGACTTCAACGACCGCGTGCCCGAATGGAACGACGAGGGTACTATGACCAACGAAGAGAAGGTGCTCATCACCCAGAGCGTCCGCGAGGTCAACCAGATTATGGCCAACTATGTCGGCATCGTGCGTTCCGACCTACGTTTGCACCGTGCCTGGGACCGTCTCGACATGCTCTACGAGGAGACCGAGCGTCTCTTCAAACGCGTCCGTGCCACCCGTGACATTTGCGAGTTGCGTAACATGATCAACGTCGGTTACCTCATCACCCGCTGGGCTCTCGAGCGCAAGGAGTGCCGCGGCCTACACTTCACCACCGACTATCCCCTTCACGCCTACGATAAATAATTAGGTGAAGAACAGAAAGCAGTTGAAAGCCCTTTAGGACATTTGACAAAAGCAAAAACAGAACCCACGACCAGTTGACCGTGGGTTCTGAATTTATAGGAGTAATTCTTTGATTACAGTTCAGCGTCCGAGCACTCGAAGGTGTTGCCCTTGGATACATCACCTGTCTCAAGACCAAGCTTGAACCACTTCATGCGCTGCTTCGACGTTCCGTGGTTGAAGGACTCAGGAACGGCATAGCCTTGAGCTTTGGTCTGAAGGTAGTCGTCACCTATCTTCTGTGCGCAGTTGATGGCCTCCTCGATGTCACCGTCCTCTAAGGAACCGAAGCGCTTGTTGTCGTGATGTGCCCATACGCCGGCATAGAAGTCAGCCAGCAGTTCCAGACGTACGCTGAGTTTGTTTGCCTCTGTCTTGCTGACCTTAGCCATCTTCTGGTGAGTGTCGTCGAGTATGCCAGTCAAGTACTCCACATGGTGGCCTACCTCGTGGGCAATGACATAGGCATAGGCAAAGTCGCCATCAGCACCAAGCTGCTTCTTCATGGTGGTGAAGAAGGAGAGGTCAATGTACAACTTCTGGTCGCCAGAGCAATAGAAGGGACCCATAGCTGCAGAACCCTGACCGCAGGCGGTCTGCGTGCCGTCGGTATAGAGCACCATCGTTGGGTTCTTATACTGCATGTCGTTGTACTTGAAGATTTCCGTCCACACATCTTCCGTGCCAGCCAGAATCTGCGTCGAGAACTTGGCCAGGGCCTGCTCCTCTTCCGTAAACTCGCGCTGACCTTCATTCACTTCGGTATTAGTACCCGTTAGCGAACCTAATCCTCCGTTCTCAGCCACCTGCTGTACAACAGCCTCTAAGGGATTGCCGCCCGACAGCCAGGCCATGAGAGCGACTACGATGATACCGCCGATACCAAGACCGGCCTTTGTGCCACCGCTCATTCCGCGGCGATCTTCTACATTCGAGCTTTCGCGTCTTCCGTCTAATTTCATAACTTTATTGTTTTAAGTGATTAATTTTGCCTACAAAGGTACGATAAAAAAATGAAAATTGAAAATTGAAAAATGAAAAATAATTGCGAAGGCAGCAATTTTTTTACTTTTCACTTTCCACTTTTACCTTTTTTTCGTAACTTTGCCAACAATATTTTACGAAACGAATAAACAAAAGCAAGCTATGAAGAAGATTTTGATGCTGAGCGTGATGCTTTTAGCCGTCTTGACGACAAAAGCTCAGAACGAAGAAGGTGAGTGTTCATGGATGGTGAAAGCGGGTGTCAACCTCGCTACAGTGACAGGCAGTTCCGATAGTAAGATGATTCCCGGATTCGCAGGAGGCTTCGAGTTGGAGTACGGTCTCACAGACCAAGTGGGACTGTCTGCTGCCGTGATAGCTTCCATGCAGGGAGAGAAAGAAAAAGATATCGACCTGGAACTTCTTTTCAACTATGTCAATGTGCCGTTATTGGTGCAGTTCTATCCTGTCAAGGGTTTGGCTATCAAGGCAGGAGCCCAGTTGGGATTCATGATGGGCAAGAAAGCGAAGATTGACGGGCAGAAGATTGACATCGACAATTTGGAAGCCCTGACGGGCATGTCGTCTGAGTTCCGGAAGTTCGACTTAGCCATCCCTATGGGCCTCTCGTACGAATGGAAGAAGTTTGTGCTCGACGTGCGCTACAACATGGGACTCATTCCCATTAACAAGGAAGGCGACAAACTCCGCAACAGCGTCGTTCAGATGACTTTAGGATATAAGTTCCCGTTCTAAGGCAAGACGTTTTCGTTTGCAAGGCCTGAGGGTTTTCAGGGCTTGACGGGACGACAGATACTATAGACATAACGGACTTCGGGGTCGACCACGGTGGTCAGCTCCGAAGTCATTACGTTTGTAAGGACTTCCTTCAGATTGTCAGTAATGCCCTGCCCCGTCAGTTTAAGTACAGCTTCCTTCATCGTCCACAGCCGGATGAACTCGACATCAGGACGATCCGCACGTTCTATCTGCTCCACCTCCTGATCGTTCATTGTATAGCGGACGAGGCTCTCATGATATTCACGGATGCTCTCCACATCGACACCTACGGGGTGGTCACTGATAGCACAGATGACAGCTTCGCGGCAATGGCTGAAGTTGAAATGGATGTCCGGATGGCCTACAATAAATGGTTTGCCGTGCTCGCCAAATTCGAAGATGGGCCGTTCCGTGATGCCGTATTCCTTTCGTAATCCCTCGCACAGAAGGAGGTAAGCCATCGCACAGGTTTTACGCCCCAGTTCGAAGCGGAACTTGAGGCACTGCTCGCGGCGCTGGTCCGACAATAGCGGCAAGGCGGCGGCGAGGTCGAAGGAGGCTATGTCGTCATTCAGGTAAAACATCTTTGGAAAGGGACTCGGCGGGAAAACCGCCGAGCGCGGACTCTTGGGGTTCAGTGGAAGAAAGGTCGAGCGCGGATTCTTGGGGTTGGGGGATGCGGCGGTTGGGGTTTTCTTTGGCACCGAGGGACTTCAGCTCGTTGCCCTTCTGCACCACACTCTGGCGGCCAGTGAAGAGCTTGTTGCCTGCGGCATCGAACGACTTGCGCAACTGTTCTATGTTTTCCCCCACCTTATTATAACGCTGGATGAAGTCGCCTAAGCGGTCGAGCAGCTGTTCAGCCACGCCGAACACCTTTTCCTGGTTCTCGGCCTGTTGATTCTGCACCCAGGCGATGTGTATCATGTGGAGAATGCCTAAGAGGTTTTGTTCGCCAGTGACGAAGACCTTACGCTCGAAGGCGTCGCGCCACAGCGTGGGATCATTGGCCAACGCTAACTGCAACGATGACTCGAAAGGTACGAACATGATGACGAAGTCAACGGCCTCGCGTGGAGCCTTGATGTATTTGGAGTAGTCCTTACGTGCCAATTCCGTAACATGGCTGCGGATGCTCTTGATGTGATCCTGCAAGGCGCGCTCCTTCTCGTCCGGCGTCTGTGCATTGACATAGCGCTGGTAGGCAACGAGCGATACCTTGGAGTCGATGACGGCATCCTGTCCCTGCGGATAGTGCAGAATGACGTCGGGCTGCATTTCCTTCCCCGTATCGTCGTTTTTCAGCGGACGACCTTGTTCGTCACGCAGTCGGGCTTGCACCTCATAGTGGATGCCCTCGGTGAGTCCCTGACTTGCCAGAAGGTCGCCAAGGATAATCTCACCCATATTGCCACTGACCTTGTTGTCGCGGCGCAACACGTTGGCCAGTCCCTCGGCCTTTTCACTCATCTCGCGCCCCGTTTCCATCATCAGCCGCAGCTGTTCCTTGAGCGAGGCCGTCTGTGCCGTATGGTCTTTGGTGTTGTCATTGATGGCTTTGCGCATCTCGCTGATGGCGTCCTTCAAAGGTTGCGTGATAGTGTTCATACTCTCACGGTTCTCTTCCTTCAGCCGACAGGTCTGCGCCTCCATCTGCTGCTGGGCCATGTTCTGTAACTGTTCACGGACGGTCTGCAACTGCTGTTCGAACATCTGGCGCTCAGCCTGTCTCTGTTGGTCGAACATCTGACGGTCAGCTTGTTTTTGCTGTTCGAACATCTGGCGCTCGGCCTCTTTCTGTTCAGCGGTCTGTTGCGTCAACAGCTGCATCTCAGTTTCCTTCTTGGCCAGTTCGACCACCAGCCTGGCCTGCTTCGGATTCATCACGAGGTAGACCACCACAGCCCCAAGGGCTACACCTATTATAATATATACTGCAATCATCAGTTCATAGTTCACAGTTCATAATTCATAGTTCATCGTTCACAGTTCATCGTTTCTGCGGTCTGCGTCTTTGGCCAGTTAACGAGGTAGAGCTGCTCCGTGGCACGAGTGAAGGCGGTATAGAGCCAGTGCAGATAGTCGGCAGTCAGCATATCATCAGTCATATAGCCTTGGTCGACATAGACGTGTGCCCACTGCCCGCCTTGAGCCTTGTGGCAGGTGGCAGCGTAAGCAAACTTCACCTGCAAGGCGTTGAAGTATTTATCCTCTTTGAGCTTCTTCAGGCGATCGGCCTTGAAGCGGATGTCGGCATAGTCGGCCAGCACCTGCTGGAACAGCTGTTCCTGCTGGTCACGGGTCAGGGCTGGTGCCTCGCTGGTCAGGGTGTCAAGGAGTGTGGTGGCCGTCAACTCATAGTCATCGTAGTCTGGAAAGGTCATCGTCACCTCGGCAAAGCGGAAACCATAGAGTTCCTGGATGTTACGCACCCGTCGCACCACAGCAATGTCGCCGTTGGCAATGAAGGAAAGAGACTCTCCTCCTTGCCCCTCCTCTTGACGGGAGGGAAGCTGCTTGGCCCAATAATAATTGTTCTTCACGATCATCAGTCGGTCTCCCGTGCACAACTCGTCCTCGCGGTCAAGGACGGTACGGCGAATGCCTTGATTATAGATGTTGGCACGCTTGTTGGAGCGTGTGACCACAATCGTCTCATCCATACCAACCTTCGAGTAGCTCGATGCCAGCGACTCGATGAGTTCGTCGCCAGGCACCACCTTGATGTCTGAGAATCCAGAAAACCGAATAGTGGGCAGCACTTGACTCTCAGACGATTCCCCACCCCACTCTTCAACCGGAGTGAGGTTCCTGATCCTGGTGGCATTCCACAGGATGCCCGACTCCTGACTCTGGCGCAGCACTTCATTCAGGTCGCACTCATAGACGTGCAGACCATAGCCTCTCAGCATCTCTGCCTGAAGAGCCGGACTGGTCACTTCACCTACTGGCGGCAGCTGGGCACGGTCACCAATGAGCATCAGCCGACAGTTTCGACCATTATAGATAAACTGTATGAGGTCGTCGAGTAACTGTCCGCCGGCAAAGATGCTGTCGGCTGACGAGCCGTTACTAACCATCGAGGCCTCGTCGACAATGAACAGCGTGTTCTTCGCCATATTGTAGCCCAGCGAGAATCCACCCTCCAAAGACTTCTGGCGATAGATGCGACGATGGATGGTGTAGGCAGGATGTCCAGAATACAGTGAGAAAACCTTCGCCGCCCGTCCTGTTGGAGCCAGCAGCACGAACTCTTGTCCCAGAGCAGCCAGTGCCCGTACGACGGCAGCAGCCAGCGTGGTCTTTCCCGTTCCCGCCGAGCCACGCATCACCATCACAGCCTCCTCACGATGGTCTGTCATAAACGTCGTGAAGACGCCTATGGCCTGTTCCTGTTCTCGGGTAGGCACATGGCCGAACACCTCCCGGATACGATATGTCAACTCGTCGGAAATCATAATTTGCAGGCAAAGATACTAATAAATTAGGAATTAGGAATGAGGAATGAAGAATAATTTGCAGCAGCAGCAAATTTTTCACTTTTCACTTTTCACTTTTACCTTTTTTTATTACCTTTGTAGCCGAAAATGACAACTATCCGTAAGACAAACATCATCTTAGCCCTCGTAGCGCTGGTCCTTGCCATACTATGCGTGCTAAGCGTCGTAAAGAGTTAAGAGTTTAGAGTTAAGAATTAAGAATTATTCGCCCTTGGCGAATTATGAATTAAGAATTAAGAGTTAAGAGTTAAATAGCGAGATGACGACAGAGCATACACAACGGCTGGTTATCAGGATAAGCCGCAACAGTTTAGCCTTCTCGACTTCCGACGGGCATGACGTTACCTTCGAGCGCTATCCGCTGAGAAGCAGCATTTCTCTGGCTGCCAACATGCGTGAGGCATTAAAACAGGTTCCCTTGTTGCAGAATGGCTTCTACCGCGTCAAGGTCATTACCGATGCCCCCATCCTGATGACACCTGTCGACCTGTTCAGAGAGGAAGAGAAGGAGGAACTTTATCATCACACCTTCACCCAACAGCAACAGGTTGCCGTAGTGCATAGCGTGGTGCCGGAACTGAATGCCGTAGCCGTCTTCACCATTCAGAAAGACCTGCGTCAGGTGCTGACAGACCAGTATGGCAGCGTGAACGTCCTGCCGTTGATGATTCCCGTCTGGCAACACCTCTACCAGAAGAGTTTCACCAGTAAGAACGGCAAGCTCTACGGCTATTTCCACGACCGCAAGCTGGAGGTCTTCAGCTTCGGGCAGAACCGTTTCAAGTTCTACAACTCCTTTGCTGTCAACGAATACGCCGACGCACTCTACTTCCTGTTGGCAACATGGAAACTGTTAGGTTTTGCACCTCAGCAGGACGAGTTGCACTTGTATGGCGACATTCCTGAGAAAGAACAGTTTGTAGAGCAGGCCAGCCAATACGTCAAGCGCATCTTCGTCAACAATCCCTCTGGCGAGTTCAACCGTGCCCCAGTGACACAGATTGAGAACATGCCCTACGACATGATGCTACAGTATTTGAGGAGAAGTTAGAGAAGTTAGAGTAGCAAGGAAAGGCATGCGCATCATCACCGGGAAATACAAGGGCAGGCATTTCGACATTCCGCGTTCTTTCAAGGCGCGGCCAACCACCGACTTTGCGAAAGAGAACATCTTTAATGTCCTGACACAATACATAGACTTCGACGGAGCCACAGCCCTTGACCTTTTCGCTGGCACAGGCAGCATCACGCTGGAACTGCTCTCACGCGGTTGTTCAAGTGTGGTCAGCGTAGAACTAGACCGTGACCACCATCGGTTCATCTGCGAGTGCGTGAATAAGATAGAAGGTGGCGAAGAAAATCGTCAAGCTCAAAACTCAAAGGCTAAAGTACTCAGAGCCGACGTCTTCCGTTTCATCAAGTCGTGCAAACAGCCTTTTGACTTCATCTTTGCCGACCCACCCTACGCCCTGAAAGAACTGCCTCAGATTCCAGAGCTCATCTTCGGCGACTCAACTCTCTCCACTCACCACACACCTCTGCTAAAGCCCGACGGCATCTTCGTCTTCGAGCACGGCAAGGACTACGACTTCTCTGCTCATCCCCACTTCGTTGAGCATCGCCAATACGGCAGTGTCAACTTCTCGCTCTTCAAATAATTGCACAACGGGGTCGGTTCTCTCTGCGAGAGTGTGGCGTTGCAATCCGCTGTGTCATTTACAGCAGGGGAGACAACAGGCGGGTGAGGCTTTCCCACAACCGTTGGAAAAAGTGAGGATGCAGCCAACTGGGCACATCCTCTAAACGGACACTGAGAGACTGGTCGTCTAAGAAAATCTTCTTCAGACGCAATGCCGTTCCTTCATCGAATATGAAAATATTCGCTTCGAAGTTGTTCTCGAAGGAACGGAAATCGACATTCGTCGAGCCGCATGTGGTAAGCACATCGTCGACAATCATCAGTTTAGAATGTATGAATCCTGGTCTGTAAAGCCAGACGCTGGCTCCAGCCTCCTGCATCTCACGCAGATAGCTGCGCGAAGCCCATTCCGTGAAGCGTGCATCAGAGTGACGGGGACAGAGCAACCTGACATCAACGCCAGCCATGATGGCCGTCTTGAGGGCGAAGAGTATGGCTTCGTTGGGCAGGAAATACGGTGTTTCAATATAGATGTATCGTCTGGCTGCCGTAATCGCCCTCATATAGCCCTGCATAATCTCCGGATAGGGCGTCGTGGGGCCGCTGGTCACAATCTGTGCCAGGCAGTTATTTGGGGTGACGAGGGAGGGCTGAGGGCTTAGGGCTGATGGCTGAGTGGTGGTGGCGGACGGCTGATGGGTGATGAGTGGCGGATAGTAGTCGCGGTCGCTGATGAGCGTACGGTCAACAAAGTACCAGTCTATCAGGAAGGTACGCTGCATGGCATAGACGACGCCTCCCGTCAGTCGCAGCATGGTGTCGCGCCAAGTGTCAGAGACGTAGCGCTTGGCGATGTTCATACCACCGATATAGCCTGTCTTGCCGTCGATGATGATTAGCTTGCGGTGGTTGCGATAGTTCACCTTGCTGGTGAACGAGGGGAAGTGGACGGGCAGGAAGGGATGAACCTCGACGCCCTCCTCGCGCAAGTGTTCCCAGAATTGGTGGCGGACGCGCCAACAGCCCACATCGTCGTAGATGACGCGGACCTTGACACCTTCGTGGGCTTTCGCTATCAGGCTGTCGGCCACCAGACGCCCCAAGGCATCGTCCTCGATGATGTACATGTCGATGTGGATGTGATGTCTGGCGTCAGCAATGTCCTTCAGTAGCTCTGGCAGGAAAGCATAGCCGTCCGTCATGATGTCCACCAGATTGTCCTTGAAGGGCAGCGAGAGGTTCTGGTTGATGAAGAGGTCTATCAACTGCTTGTGCTTCTCCGGCAGTCGCAGGTTCTGCTGTTCAACAAAGCTTAGCATGGAACGTTTCGACAGCAGGTCGAGTGAGCGCTGGCTGACAAGTCGCTCGCGGCGATGGTTGATGCCGAAGAAGAGATAGAGCACGATGCCGACGACGGGCAGGAAGAAGATGACCAGCACCCAGGCCATCGTCTTGGCCGGCTGACGGTTGTCCATCAGCACGTGGACGATAGCAATGGTTACTGCCACCCAAAGCAGCGTCATTCCGATGATTGTCAACAGCCCGTGCATATCAACTCACTATGACGTCGCTGCCGCGCTTTTTAGCCAAAGCGTTGCGCAGCTCCTGTGTATCTTTATAGTCTTCCATCAAGGCCTTGATGCGCTCCATGTCCGAACCGGCCTGCTTCAGCTGAGTCTGGAGAGTCTTCATGTGCTGGTTGACGATGTCCATGCGGAAGTCCAGAATCAAGTGCTGCATGCGCTGGCGCAGGTCGCCGTCGCGCTTCTTTATCTCGAAGCTACGGCTCAGCTGGTGACGGTCGATGCCTAAAGAGGCTGCCAGCTGACTGATCTGCGGATCAGGGTGCTGGAGGAAGTAGCGGTCGGCCTTGAAGCCCTCGTCGGCGGAATGGAGCACAGCCTCCTCCAACACCTTATTATATATAGGGGTGCTGAAGGTCAGACTGTCCTGCGAGAGGTCGAAGTCCACATATTGTGCCACGTTCAGGCTGACGGTACTGCCGTCCTCGGCCTCTAAGTCGCTGAAGATGATTTCGTCGCCGTGACGGATAATGTTCTGGATGATAAGGCGTTCCACCTCCGACGTCTGCTCCTGGGCGGTATGCAGACCAATGACCAACGGCGCCGTTTCCTGACGCTGGCCGGTTGTCGTCTCAGCGACTTGTCCCTGACCGCTCATGGCCCGCTCGCGCTCCTTCTGCTTGTCTTCCTTGTCCTTCTGGATATAGCTGTTTACCGTCGTCACCAGCGCCTGCTCGTTGACGTTAAAACGGTGAGAGCATTCCGAGAGATAGGTGTTACGCTTCAGCGGGTCAGGAATGATGGAGACGCTCTTCAGGATGCTGGCGATGGCCTCCGAGCGCTTCTGCGGGTCGGTGACGCCCTTCAAGAGCAGGTCGGTCTTGAACTGGATGAAGTCCTTCTGGTGCTCGCTGATGTAGTCCATGAACTGCTGAGCGGTATGCTTGCGGGCAAAGGAGTCAGGGTCGTCGCCGTCTGGCAATACCAAGACCTTGATGTTCATACCCTCCTGCAACAGCATATCCGTCCCTCGCATGGCAGCATGTATGCCAGCCTCGTCACCATCATAGAGCAGTACGATGTTCTGCGAGAAACGATGCAGCAGCTTCACCTGATAAGTTGACAGCGCCGTACCCGAGTTGGCCACCACGTTCTCTATGCCACACTGGTGCATAGCGATGACGTCGGTATAGCCCTCCACCATATAGACGCAGTCTTCCTTGACGATAGCCTTCTTGGCCTGATAGATGCCGTAGAGCTCGCGCTCCTTGTGGTAAATCTCCGAGTCGGGCGAGTTGACGTACTTCTGCTGCACACCTTTGGTGGCGGCGTCAAGCTTACGGCCTCCGAAGGCCACCACCTTGCCGCTGACGTTCAGCCACGGGAAAATGGCGCGGCCGGCAAAGCGGTCGTAAAGACCCTTTTCATTCTCAATACACAATCCCGTCTTCACCAGAAACTCGTCCTTATACCCCTTGCGGCGGGCCTCGCTGGCTAAGGCGTCGCGCTTATTGAGGGCAAAGCCCAACTGGAACTTCTCAATGATGTCGTCCCTGATGCCTCGACTGCGGAAGTACTGCTTGCCAATGGCCTGGCCGTCGACGTTGTTCTTCAGGATGTCGTGGAAGTACTGGCACGCCCACTCGTTGACGATGAACATCGACTCGCGCTCCGACTGCTCACGCTTCTCGTCGTCCGTCAGTTCGCGCTCCTGAATCTCGATGTTGTATTTCTTCGCCAACCAGCGCAAGGCCTCAGGATAGGTAATCTGCTCGTGCTTCATCAGGAAGTTGACGGCGTTACCGCCCTCGCCACAGGCAAAGCACTTACATATCTGCCGCGCCGGCGACACCATGAACGACGGCGTCTTGTCGTCGTGGAACGGACACAAGCCCTTATAGTTAACCCCCGCCTTGCGCAGGTTAACGAACTCGCCCACCACATCCACGATGTTCACGGCGTCCATAATCTTATCTACCGTCGCCCTATCTATCATAGTCGGTTGCAAAGTTACGAAAAATCCCTCAACCGCCAAGCGATTCGGAGAATTTTATTTAGCGAAGTCACGAAAAAATCACGGCACTTTCCATCAGAAATCCTTAGGAAAAGTTGCGGAAATCACGGCAACTTCTTACGGAAATCACGGTAACTTCTTACGGAAATCACGGCAACTTCTTACGGAAATCACGGTAACTTCTTACGGAAATCACGGCAACTTCTTGAGGAAATCACCTAGATTTCTTGCCTTTATCGCCATGATTTCTGTACTTCCTCAACAACCTGACTCTGCTCTCGCTGTTGCAGTTGTTGCAGTTGTTGCAGTTCTCGAGAAGACTTACCCATATGCCAAATTACTTCTATTTATATATATAATATATATATTATATATATAAATAGATTATTTTCATGTCCTCGGACTATGTGTTTTGGAACTGCAACACTGCAACAACTGCAACAATGTAAATCGAATTTTCGACTGACAATGACGGATGATACAAAGCACTCAAAAATATCTTGAAGATTTTAAGGGAAAGTATTGGATAATTCAGATTTTTTTCGTAACTTTGCAGTCGTAAAACTAATCTCTAAAAAGACTCGTAAAATGAAAAGACTGACTGCTCTATTGCTCTTCACAGGACTTGTTCTCGGTGCCCTTGCCCAGGCTGCAAGCGGGGCTGGTGTGACTTCTCTTGCTCAGACGGTGCGCGGGGCTGGTGTGGTACCCTTCGGCCAGACGGCACGCGAGGAAATCAAGGCGAACAAGTTCCTCTCCGGCAGCAACTATCTGGACTACGACCGCCAGCTGGCCACTGAGGCGCTGACGCCTGCACCTGCGGGTTACGTTCCTTATTATATGTCGCACTACGGCCGTCACGGTTCGCGCTGGCTCATCGCCAAGGACAGCTATACCAGCGTCCTGGACCCGCTCCAGAAGGCTAAGGCGCAGGGCAAGTTGACTGCAAAGGGTGAGGAGGTGCTGACTCAGCTGACGGCATTCTATCGTCTGCCCGTGGCCGACTTCCCCGCTTTGGACGGCCAGTTCTCGGGTGCTCAGCTGCGACTGGGCGACCTGACGACGGTCGGCGAACGCCAGCATCACGGCATTGCAAGCCGTATGGCCAAGAACTTCCCCGAGATATTCCTGAAGGAGGGCATCCGCATCGATGCACGCTCGACGACGGTGAACCGTTGCATCCTGTCGATGATGGCCGAGTGTGAGCAGCTGGCCGCCGCTAATCCCACGATACGGTTCCACAACGACGTGAGCGACGCCCTGCAGTACTACCTGAACCAGCCTCGCTCGGGCTTGTTGCAGCACATGCGCGAGAAGAGTTCTGACGTGCGTCGCCAGTTCAACGATGAAGTCAGGAAGACCCACACGCCCGACCGTCTGATGAAGGTGCTGTTCAACGACCCTGCGTGGGTGAGCGACAGCATCAAGGCCGAACAGCTGATGGACCGGCTGTTTGAGGTGGTCACCAACATGCAGAGCCACGACGACGGCATCGACATGTTCTCGCTGTTCACCGAGGACGAGGTCTATAACCAGTGGCGCATGGATAATGTCCGTTGGTACCTGCACTACGGTCCCGCACCAGCCACAGGGAGCGTGATGCCTTTCTCACAGAGGAACCTGCTGCGGAACATCATCGAGACTGCCGACACGGTGACGCAGGTGCAGGCCACGATGCGCTTCGGCCACGAGGTGTGCGTGATGCCCTTAGCCTGCCTGATGGAACTGGGCAACAGCGGTGCCGAAGTGACAGACCTCATGCAGTTGGAGACCCTCTGGCGCAACTACAAGATCTTCCCGATGGGCTGTAACGTGCAGATCATTTTCTACCGTCCCGCAGACAATGCCGGCGGCGACATACTGGTCAAGGTGCTGCTGAACGAGCGCGAGTGCACCCTGCCCGTGAAGACTACCCAACATCCCTATTACCCGTGGAAGGAACTGCGCCAGTACTATTTAGACAAGCTGGACAAGTTTGACGCCCGCGAGAAAGAATTCCAGAACAACCAAACTACTAATAACAATCAAAATGAAGCAACTCAAGAACATCATCATCGTCATCACCCTGGTGCTCTCCGTAGCCGCCAGGGCGCAAGAGTACAGTAAGTATTACGAACAGCTGCTCGTCGAAGTGGCTCGCGTCTCGCGACCCGTCATCCCCAACAACCAGGTGAACCTGAAGGACGTGGGCGGCGTAGCCGACGGCGTGACGCTGAACACAGACGCCATCGCCAAGGGCATCAGTCAGTTGACGAAGCAAGGCGGCGGCCGACTCGTCATCCCAGAGGGCGTGTGGCTCACAGGGCCTGTTAACTTGAAGGACAACATCGACCTGCACTTAGAGAAGAACGCCATTCTCGTCTTCTCGCCCGACAAGGAGCTGTACGTCGACAAGGGCAATGCCAAAGCCTCGCGCGTACTGCCCGCCATCAAGGCCTCGAAGCGCAAGAACATCGCCATCACTGGTCAGGGCATCATCGACGGCAACGGCGAGCACTGGCGCCCCGTGAAGCGCGACAAGGTGAGCAGCATCGAGTGGAACAGGTACAAAGCCCTCGGAGGCCAGGAGAGCAAGGACGGCAAGCTGTGGTACCCCTGGCAGATGAAATGGGGCGATGCCGACATTGCCGAGACACCCGAGAAACAAGAGAAGATGCGCAACGACATCATCCGATTCACCGACTGCGAGAACGTCCTCATCGAGGGTGTCACCGTCCAGAACTCACCCAAGTTCCACGTCCACCCGCTGAACTGTCGTAACGTCATCCTCGACGGCGTCACAGTACGTTGCCCGTGGAATGCACAGAACGGCGATGCCATAGACTTCTCCGACATCAATGTGGGACTCATCGTCAACTGCATCGTCGATGCTGGCGACGACGGCCTCTGCATGAAGAGTAACAAGGTGAAGCCACAGTCGCCTGCCAACGGCTGCGAGGACATCGTCATCCAGGACAACATCGTCTATCACGCCCACGGAGGCTTCGTGCTGGGCAGCGAGACCATTGCCGGCATGCGGCGCATCGTCGTGCGTCACAACACCTTCTCAGGCACCGATACTGGCCTGCGCTTCAAGAGCAGCGTGGGCAGGGGAGGAAAGACCGAGCAGATGTACATCTCGGACATCGTGATGACTGACATCGCAGGCGAGGCCATCGTCTTCCAATGTGACTACGTGGACCGTCCCGCAGGCAGCGACCCCAACGCCGTGCCCACCTATACCGACGAACAGCGTAAGCTGGCACCCGAGTTCCAGGACATCCACATCACCAACGTCACCTGCCGAGGCGCCCAGACAGGCATCAGGGCTAACGGTATGGCTGGTCTGAACTGCATCCACGACGTGGACATCAGCAACACCACCATCATCTACAACAAGGCTGACAAACAGATTGACGACAAGACCGCCCAAATCAAGCTGTCCAACGTCACCCTCCTCAAAAATGCCAAGAGCAACTAATAATAGCAGACTTGCGCCAGCCGGTTTTCCCGCCTGGCTTCCCTGCTTGGAACAAAAAAAGGCTGTTACGCTTCCGTAGCAGCCTTTAATACTTCGCCCAAGGTAGGATGGATGTGCACCATATCTCTCAGCCTCTGAACCGTCGCCCCACAACACATGAGCACAGCCACCTCCTGAACAATATCCGCAGCGTGCGCACCGTATGCGTGACACCCCAGGATGCGCCCGTCGTCAGGCTCAGAGAACAGCTTCAGCATCCCTTCCGTCTCACCCATTGCCACCGCTTTGCCGTTGGCACGCCAGAAAGCCTTGTGGCACTTGAAGGCAACGTCCTCAGCTTTCAGCTGGTCCTCCGTAGGCCCGACACAAGCAGCCTCAGGTTCTGTGAAGATGGCAGCAGGCATGATGTCGAAGCGGATTTGGTCCTTCCTTTGCAGGATACTATTCACGGCCCTCACGGCCTGCATCTCAGCAGCATGCGCCAACATCTGGCGCCCGTTCACGTCGCCAATGGCGTAAACACCATCACTCACACGAAAGTTCTCATCGACGGGAATGGCACCTTGCGGGGTGAGGGTGATACCCAGCGCTTCGAGGTTCAGCCCCTCAGTACGAGGCTTGCGGCCTGTCGCCATCAGGATGACGTCAGCATCGATGTCAGCAATATCCTGCACGGCGGTCTTCATCTTGAAGGTGATGCCCTGTTTCTCCAAAGTCTTGCGTAGCCGCTTGGCGATGTCACTATCCAAAGCCGGCAGGCATTCCTTCAGGTATTCTATCACCGTCACCTCGGAACCAAAGCGGTTGAAGACTGAGGCAAACTCCATACCGATGACGCCAGCCCCAATGATGCAAAGCTTCTTCGGAAGCGTGTCAAGCTGTAGCAGTCCCGTGGAATCGACCACTCTCGCGTCGTCTATGCCCTTGATAGGAAGCCATTTCGTCTCCGACCCCGTCGCGATGATGATATTCCTCGCCGCATAGGCCTCTGTTTCCTTTGTTGCGATGGCGTCTGCTCCGTTTCTCGCGATGTCACAAGTCTCTGTTTCCTTTCTCGCGATGTCACAAGTCTCTGTTTCCTTTGTTGCGATATTATCGCAACATACAGCCCCCGTAGCGGTGAAGCGGGCCCTGCCTCGCACCAGCGTGATGTTAGGATGGGAGAGAATGCCCTCCACCCCCTGCCGTAGCTGGGTAACCACCTGTGCCAGTCGTTCGCGGGCCTCTTCGAAGGTGGCACTATGGACATAAGTCTTCGTGGGTATGCATCCCACATTGAGACACGTACCCCCAACCTCTCCTGCCTCGAAGATGACGACCTTCAGTCCCTGCTTGGCAGCATATTCAGCCGCCTTATACCCCCCAGGCCCAGCGCCAATAATGATTAAGTCAGAAGTCACCATAATTCCTCATTCAACATTCCTCATTCAACATTCTCGGCCAGAGCCGAGTGTGGCGTTGCAATCCTCATTCTTCATTTGACGGAACGTCGTGACCGGATGCTTGGCGGCAAGCACGTCATCGACACGTCCGATGGGCGTCGTATGCGGAGCCGACTTCACCAGTTCTGGGTCAGTCTTCGCCTCGTCCGCAATCTTTCGCATGACGTCGATGAAGCCGTCGATGGTGTCCTTCGACTCGTTTTCCGTAGGTTCTATCATGAGGCTCTCGTGGAACAGCAACGGGAAATAGATGGTGGGAGCGTGGTAGCCGTAGTCTAACAGGCGCTTGGCAACGTCCATCGTGGTAACGCCCGTACTCTTGTCCTTGAGACCGTCGAAGACAAACTCATGTTTGCAAAGCCCCTCGATGGGCAGTTCATAGACGTCCTTCAGCGACTCCTTGATATAATTGGCATTCAGGGTGGCTAAAGGACCAACCATCTTCATGTTCTCGCGACCTAAGGAGAGGATATAGACGTACGCTTTAATCATCACGCCGTAGTTGCCCAAGAAGGCGCCAATGCTTCCCAAGGAGTGTGACTGGATGGCATCGGCGGGAAAACCGCCAACCGCGGACGAGGCATCGTTGGCGGAATGAAACACAGCGTCGCGCTGGATGTCGAAGAGCCCCTCATCGTTGATTACCACACGAGGTGTTGGCAGGAAGGACTCCAGCCCTTTGCGCACACCAACGGGACCGCTACCTGGTCCTCCTCCTCCATGAGGCGTCGAGAAGGTTTTGTGCAGGTTGATGTGCATCACGTCGAAGCCCATATCACCAGGACGACAGACGCCCAGCATCGGATTCAGGTTGGCACCGTCGTAATACATCAGACCGCCACAGTCGTGGATGAGTGTCGTAATCTCTGGGATGGCCTGCTCGAAGATGCCCAGCGTGTTAGGGTTGGTCATCATCATAGCGGCGACACTCTCTCCACATTCAGCAACCAGTCGCTTGAGGTCTTCTACATCAACCTGACCGTTAGGTAGGCTCTTCACCTCGACCACCTCCAGTCCGCAGACGGCTGCTGAGGCAGGATTAGTGCCGTGAGCCGAATCGGGGATGAGCACTTTGGTGCGTTGTTGTTCGCCACGACTCTCGTGGTAGGCTCGGATAATCATGAGTCCCGTCAGTTCGCCGTGAGCACCAGCACAGGGATTCAGCGTAAACTCACTCAATCCCGTCAGTTCGGCCAACGTCTGTTGCAGATGATAATAGAGTCCCAAGGCATGCTGGCACGTCTCGACGGGCTGTAGGGGATGCAGCTGTGTGAACTCAGGCAGGGCTGACAGTTCCTCGTTGATGATGGGGTTGTACTTCATAGTGCACGACCCCAACGGGTAGAAGCCGTCGTTGACGCCAAAGTTGTTGTGGCTCAGATTGGTATAGTGGCGCACTACCGTCATCTCGTCACACTCAGGCAACTGCGCCTCCTCCTGGCGCAGCAATCCGGCAGGCAGTTCGCCTGTTGTGTGGTCATACGTGTTGGCAGGCAGCGAATAGCCCTTGCGACCACTCTTCGACAGTTCGAAGATCAGATTTCCATATAGTCTATTATTCATTATTCTTGGCCCTCCCTGATTTGTTTAATGACATCCACCAGTTCGTCTATCTCGTCACGACTGCGCTGCTCAGTAACGGCAAACATCAGCGTGTGGTCGTCAACCTTAACACCTGCCATAAAGCCTGCATCGGCACATTCGGCCTGTAGCACGTCGATGTCGCCGTCGTAGGTGACGCAGAACTCGTTGAAGAAAGGCTGGTCGTACTTCAACTGGAAGTAGCCCGTCTTCACAAGTTCCTCGCAGAGGTAGTGGGCTCCGCCGTATGACAGTTCAGCAGCTTCGCGCAGACCCTGACGACCCATTACGGCAAGATAGATAGTGACATAGAGCGCCATCAGGCTCTGGTTGGAACAGATGTTCGACGTCGCCTTCTGACGACGGATATGCTGTTCGCGGGCCTGTAGCGTCAGGACGAAGGCACGCTGACCTCGATTGTCGCGCGTCATTCCGACAATGCGGCCAGGTAGTTTGCGAATCAGCTTCTCAGTACAGCACATATAGCCCACGCCAGGACCACCAAAGTTCATGGGAATACCCAACGACTGGCCATCGCCTACGGCAATGTCGGCACCCCATTCGGCAGGGGTCTTCAGTACGGCGAGGTCGAAAGCGACGCTGTTGACGATGAAGAGCGCCTTCGCCTCATGGACGGCATCGGCAAAACCAGTATAGTCCTCTACGATGCCGTAGTAGTTGGGCGACTGCACCACGACACCAGCCACACTCTGGAGCGTGGAGAGTTGGGCGTTGAGCGTTGAGAGGTTGACGACGCCATTCTCCTCAGCAATCAGCTCGATCTTAATGCCGTGATAGTGGGCATAGGTCTCCACCACCTGGCGCACTTTGGGGTCAAGTGTACTGCTAAGCAATACCGTATCGGCCTTCTTGGCATTGGCAAAAGCCATCATGACGGCTTCTGCAGTAGCTGTAGCACCATCGTACATCGAGGCATTGGAGATGTCCATACCTGTCAGTTCGGCCATCATCGACTGGTATTCAAAGATGTAGTGCAGCGTACCCTGCGAGATTTCTGCCTGATAGGGCGTGTAGCTGGTCAGGAACTCAGAGCGCTGGATGAGGTTCTGTACTATCGATGGAGCATAGTGGTCGTAGATGCCTGCGCCAGCGAATACCGTCAGCGGTGTGTTGAGCGTGAAGCTGGTCATAGACTGGAAGAACTTCCGTAGTTCCAGTTCGCTCATCGCCTCTGGCAGTTGGTAGTCCCTGCGGAAGCGGATGGCTTCAGGGATGTCGGAGAACAAGGCATCAAGGGAATCGACACCCACTTTGTCCAACATCGCCTGCAAGTCGTCCTCAGTATGGGGAAAGTATTTGTACATTTAAGAATGTTGAATGTTAAATATTGAGTTATCGCTTCGCGATGAGGAATTAAGAATTATTTCTCGCAGAAAGCAGCGTATGCTTTCGCGTCCATGAGGTTATCGAGTTCCGATTTGTCAGCCAGCGAGACCTTGATGATCCAGTTCTCATAGGCGTCGGCATTGATGCGTTCTGGCTCGTCCTCAAGGCTTTCATTCACCTCGACGACGACACCCGTTACAGGCGATATCAGGTCGGAAGCTGCTTTGACGCTCTCTACGGCGCCAAACTCCTCGCCAGCAGACACTTCGTCGTCCACCTCAGGCACGTCGACATACACCACATTACCTAACGCATTCTGGGCATAGTCGGTAATGCCGATAAAACCAAAGTCACCTTCTACACGTACAAACTCATGCGACTCAGAATAGTAGAGTCCTTCAATTACTTTTGCCATAATCCTTCTCAATTAAATATTAAATTTTAGTCTTTAATCTTAAATCTTTAATCTTTCTTGTAGTTTTTGTTATAGAATTGCTTTTTCACCACTTTCCCTGGGAACACCTTCTTGCGAATCTGTATCTCGACCTCCGTCCCTAAAGTGGCATACTGGGCGTCGATAAGAGCCATACAGACGCTCTTGTCAGTAGAAATGGTGTGGTAGCCTGTGGTCACTTCGCCAATGGCTTCACCATCCTTCAGGACGGTATATCCGTGACGAGGAATGGCTTTGTCTGCCAACTCGATGCCGACGAGTTTGCGGCTGGGACCTTCGGCCTTTTGGCGCGCTAAAGCTTCTTTGCCTATAAACTCCTCCTTGTCGAGTCTCACAAACATGCTCAGACCTGCCATCACGGGTGTGATCTCTTCAGACAACTCATCGCCATAGAGCGGTAGTCCCACCTCAAAACGCAGGGTGTCGCGACAGCCCAGTCCACAAGGCTTGCAGCATCCGCTGGCTATCAGTTTGTCCCAACAGTCGTTGATATATCCAGGAGTGGCATAAATCTCAAAGCCGTCCTCACCCGTATAGCCTGTGCGGCTGACGATAACTACGCCCTCCGCCTCTGGAAGCTTCATGCCCTTAAAGGTATAGAAAGTCAGTTCCTGGCAGGGAATTTGGAGCACCTCTTCCATCACCCGCTCTGCCTCAGGCCCCTGTACGGCCAGTTCACCATACTGTTCGCTTTGGTGTTCCAGCGTGACGTCATAGCCTTTGGCCTGCTCTTGTATCCAGGCCCAGTCCTTATCGATATTGGACGCATTGATGACCAGGAAGTAACGGTCAGCCGCCACCTTATATATTAATAGGTCGTCCACCACACCACCGTCCTCGTAGCACATCATGCCATAGAGTATCTTACCGTTGGCAACCTTCGTAACGTCGTTGGTAAAGATGTGATTCACATACCGTTCAGCCTCAGGACCGCTGACAAGTACCTCGCCCATGTGGCTGACGTCGAAAACGCCACATGCCTGACGAACGGCCAGATGCTCGTCGACAATACCACTATACTGTATAGGCATGTCGAAACCGCCGAAAGGTGAGATAAGCGCCCCTAAGGCAACATGTTTGTCATAAAGACAGGTTCTTTTGTTTTCCATAAAACAGATAAGTTTTATTCTATAAGTAATGAAATAAAGTCTTCTTTTACTAGATTCCGGATGACGTCGTCGATGCGGTATGGGAGTGCTCGGCTCAGGGCACAATGTTCCAAAGGAACACCCCTAAGTTTTTGAAGCAGCTGACCATCCACATCGCCTATTGGGAAGTAGTCCCCCATGAGGTTTACGTCCTTGATGATACCGTTTTTCAGTTCGAGACGCACTTCCAGCTCGCCCACACCTTCAATGCGGCGCTGCTTCACAAGTGTATAGCGGGGGTTCTTGCCAAAGATAAAGGCATCCGAGTCATACTCCTTTTCTATCTCTTTGATACACTTGATGTCTTTCTCCGTCAACACATGCTCCTCGTCGCAGATGGTCTTGAGGGCAAAAGCCTTGAACTCGTCTAACGACAGGTCGGTATAGTCCTTCAGCAAGGCAATGCGCTGGCGCACACTCAAGATGCCCTTCGACAACAGTTTTGTTCCGGACGGAGTGATGCTGCCGACCATATTAATAAGGTTTGTGTCGTAAAGCATCGTACCGTGAACAATGCTACGTCCTGGAATCTTATAGAAAGCATTGCCTGACACTTTGCGGTCGCCTATCATCACGTCGTTACGCCCTGAGGCTGAAGCATCGACACCCAGACGGCGTAACATATTGACAATCATCGTGATGTAGCGGTTAAAGGTAAACCCGACTTGCTCTTCACTGGTGATATAGGAGAACATGACGTTCGACATGTCTGCATAGACACACCCGCCACCGCTCTTGCGGCGGTAGATGGAGATGTCGTGCGAACGGCAGAAGTCCAGATTAACCTCGTTCTCAATCAGCTGGTTCCTTCCGAAGATGACACTTGGCTTCACCTGCCACATCATAAAACAGTCTGGGACTGTCATGCAGCGGGCGACATATTCCTCCATAGCCAGATAGAAGGATAAAGGTCTTGCCTCATCGGTAGGCAAAGTGATATGTGTCATCGGTTTTATGCTATTGCCTTGCAAAAATATGAAGAATTTATGTAAAATGCAAGGATTTTTGGTTTTTATTTTGCAAATACCTTTAGTTTTCGTATCTTTGCAGCGTCATAGACAATAAAATAGTGGAATTACTAAAAGATATCAGATATCCTGAAGACCTCAGGAAACTTACTGTCGACGAGTTACCTGAGCTGTGTAGGGAGTTGCGCGAAGTCATCGTGCAGGAACTTTCGGTTAATCCTGGACACCTGGCTTCCAGTCTCGGCGCTGTTGAATTGACGGTGGCGTTACATTATGTCTACAACACCCCTGACGACCGTATCGTCTGGGATGTAGGCCATCAGGCTTATGGACACAAGATCCTGACAGGTCGTCGGGAGAAGTTCTGTACCAACCGCAAGTTAGGAGGCTTGAGGCCTTTCCCGTCACCAGAGGAGAGCGAGTACGACAGCTTCATGTGCGGTCACGCCTCCAACAGCATCTCTGCCGCCCTTGGAATGGCAGTAGCCAACAAAGACAACCACCGTAAAGTGGTTGCCGTCATCGGCGACGGTGCCATGTCCGGCGGTCTGGCTTTTGAAGGTTTGAACAACGTGTCGTCGACGGATAACGACATGCTTATCATCCTGAACGATAACAACATGTCCATCGACAGGGCTGTGGGGGGTATGCAGGAGTACCTGCTCTCGCTGAACACCAACGAGACCTATAACGCCCTGCGCTTCAAGGTGACGCGCTGGCTGCATAAGATTGGCCTGATGGAGGACGACCGCCGTCGTGGACTCATCCGTCTGACCAACGCCTTGAAGTCGGCCATCTCGCACCAGCAGAACGTTTTCGAGGGTATGGACATCCGTTACTTTGGACCTTTCAAGGGTCACGACGTGAAGGAGTTGGTACGTATCCTGCGCCAGTTGAAGGACATGAAAGGTCCCAAACTGTTGCATCTGCATACGCAGAAGGGTCACGGCTATGCTCCTGCCGAGAAGGATGTGACGGTTTGGCACGCCCCAGGTAAGTTCGATGCCGAAACAGGTGAGCGTATCATCAAGGACACCAGTAATACGCCACCACGTTTCCAGGATGTCTTCGGCGAGACATTGTTGGAACTGGCCCGCGAGAATCCAAAGATAGTCGGTGTTACCCCCGCTATGCCTACAGGCTGTTCCTTGAATATCATGATGAAGGAGATGCCAGAGCGCACCTTCGACGTTGGCATTGCCGAGGGACATGCCGTAACCTTCTCGGGCGGTATGGCCAAAGAGGGACTGCTTCCTTTCTGTAATATTTATAGTGCCTTTGCCCAGCGCTCTTACGACAACATCATCCACGATGTGGCTATCCTCAAACTCAATGTCGTCATCTGTCTGGATCGTGCCGGACTGGTCGGAGAAGACGGTCCGACACATCATGGTGCTTTCGATATGGCAGCCCTGCGCCCCATTCCCAACCTCACCATAGCCTCGCCGATGGACGAACATGAACTGCGCCGACTGATGTACACGGCACAGCTGCCCGACATGGGACCTTTCGTCATCCGTTATCCTCGCGGCTGTGGGTCTTTAGTCGACTGGCATTGTCCGTTGGAGAAAGTTCCTGTCGGCAAGGGACGTAAGTTGCGCGACGGCAACGATGTGGCCGTCATCACCATAGGCCCCATCGGCTCCACAGCCGCCGAGGCCATCGACGAGTGTTCAGCAAGTCGCGATGACATCGTGACAAACAAGTCCGTAGCCCACTACGACCTGCGCTTCCTGAAACCGTTGGACGAAGACATGCTGCATGAGATAGGACGTAAGTTCCAGAAGGTGATTACCATCGAGGATGGTGTGCGTAAAGGTGGTATGGGCTCTGCTGTCTTAGAGTGGATGAGCGACCACGGCTATCAGCCCACTATCCATCGGCTGGGTCTGCCTGATGCCTTTGTGGAGCACGGCAAGGTCAGCGAACTTCGTGCCATCGTCGGCATCGACAAGGAAAGCATCAAAAAGGCAATCCTTGCGGAATATGGAATTAAGAGTTAGGAATAAGAGTTGTTGCCTGCGGCAATCAATAATTTAGAGTTTAGAATTAAGAGGTGCAATGAAGATCATCATAGCCGGTGCAGGTGCCGTGGGTACTCACCTGTCGAAACTGCTGTCACGCGACCATCAGGACTGCGTGCTGATAGACGAAGACCCAAACCGTCTGGGCGACCTCGACAGTCGATATGACATCATGACGTTACAAGGCCGCCCCACCAGCATCACGACGCTCAAGGATGCTGATGTGGAACATGCCGACCTCTTTGTCGGTGTGACTCCTGACGAGAGTCGCAATATGACCGCCTGCATGTTAGCTCATGCCTTAGGGGCGAAGAAGACTGTTGCGCGCATCGACAACTTCGAATATCTCGACCCTGCACGCAAGGAATTCTTCGTAAAGATGGGCATCAACTCGCTCATCTTCCCAGAGGTGTTGGCTGCCGTTGACATCACCAACGGACTGAAAATGTCGTGGGCCCGTCAGCGTTGGGACGTGCACGGTGGAGCCCTCGTCATGCTGGGTATCAAGTTACGCGAAACCTGTGAGATATTGAACAAACCCCTACGTACGCTTTGCGGTCCGGAAGACCCGTATCTTATTGTGGCTATCAAGCGTCATGGGGAAACGTTGGTTCCTGGTGGTAACGACGAACTGCACGTCAACGACCTGGCCTACTTCATGACCACCCGTGAGTACATCCCCTATATTCGTCAGATTTCCGGCAAGGAGCATTATGCCGATGTCAAGAACGTCATCATCATGGGTGGCGGACGTACTGCCGTCCGTGTGGCCAAGATAGTTCCTGACTACATGAACCTAAAGATTATCGAGCAGGATGCTGCACGTTGCGAACGACTCAACGAGAAACTCTCCGACTTGGACGTGATGATTATTCATGGTGACGGACGAGACATTGGTCTCTTGCAGGACGAAGGCATCCAGAACACGCAGGCCTTTGTAGCCCTGACTGGCAATGCCGAAACCAACATCCTGGCTTGTCTGACGGCCAAACGCTTAGGTGTCCGCAAGACGGTGGCGATGGTGGAAAACCTCGATTATGTGGAGATGGCCGAGAGCTTGGACATTGGTACCATCATCAACAAGAAGACGCTGGCCGCCAGCCACATCTATCAGATGATGCTGGATGCCGATGTCAGCAACGTACGTTCCTTGATGCTTGTCGACTCCGACGTGGCTGAGTTTGTAGCTGCAGAGGGTTCCAAGGTCACCAAAAAGCCCGTCAAGGAACTCGGTTTACCCTTTGGCGTGACCATTGGTGGCTTGGTCCGTAAGGAGCAGGGCATCCTGGTCAATGGTAACACGCAGATCGAGGCAGGTGACTCGGTGATGGTTTTCTGCCACGAGCAACAATTGAAGAAGGTAGAGAACTATTTTAAGAAATCATCAATCTTCTCACTTTGAACAATAATCAATAAACGGTAAACAATAAACTGTAAACGGTAAACAATAAACAAAAAACGTGGTAAACTTCCCTCTGGTATATAAGATTATCGGTTCGCTACTGTTCCTGTTGGGAGCGCTGCTGGGCATTTGCGTCATCATTTCCATCTATTATGGCGAGGATGACCTGCTGGCCTTCCTCATCTCCAGCATACTGACCATCACTGCCGGTTTCATCTTTAAATACATGGGACGTAATGCCAACAACAGTCTGAGTCGTCGCGATAGTTACTTCCTTGTGACGACAACGTGGATCATCTTCTCATTCTTTGGCATGTTACCCTTCCTCATCGGAGGCTATATCCCCAATGTTACCGATGCCTTCTTTGAAACGATGTCGGGTTTCACCACCACAGGAGCCACTATTCTGAAACGTGTGGAATGGTTGCCACACAGCATCCTTTATTGGCGCACACAGACACAGTGGATAGGCGGTTTGGGAATCGTCTTCTTCACCATAGCCATTCTGCCCTCGATGGTAGGTAGCGGTAGCGTGAAGGTGTTCGCAGCAGAGGCTACAGGACCGATGCGCTCGAAGATGCATCCTCGTCTGTCGACAATGGCCAAATGGATTTGGACCATCTATCTGGGACTGACCTTAGCCTGCGTCGGGTCTTTCTACCTTTGCGGTATGAACTGGTTCGACAGCATCAACTACGCGATGACTACAACAGCTACTGGTGGTTTTGCCACCCACGACGACTCGACCACCTACTTCAACTCGCCCAGCATCGAGTATGTCAGCATACTCTTCCAGTTCTTGGCAGGCATCAATTTCGCCATGCTCTACATGGCCATTTTCAAGCTGAAAGTCGGCGCCTTGCTGAAGAGTTCCGAATTCAAGACCTTCATCTTCATCATTACCTCCTCCACCTTATTTATAATGTGCCTGCTGATGCACCTCAAGGGCTACGGCATGGAACATGCTTTCCGCTCCGGACTGTTCCAAGTGGTGTCGTTCATGACGACGACAGGACTCTTCAACGACGAGGTGGGCATGTGGCCACACATTACGTGGGTCGTATTGTGTTGCTTGATGTTCCTCGGAGCCTGCTCAGGATCGACTACTGGAGGTTTCAAGTGCATTCGCGGCATCATGGTGTTCAAGGTGTTGAGAAACGAGTTCCGCAAAATCCTGCATCCCAATGCCGTGCTGCCTGTCAAAGTGAACGAACAGGCAATTCCCCAGCAGAAGCTCACTTCGCTGCTAGCATTCTTTGCGATATATTCGATGATGGTGATTTTCACGGCGACGATTATGATAGTGGCAGGTATCGATTTTACCAATTCCATGATTATCTCGCTAAGCTGTATGAGTAATGTCGGTGCATCTTTGGACAGTCAGATAGGTCCCGTGATGACGTGGGCAGAACTGCCAGACTATATCAAGTGGGCGTGCTCGTTCCTCATGCTTGTCGGACGTCTGGAGATTTTGTCCGTGCTGGTACTTTTCACAAGAGCGTTCTGGAAAGACAATTGATGCAAGCTTCGCCTAAAATATGAAATGATATGAACTACTATAAGTTTACACCACTACCTAAGACGCTGATTTGGGGCACGGAGATATGGCAGATATCTGGTGTTCCTGGCAGCGAAACCGTCTGCGAGGGCCAGAGCATCAACGAACTGGTAGCCCAGCAGAAAGCCCTGTTGGTGGGCGAAGCCAACTACCAGCGCTTCGGCAACGAGTTTCCGTTGCTCATCAAGTTCATAGAAACCCAGACAAACCTCAGCATCCAGGTTCATCCCGATGACGAGACGGCACGCCGTCAGGGTTGGGACAAGGGCAAGACGGAGATGTGGTACATACTGGACTCCACCCCTGAGGGCGGCATCTACATAGGACTGAGGCAACAGCTTACCCCCGAGGAATACGCCCAGATGGTGGAACAGAAGACCATCTGTAATGCTTTGGCAAGATATAACGTCAGCGAAGGCGACTGCTTCTATATTCCTGCTGGACGCATCCATTCCATCCTCAGCGGCTGCTGTCTGGTGGAGATTCAGCAGACTTCGGACGTTACCTACCGCATCTACGACTACGACCGTTTAGACAAGGATGGCAATCCCCGCCAGTTGCACACCAAACAGGCGGCAGAGTCGATAGACTTTACCGTCTATCCTGACTATCGGACGCACTATACACCCAAGAAGAACGAGGGCGTGCCGTTGGTGGAATGTCCCCACTTCAATACCGCCGTCTATGACCTCACGGAGCCGATGACCATCGACTACTCCGAACTCGACTCTTTTGTGGTGCTTATCGGTCTGAAGGGCGAAGGCACGCTGACCATTGACGGCGAAGAAACCACGCTGCATGCCGGCGAGAGCATCCTCATCCCTGCAACAGCTACCGAGGTCAGCATCGACGGCACCATCAAGTTCCTGGAGACCTACGTCCCTTCGTGATAGTCCGCTCCGGGCGGTTTCCCCGCCTGGCCCCAATAACGACAAAAACGTAAAGCTTATGAAATACGCATCCTATATCAAACAGATTGAGATTGACGCCCTGTGGAGCGGCAAGAAGCACATCCTATGGACGCTGGATCCGCACGTAAACATCCTCAGCGGCATCAACGGTGTGGGCAAGTCGACCATTCTTAATAAGGTATTCCGCAGCATCAATACCAACGGTGACCTCCTCAACCACCTGTTGAAGGGTGTCCACATCATAGCCGAGCCTGAGGACGCCACGCATGTCCGGTTCGACATGATACGCTCATTGGACTCGCCGGTGTTTGAACTGAAAGGCGAGCGGGCAGACATGAGGGAACAGTTGCAGATGCAGAACATACCCGTTTCGCCGCATGTCGCTTCGGCAACTTCTATGCTTGACCTCCAGCTCTACCACCTGCAGCGCAAGTATTTGGACTATCAGGTAAACATCGGCAACCGCATTATCGCCGCTCTTCAGCAAGGTCAGATGGATGCCGCCCAGCATCTGTCGCAGCGCAAGACGCGCTTCCAGGACATCGTGGACGACCTGTTCCTGGAGACTGGCAAGAAGATAGTTCGCACAGAGAACGAGATACGCTTCTCGCAAATAGGCGAGACGCTGGTACCTTACCAGCTGTCAAGTGGCGAAAAGCAGATGTTGGCCATCCTGCTGACCGTACTCGTTGAGGACGGACAACCCTACGTGCTCTTCATGGACGAGCCGGAAGTGAGTCTGCACATTGAGTGGCAGAAGCGGCTAATCGACCTCATCTTAGAACTGAACCCACAGGTGCAGATCATCCTGACCACCCACTCACCCGCCGTCATCATGAACGGCTGGACAGACCAGGTGACGGAAGTGAGCGACATTACTTTGTAAATGTGGAATGAGGAATTAAGAATCAAGAATGGGCAGTAGGCTGAAGGATAATATTAACTCGCGGTACTTTGAGGCGGCGAACGCCATGAAGTCGAAGCAGCAACGGCGCAGGATAGTGGCCTACGTCGAGAGCTACGACGACATCTATTTCTGGCGCACCGTGCTGAGCCGCTTCGAGGACGAGAAGCGCTACTTCGAGGTGATGCTGCCTACGCACAAGAAACTGGAGCGCGGCAAGAAGGCGGTGCTGATGAGTTTTCTGGAAAACATCGGCCCGGACATGATAGCCTGTGTTGATGCCGACTACGACTACCTGTTGCAAGGTGCCACACCGCAGTCGAAGAAGGTGGTGGAGAGTCCATACGTCTTCCATACCTACGCCTATGCCATCGAGAATCTGCAATGTTTTTCCTCTTCGCTCCACGACACCTGTGTGGCCATCACGCTCAACGACCATCGCATCTTCGACTTCGAAGACTATCTGCGCCAGTATTCTGAAGCCATCTTCCCGCTGTTCATCTGGTCGGTATGGGCTTATCGCGTCGGGCGCCACAACCGCTTCTCGCTGAGTGACTTCAACCGCGTGGCCGACCCCAGCGGCTTCACCCTAAACAACCCGCAATCGTCCATCGACCACCTGCGCCATAAGATAGCAACGAAGGTGCGCCAGCTGCAGAGCGAGTATCCTGACAACAAAGAGGAATATCTGAAGACCAAGGAGGATATCAAGGCGCTGGGCGTCACACCTCAGACGACGTATCTCTACATCCAGGGGCACCACCTCTTCGACACCGTCGTAGTCCCTATATTAAATAAGGTGTGCAATCGTCTGCGTCAGGAACGCCAGGACGAGATTGCCCGTACGGCCCGCCACCACACGCAGCGGCGAAACGAAATGTCCTGCTACGAACACTCGTTGCAGGACATCCGACAGATGTTGAAAAAGAACACGGGCTACATGCTTTCAGAGCAATTCCGCAAAATCCAGTACGACGTAGACCGATTCCTTAATGCTTACTCGGCGAAGCCGACACCTCTTACATCTTCCGTCTAACATCTTATTCGTCTCTGTCGCCGGGCTTTTCATGCCAGAAGTCGACGAGCCAGATGTAGAATACCAAGGTGCTATAGGCGGGGATTTCCGTCTTCTCCTCTTTATTATACCCCAACTGGTAGGGCACGATGACGCGCCAGTAGTCGCCGCGGTGCATGTGCTGCAGGGCGGTAGAGAATCCGTCCACCACGCTGTTGACGGCTAATGTGGTCGGAGCGTCCACCTCAATGTCGAAGGGTGGCAGGAAACTCCTGTCGAACACGTAGCCTTCCTTGTACGATGCCGAGGGGATGAGACGTCCCTCATAGTGAATCTCCACCGAGTCGGTATAGTACGGACTGGTAGTCTCTTCCGTGTTACGCTCAATCTCCTCCACCAGTATGCAGTCGGTGTGGGGCAGTTCTGTAGGCAGCTTGTCGCCGGCCTTCGTCCAGCTGGCATACTTCACGTTGTACGCTTGGTACTGCTGCTCGAAGAAGAGTTCATTCCGCTCCTGCCAATTGGCGTACTCGTCGATAGAATCGTCAGCCTCGCTGCAGGCAGTTAAGGCGCCAAGGCATACAAGAAACAACCATTTCTTCATTTCTCATTTACATTTCTTTCATTTCTTTCATTTGCGTCGTTACTGAAGTTTTTTCAGCAATGAGGCAATGCTCACCTTATCCTCGATGATGCTGTTCAGTTCGCTGATGGGAACGCGCTCCTGTTCCATCGTGTCGCGGAAACGAAGCGTAACGCAACCATCCTGCAGCGTGTCGTGGTCCACAGTGACGCAGTACGGCGTACCGATGGCGTCCTGACGACGGTAGCGCTTGCCGATGGAGTCCTTCTCGTCGTATTGACAAGCGAAGTGGTACTTCAGCTGGTCGATGATCTCGCGAGCCTTCTCTGGCAGACCGTCTTTCTTTACCAGCGGCATTACGGCGCACTTCACAGGAGCCAGGGCGGCAGGCAAACGTAATACGGTACGCGTCTCGCCGTTCTCCAGCTTCTCCTCGTCGAAGGCGTGGCACATAATGCTCAGGAACATACGGTCGACACCAATCGAGGTCTCGATGACGTACGGCGTATAGCTCTCGTTGGTTGTGGGGTCAAAGTACTTAATCTGCTTGCCAGAGTACTTCTCATGCTGCGACAGGTCGAAGTTGGTACGTGAGTGGATGCCCTCCACCTCCTTGAAGCCGAACGGCATCTTGAACTCGATGTCGGTAGCGGCGTTGGCGTAGTGGGCCAGCTTGTCGTGGTCGTGGAAACGATAGTTCTCAGCGCCGAAGCCTAAGGCCTGGTGCCACTTCATACGCGTCTCCTTCCACTTCGGGAACCACTCTAACTCCGTGCCGGGCTGTACGAAGAACTGCATCTCCATCTGCTCGAACTCCCTCATACGGAAGATGAACTGGCGGGCGACAATCTCGTTACGGAAAGCCTTACCAATCTGGGCGATACCGAAAGGAATCTTCATACGGCCCGTCTTCTGAACGTTCAGGTAATTCACGAAGATACCCTGGGCGGTCTCAGGACGCAGGTAGACCTTCATCGAAGCGTCGGCACTGGCACCCATCTCCGTGGCAAACATCAAGTTGAACTGACGAACGTCGGTCCAGTTCTTAGTACCGCTGATGGGATCCACAATCTCCTCGTCCAGGATAATCTGCTTCAGAGCCTCCAAGTCAGGACCCTGCATGGCGGCAGCATAGCGCTCATGAAGAGCGTCGCGCTTCTGTTTAGTCTCGGCAACACGGGGCGACGTGGCCAGATACTGAGCCTCGTCGAAAGCATCGCCGAAACGCTTGCGGGCCTTCTCAACCTCCTTCTGAATCTTCTCGTCGTACTTTGCTATCTGATCCTCGATGAGCACATCGGCACGATAGCGCTTCTTAGAATCGCGGTTGTCAATCAATGGATCGTTGAAAGCGTCCACGTGGCCAGAAGCCTTCCATATCGTCGGGTGCATGAAGATGGCCGAGTCGATACCAACGATATTCTCGTGAAGCATCGTCATAGCCTTCCACCAGTACTGCTTAATATTATTCTTCAACTCCACGCCATTCTGACCGTAGTCATACACAGCGCCCAGACCGTCGTAAATCTCACTCGAAGGAAACACGAAACCGTACTCCTTGCAATGACTCACGATTTTTTTAAAAACATCTTCTTGTGCCATATCAATTAAAATTTTCTATTTTCAATTCCTTAAGCGGCTGCAAAGGTACAACTTTTTATGGAGTTAAAGGAGTTAATGGAGTTAAAGGGAGTTAAACAACGTCACTTCTTGCATTTTTTAACGCCTCTGTGACGTCTTTTCTTTCTCTCCCTCAGTATATTAATGTATAGGGACGAGGACGGACTAAGCTTGTCTTAATATTTTTTTGATAAAAAATCTGGCAAAATGTCACGTAATTCAAAGAAAAAGTGTACTTTTGCACGCAGAAAGCTCGAAAAAGTGTCATTTAATAAGCAGTGACACATAAGAAAAAGTGAAATATTACATCAAATAAACTTTTAAGGACGATGAAGAAAATCAGAGCCGCCGTAGTAGGTTACGGCAACATTGGAAAGTACAGCGTGCAGGCCTTGGAGGCCGCGCCAGACTTTGAAATCGCAGGCATCGTGCGCCGTCAGGGTGCCGAGGGCAAACCCGCAGAACTGGCACAGTATGAGGTTGTGAAGGACATCAGGGAACTGAAGGACGTCGACGTCGCCATCCTTGCCACACCTACCCGTTCGTGTGAGGAGTTTGCCAAGCAGATTCTGCCGTTGGGCATCAATACCGTCGACTCGTTCGACATCCACACCAACATCCGCGGCTATCGTGAGCGCCTGATGGCCATCAACAAGGAGACAAACACCGTCAGCGTCATCGCCGCTGGTTGGGATCCAGGCTCAGACAGCATTGTGCGCACGCTGATGCAGAGTCTGGCTCCTAAGGGACTAAGCTACACCAACTTCGGCCCTGGTATGTCGATGGGCCACTCCGTCTGCGTTCGCTCGAAGGCTGGCGTGAAGAACGCCCTGTCGATGACCATTCCCCTGGGCGAGGGCATCCATCGCCGCATGGTATATGTAGAGTTAGAGGACGGCTACACGCTGGAGCAGGTGACGAAGGACATCAAGGCCGACCCCTACTTTGCCTCTGACGAGACACACGTCTTCCAAGTTGAGAGCGTCGACGACGTCCGCGATATGGGTCACGGCGTGAACCTGGTGCGCAAGGGTGTCAGCGGACAGACTCAGAACCAGCGTTTAGAGTTCAACATGCAGATCAACAATCCGGCTCTGACGGGTCAGGTGCTGGTCAACGTGGCCCGTGCCTCGATGCGCCTGCAACCCGGTTGCTACACGATGGTGGAGATTCCCGTCATCGACATGTTGCCAGGCGAGCGTGCCGATCTCATCGAGCATTTGGTATAAATATAAAGATGAAGAATGAGGGGTTGCGTTGCGGCGCAACCCCTTTTTTGTACGTCTTTTTTCATGGTGGAATACAATAAATCGGGACTTGGCAGCGTTAATAAAGTTGTATATATACAAAATTGGTAAGACTATGATAGAATACATCAAGGGTGAGCTGACGGAGCTTACCCCGGCATTAGCTACGGTCGAAGCCGCAGGCGTAGGTTATGGGCTGAACATTTCGCTGACCACGTACTCGGCCATACAAGGAAAACTCTCGACGTCACACTCTGAGCACAGGTCGGAGAAGGACGTCAAGCTGTACGTCTATGAGGCCATCCGCGAGGACGCTCACGTGCTCTACGGCTTCGTCTCGAAAAAGGAGCGCGAGATGTTCGAACTGCTCATCACGGTCAGCGGCGTAGGAACGAACACGGCCCGCATGATGCTCTCTTCGATGAGCGTTAGCGAACTCTGTGGCGCCATCAGTCGTGGCGACGAGCGACTCATCAAGGGCATCAAGGGCATCGGAAAGATGACGGCTCAGCGCATCATCGTCGACCTCAGGGACAAGATTGTCGCCTTAGGCATTGCCGACGAGATTCCAGCAGGAGGCAGTGTGTCAGCACCTGTCGATAATGGTGTCCGTGATGAAGCCGTTGCTGCACTTACCATGCTGGGCTTTGCTCCTGCACCGACGCAGAAGGTCGTCGTGGCCATCCTGAAAGACCAGCCCGACCTGCCCGTCGAACAAGTGGTGAAACTGGCGCTGAAGCAGATAAAATAGGCCTACCCCCCACCCCCTCCACAAGGGAGGGGGAGTAGATAGAGTTGAAAACAGAGACGATGAGATATTATAAGATAATGACAAACAGGTTGATGCGACATATGCAAAAGGTCGCACCACTATTCATTGTCCTATTGTGTCTCACAGCTTTGGCCATTCCACCGCAGGATAACCGTCCACGCAACAACAGGCAGGCCAACGACACCGCATCCGTTGAAAATGTTTCTTCCCGCTGGCGCGTACAGCCTACGGCACCGATAGAGGTGGCCGACCTGGACTCGTCGGCTGTTGACCTGAAGATGCCTGAGAACATCAAGCAGGAAGTGGAATATGACGACTCGCTGAACGTCTATCGCATCGGCTCGAAAATCGGCGACTCATACATCAACACGCCCATCCTGATGACTCCCGAGGAGTATCGCCAGTGGAGTGAACGCAGGGAGCGAGAGGCCTTCTTCCGTCAAAAGGATGCTGAAAACGTCAAAGCCAAAGGTCAGGAGAAGTTCTC
>JAEEVT010000116.1 GCA_016291005.1 Prevotella sp. | reverse complement strand
ATCTTGCAGGTGATAGCGAGCATCATCACCGCCGCCTTGACGGCGCTGGGCACGACCTCGTGCATGGGCTACGGCCCCATCGCTATCTGAACAGCCTACCCCCGACCCCTCCCAAACAGCCTACCCCCGACCCCTCCCAAAGGGGAGGGGGGAAAGGGAGGGGGAGAGAAACACTGGGAGCAGGAGTGCGGCTTCACTCCTGCCCCCATGACTAGATTATTTGACCAGAAAACTCAAATATATTTGGTTTTTCATCCAGATTAATCAACCTTCTCACGCTCAGGAATGAAAATTATGTTCTCATTTCTTTCGCTTAATCGAAATTTTACACTACCTTTGCAGGCGTTATGATGGAATGGCAGAAACTGATATCGAACAAGCGGCTGGGGCAGGAGCACCGCCATGTGGAACGGCATGACGACCGCACGGAGTTTAAGCGTGACTATGACAGACTGGTGTTCTCGGCACCGTTCAGGCGCCTTCAGAACAAGACGCAGGTGTTCCCGTTGCCAGGGAGCGTGTTTGTACACAACCGACTGACGCACTCCTTGGAGGTGGCCAGTGTGGGCATGTCGTTAGGCAACGACGTGTCGCAGCGCATCATCAGCGAGCGACGTCCTGAACTCCGTGGCACGCTGTTCGAGGAGATTGGTCAGATAGTCTCTACGGCCTGTCTGGCTCACGACTTAGGCAACCCGCCTTTTGGCCATTCTGGCGAGAAAGCCATACAGACGTTCTTTACTGAAGGCAAGGGAAACGTGCTAAAAACGGCGGTTTCATCGGTATTTTGGGACGACATCACACACTTCGAGGGTAATGCTAATGCCTTCCGTCTGCTGACACATCAGTTCAAGGGTCGTCGCCCAGGTGGTTTCGTCATGACTTATTCCACTATCGCCAGCATCGTGAAGTATCCCTACGCTTCGTCTGCTGCCAGCAAGAAGGGAAAGTTCGGATTCTTCCAAAGCGAACAGGATACTTACTGCCGTCTGGCCGATGAAATGGGCATTTTTTGCAAGTCTGCGCCTGGTGAGCCGCTGCGCTACGCTCGTCATCCGCTGGTCTATCTCGTGGAGGCAGCTGACGACATCTGTTATGAAATCATGGACTTGGAAGACGCCCACAAGTTGAAAATCCTGTCGTTTGAAACGGTCTCGCGCCTGTTCCTCGATTTCTTCGATGAGGATATTCAGCAGAGCATCCTCAAGCGCATCAAAGACGAACAGCTGACTGACGAGAACGAGCAGATAGTCTATCTGCGTGCCTGCGTCATCGGAAAATTAGAGAACGAGTGCGTCAACACCTTCCTGCAGCATGAAGAGGAGATTCTCAGCGGAACCTTTGAGGGGAGTCTCATAGACCACATCAGTGCCAAACAGCATAAGGCCTACAAGCGGTGTGCCGAGATTTCAGTCACCTATATATATAAGAGCCGTCCTGTGTTGGACGTCGAACTGTCAGGTTATAAAATCATGGATACGCTGATGGAGCAGATGGTGGAGGCCGTGATGCATCCTGACCGCTACTATTCCCAGCAACTCATTGGCCGCGTGTCCAGCCAGTACGACATTGATGCACCTGACTTGGAGACGCGCCTGATGGCCGTTATCGACTATATCTCAGGCATGACGGACGTCTATGCATTGGATGTTTACCAGAAAATCAACGGCATCTCGCTGCCAATCATCTAGTCTTTGTTTTTATAGATGATTTTGTTGGCGCCGGAGGTGAGTTCAAGCTCGTCGTGGTGAGCCTTGATGAACGAGTCGATGTGGCGTTTGCGCTTGTCTTCGAATATTTCGTTGACGGCAATCAGAATGCCAGTTTCCTCGACGTCGCCAAAGCCGTAATTGATTGCCGTTCCGAAGAGCTTCATCGTGGGCGAGAGTCCCATATAGGCATTGACCAATGGGGGGATGTTATAGCCTAAGTTGCGGATCTCGCGGTTCAGGGTAATATAGTCTTCCTTGAAATTCTTGCCACAGAAAAGTGCTTCCAATTCATCGACGTTAGTCTCCAATTCCAGCGGTTTCATCGGGATAATGAGGCGTTCCTTGTCGTCGAAATACTTCTTCAGGAAGAACAGGATCATGTCGCGACCCTTGCGGATATAGGAAGGATACATGGTCATCTTGCCGAAGTAATACTTGACGCTGGGGCGGATGACGGTAAGTGCTCCCAAACCATCCCACAGGTTGTCGAGGGCGAAGAGACTCTTGGCTCCCATGCGCGACGACTGATAAGGTATGGCAACGAAAGAGCGTCCCAGTTCTACCGTCAGCGGGGCATACTCCTTGATGAACTTCTCAGAGAAATGGAACATGTGGCTGGTGGCCAGAATGGGCTGGCCCTTGTCGTCGTAGTCCCAATCTGTACCTAACAGGTAGCGATATCCGCCGATGATCTCCTCCTCGTCAGGGTTCCAGACGATGAGCTGCTTGTAGCAGTTGTCGCAGATGTCGAACTCGTCAATATCGACTTCCTTGCCCGTACCTCCGCCAGCCTCGCGGAAGACCATTTCGCGCAAACGGCCAATCTCCTTCATCACGTTGGGCGCATTATGTGCCGTTACGACGAAGATCTTGTTGTTGCTCTTGTTCGTCATGCGCAACTGCTTGTCAGGAGTCAGTTCGCTCTTGAGCACTTCCTTGCTGATAGGCTGGATAATCGGTTGTTCCATTGTTTAAGGTGATAGGTAAAAATTGAAAATGAATGATTTGCTATCGCTATTCTCTGTTGTTTCAAGTTATCTTGTCAGTCCAGTTCATAGACCTTGTCTTGTACGAATTTTGCCCATTCCATCGGAGTTTTGCTCTTGTCGAAGGTTTGCCAGGGGATGGGTTTGCCGATGGTCACCTCGAACGTCTTGTTGACGTTCTTGTACATCTCGTCGACCAGGAATACCATAGCCAGGTTGAATGGCAGGAAACGGTCTGAGAAGTTTGCGAGGCGATAGAAGAAGTTGCTGTTCTGTCCGCTGAAATGGATGGGCACCACGTCGCGATGATATTCCACACTCTTGGTAATAAACGTCTTTGTCCATGGGATGTCGCGGATGACGCCGTTCTTTTTCCTGGAACAGAGTCCGGCAGGGTACATTAGCATGTGGTTCTGGCTCTCAAAGCCGGCCTTGACCATCGCAGGGAAGTTGCGGGCCTGGTGGCCAGTCTTGTTGATAGGTATGCAAAGCGGAGCCAGTCCAGGCAGGTTCATGAGCAGGTCGTTGACCAGATAGCGGAAGCGGGAGTCGTAGTGTCGTCCGATGATAGCGCCTAACGCCACGCCGTCCTCACCACCTAAGGGATGGTTGGAGACGAAGGTGTAAAGTCGTCCGTCGTTAGGATCGGGGAGGTTTTCCTTGCCTTTCACCACCAAGGTCATTTTGAGATAACGCACACATTCCTCAAGCCAGTCCGTTCCTGTCTTGTCGCGCGACTCCCAAAGAAACGCATTCACCTGGTCCTGATGGATGATCTTTTTGAGCCACGAAACCAAAAAGCCAGGAATCCATTTGGCCTTGGCGCCCATCTTGTCTTTAAGAATGTTGTCGATGTCGATGGTTTTCTCCGTTATTTGGTTCATTTCTTTCTTAACATGACTAACAGCATGCAAAGGTAACGATTATTTTTTTAACTCCTGCACTTTTGGCCAAAAAATGTGCAAAAATCAGAATTTTAAAATTATTTCACTAAAAATTGTGGGGAAAAGTGGAGGAAAGTGGGGAGAAATGATTACCTTTGCAACCGATATCTTAAAAGTAAAGAAGTACGCATGCGTTTTTTAGGTAACATAGAGGCTAAGACTGACGCCAAGGGTCGGGCATTTCTGCCGTCTGTTTTCCGTAAGGTTTTACAGGCAGCGGGCGAGGAACGCCTGGTCATGCGCAAAGACGTGTTCCAGTCTTGTCTCGTGCTTTATCCTGAATCGGTGTGGAATGAACAGTTGGATGCCCTGCGTGGCCGACTGAACCGTTGGAACAAGCAACATCAGCAAGTGTTCCGCCAGTTTGTGTCCGAGGTGGAGCTGTTAACGCTCGACGGTAACGGACGCTTTCTCATTCCCAAGCGTTACTTGCGAATGGCTGAGATAGAACAGGACATCAAGTTTGTCGGCATGGACGACACGATTGAGATATGGAGTAGCGCTAAGGTCGAAGATTCACAAATGAACCCTGAAGACTTTGGCAATGCCTTAGAGGAGTTGATGGGAGGTGACTTGAAGGATGAATGATGGCCAGTATCACATACCTGTACTCCTCAAGGAGAGTGTCGATGGGCTGGATATCCAGCCCGATGGCATCTATGTGGACGTTACGTTCGGAGGTGGCGGACACTCCAGGGAGATACTCTCGCGCTTAGGTCCTAAAGGCCATTTGTACAGCTTTGACCAGGATGCCGATGCTGAAAAAAACGCTCTGGACGATGATAGATTCACCTTTGTCCGCAGCAACTTTAGATATATACGCAACTGGATGCAATATTACGGGGTGGAACAGATAGACGGCCTGTTGGGTGACCTGGGCGTGTCGAGCCACCATTTCGATGACGAGACGCGTGGCTTCTCCTTCCGCTTCGATGCGCCGTTGGACATGCGCATGAACAAGCGCGCTGGTCAGACCGCTGCCGACATCCTGAACAACTATCGGGAAGAGCAGTTGGCAGACGTGTTCTACCTCTATGGAGAACTGAAGAATGCCCGTCGGATAGCGAAGACCATCGTGACGGCCCGTAGCCAGCAGCCCATCAAGACCACTGGCGACCTGCTGAAGGTGTTGGGGATAGAGACGGAAAACGCTTCTTGCGACGACACACTCCGCTCCGTCGGAGAATTGACCATCGTAAATGCTCAATTAAAGAAAGACCTCGCCCGACTGTTTCAGGCTCTGCGCATTGAGGTGAACCACGAGATGGATGCCTTACGCGACATGCTGAACGGTGCTACAAAGGTGCTTCGTCAGGGTGGACGGATGAGCATCATTACCTACCACTCGTTAGAAGACCGCATAGTAAAAAACGTCATGCGCTCTGGTAATGTTGAGGGCAAGGTGGAGCAGGATTTTTTCGGACGCATCAACTCGCCCTATCGGACGGTGGGAAAAATGATTACCCCTAGTGAGGAAGAGCAGCAGAGCAATCCGCGCAGCCGTAGTGCCAAACTGAGAATAGCAGAAAAAATATAACAGATGACAGAAGAAGACAACATACAGGAGATTACGCTGGAGGTTTCTGACCAACAGGAAAAGCCGGAAGCTGAGGAAGTCCCTGAGAAGAAAATCAAGGAGACGATCCAGAAGATCAAGGCGTCGGCCAGCGAGGAAGACCCCAGGCCTTCCAGCCAGCTGAACCTGCGCACCATTCTGGGTGGCGACTTGCTGACCACCGAGTTTGTGCGTTCGCAGATCTGGCTCTTTGTGCTCATTGTGTGTTTCTCTATCGTCTATGTCGCCTTCCGTTACCAGTGCCAGCAGGACATGATAGCCATCGACAAGCTGGAGAAGGAGCTGAAGGACGCTAAATACAAGGCCCTCTCGTCGTCGAGTACGCTGACAGAGAAGTGTCGCGAGAGTCATGTGCTGGAGATCCTGAAGCAAAATCAGGACTCCCTGTTGCATCAGGCCGACCAGCCTCCCTATATAATAGAGGTGCCGGAATAGAGGTGACAGGTAAGATGTTAGATGTAAGATGTTAGATGTAAGAAGTTAGATGTAAGAAGTAAGAGGTTAGATGTATGAGTAGGTTTAACAACGATAAGGTCATGCCGCGCTACTTTGCCATAGCATTAGTGTTGACGATCATCGGTATTGCCGTCATTGGCAAGGCCCTCTACATCATGACTGCCAAAAAGCAGTACTGGACGGAGGTTGCCAACCGTCTGAAGCGCGACAGCGTCAGCGTCAAGCCAAACCGCGGCAATATCCTGAGTTGTGACGGACAGTTGATGGCAACCTCTATCCCTGAATACAAGATATACATGGACTTCAAGGCTTCTGCCTTTGAGGAAGGTGACTCGCTGTGGCTCGACAAGCTGGACAGCATCTGCGAGGGTCTGCACCAGATATTCCCCAGCAGGACGGCAGCAGAGTTCAAAAAGCACTTAGAGGAAGGTCGCCACAAGGAGTGGACGAACAAGAAGACAGGCAAGAAGGAGGTGGGCTCGCGCTGGTGGAACATCTGGCCCAAGCGCATCGACTACGGCACCTATATGGAGGTGCGCCAGCTGCCCTTCTTCAACATGTCCAAAAACAAGAGCGGCTTTACGGAAGAGGTCTTCAATGCCCGCCGCCGTCCCTTCGGAAGTCTGGCCATGCGTACCGTTGGTGGTATCATGCTGGCCAAGGACTCGGCCTACTACGGCCTGGAACTCAGCTGCGACTCTATCCTGCGTGGTACGCCTGGTATTACGGGTCGTCGCAAGATTCTGAACAAGTACATGAACATCCCCGTGACGCTGCCCGTCGATGGCTGCGACATCGTGACTACCATCGACGTCAACATGCAAGACCTTGCTGAGCGTGCCCTGCTCGACATGCTGAAGAGTCCGCAAGTGAACGGCGAACTGGGCGTGGTCATCCTGATGGAGGTACAGACGGGTGACGTGAAGGCCATTGTCAACATGATGAAGAACGAGAACGGACAGTACATCGAGGGTGTCAACTCAGCCATCAGCTACCGCTGTGAGCCAGGTTCCGTGTTCAAGACGGCATCGTTCCTCGTGGCGTTAGACGACGAGGTGGCAGACACTTCCTACTATATTAATACGGGCAGTGGTGTGCGCGAGATGCACGGCCGCTGGATGAAAGACCACAACTGGCGTCGTGGCGGCTATGGCACCATCAATATGGCTCGCACGCTGGAGGTCAGCTCGAACATTGGCGTGAGCCATGTCATCGACCACTTCTATGGCAGTAATCCGGAGCGATATGTCAAGGGGCTCTATCGAGTGGGTATTGGTGAAGACCTGAAGATTCCACTGGTAGGTTATCAGAAGCCGTACATCCGTATGCCAGAGCGCGACAAGCGCGGCAAGTTTACAGGCAAGTGGTATATGACCACCCTGCCGTGGATGTCTATCGGCTATGAGACACAGATAGCCCCCATCAATACCGTGACTTTCTATAATGCCATTGCCAACAACGGCAAGATGGTTCGTCCGCGCTTTGTCAAGAAGGTCATGAAGAACGGAGAGACCGTCGCTGAGTTCCCAACGGAGGTCATCAAGGAGCGCATCGCCAAGCCAAAGGCTATCAAGACCATGCAGACCATTCTGGAACATGTCGTCAGTCAGGGCCTGGGTCGTAAGGCTGGTTCGCCGCTCTTCAAGGTGGCTGGCAAGACAGGTACGGCACAGATTGCCGACCAGTATGGCGGCTACCATTCTGGCACCACGCGCTACTGGTTGTCGTTTGCTGGCTATTTCCCTGCTGACGATCCGCGTTATACCTGCATCGTCTGTATCAAGAAGACTGGTCTGCCTGCTTCTGGTGGTGGCATGAGTGGTGTCGTATTCCACCATATTGCCGAGGGCGTGATGGCCCGTCACCTGAAGATGAGTGTCGACGATGCCCACGATGAGCATTCTGTCGCCATTCCTGATGTGAAGAACGGTGATGCAGATGCTGCCAATGCCATCCTCCATAATCTGGGCGTCAGCAAACGCGTGACGACACCGCAGCCCAAATACGGTCGCAACATCACGCCCGATGTCACGGGGATGGGCGCTAAGGATGCCGTCTATCAGTTGGAGAGCCGTGGCTTGAAGGTCAAACTTCAGGGCCGTGGTATGGTGAAGTCGCAGAGCTATCCTGCTGGTAAGGAAATCAAACAGGGTAGTGAATGCGTCTTGGTATTACAATAGTCATTTCAAAAGCCATCAAATAACAACTCATTTGTTAACGCTATATATATAATAAGGTATGAAACTAAGAGAACTGCTGAAGTACGTACAGCCCCTGGCCATTGTCGGACCAGACGATGTGGAGATTACGGGTGTCAATATCGACTCGCGTAAGATAGAGAAGGGGCATCTCTTTGTGGCTATCAAGGGTACGCAGACTGATGGTCACCGCTTCATTCCCAAGGCTTTGGAACTCGGAGCCGTGGCGGTGCTGTGCGAAGATCTGCCTGAAGAACCCAGCGGGGAAAGCGCTGGGCAAGGAACCGTTACCTACGTGCAGGTAGCATCGACAGAAGAGGCTGTAGGCTCTGTGGCCACCGTGTTCTATGGCGAGCCGTCGCACAAGTTGAAGCTGGTAGGCGTCACGGGTACGAACGGCAAGACAACTATCGCCACCTTATTATATAATATGTTCCGTAAGTTCGGCCATCGCTGTGGCCTGCTCTCCACGGTGTGTAACTATATCGAGGACGAGGCCATCCCTGCTGACCATACTACGCCCGACCCCATCGCCCTCAACCAGTTGCTGCACCGCATGGTGGAGGCTGGTTGTGAGTATGCCTTCATGGAGTGTTCCAGTCATGCCATTGCCCAGAAGCGCATTGGCGGTCTGCAGTTTGCAGGCGGTCTCTTTACGAATTTGACACGCGACCATTTGGATTACCATAAGACCTTCGAGAACTACCGCGACGCTAAGAAGGCTTTCTTCGACGGTCTTCCCAAGGATGCCTTCGCCATTACCAATGCCGATGACAAGAACGGCCTCTTCATGGTGCAGAACTGTCAGGCTAAGGTAAAGACCTATAGCACCCGTTCGATGGCCGACTTCCGTGCTCGCATCGTCGAGTGTCACTTTGAAGGCATGTACTTGGAGGTTGACGGCCGCGAGGTAGGTGTCCAGTTCATTGGCAAGTTCAACGTCTCGAACCTGCTTGCCGTCTATGGTGCTGCGGTCATGTTAGGCAAGCAGCCCGAGGACATCCTCGTCGTGCTCAGCACCCTAAAGAGCGTTGCTGGTCGTTTGGAACCCATCCGTTCTGATGACGGTATAACGGCCATTGTCGACTATGCTCATACGCCCGATGCCCTGGAGAATGTGCTCAACGCCATCCACGAGGTGCTTGACGGCAAGGGCGGACAAGTCATTACCGTCTGTGGAGCAGGCGGCAATCGCGACAAGGGTAAGCGTCCGCTCATGGCCCAGGAGGCCGTGAAACAGAGCGACCGCGTCATCATCACCTCCGACAATCCCCGCTTTGAGGAGCCACAGGCCATCATCGACGACATGTTGGCAGGTCTCGACGCCAAGCAGATGAAGAAGGTGCTCTCTATTGTTGACCGTAAGGAAGCTATCAAGACCGCAACCATGCTGGCCCAGAAGGGTGACGTCATCCTCATTGCTGGCAAGGGTCACGAAGACTATCAGGAAGTGAAGGGTGTCAAGCACCACTTCGACGATCGCGAGGTAGTCCGCGAAATCTTCGGGCTTTGAACTTTGAGGCCACAACATAAAGTTTAAAGTTCTTAGACCTGAAGGTCAAAGCGACCAAGGTCGATGACAAAGTTTAAAGTTTATAGTTCAAAGAACAATGCTATATTACCTCTTCCGCTTCTTAGAGCAATACGATATTCCAGGCGCCCACATTTGGTCGTACATCTCGTTCCGCGCCCTGTTGGCACTCATCCTGTCGCTGATTATCTCAGCGTGGTTTGGTGAATACTTCATCAAATGGATGAAGCGTCATAAGGTTGCCGAGACGGCCCGCGACGCCAGCATCGACCCCTTTGGTGTCGAGAAGAAAGGTGTGCCTACCATGGGAGGCATCATCATCATCGTCAGCATCCTGGTTCCTGTAATCCTGCTGGGCCGTATGCGAAACATCTACCTGATCCTCATGATAGTCACCACCGTCTGGTTAGGATTCTTAGGCTTCATGGACGACTACATCAAGATTTTCCGCAAGAACAAGGAAGGTTTGAAGGGCCTGTATAAGATAGTCGGTCAGGTGAGTATTGGCTTTATCGTTGGTCTGACGCTCTGGCTGAGTCCCGATGCCGTCGTGCGCGAGAACGTCTCCGAACCTCAAAAGAACCAGGAGATTGTCGTGAAACATAAAACGGAAGCTGTCAAGTCGTTACAGACCACCATCCCGTTCATCAAGAACCACAACCTGAACTACTCCAGCGTGATGTCGTTCCTTGGCAAGTATAAGGTGGCAGCAGGTTGGGTGCTGTTTGTCATCATGACCATCATTGTGGTAACCGCTGTGTCGAATGGTGCTAATCTGAACGACGGCATGGACGGCATGTGTGCAGGCAACTCGGCTATCATTGGCGTGGCGCTGCTCATCTTTGCCTATATCTCGTCGCATATCATCTATGCGGCCTACTTCGACATCATGTATATCCCTGGTTCGCAGGAGTTAGTCGTGTTCCTCTCCGCTTTCATCGGCGCTATGGTGGGCTTCCTGTGGTATAACGCCTTCCCCGCACAAGTGTTTATGGGCGACACGGGCTCGCTGACCATTGGTGGCATCATTGGTGTCTGCGCCGTCATCATCCATAAGGAACTCATGCTTCCCATCCTCTGCGGCATCTTCTTCATCGAGAGCCTGAGCGTCATCATCCAGACGCAGTGGTTTAAGATTCAGAAGCGCAAGGGCAAGCGTGTCCGCGTATTCCGTGCCACGCCTATTCACGACAACTTCCGCAAGCTGGACTCGCAACTCGACCAGACCAGTACTTACATCCTGAAGAACTGGCCTCACCGTCAGTTCCATGAGTCGAAGATCACCATCCGCTTCTGGATTACCACGATTATCCTGGCGGCATTAACGATTATAACACTGAAAGTAAGATAAAGACCCACCCCTAACTCCTCCCTGTGAGGGAGGGGAATAGATAGTAGAAAGATATGGATAAACGAATAGTAGTATTAGGAGCAGGCGAGAGCGGTGCAGGAGCTGCCGTTCTGGCTAAGAAGAAAGG
>JAEEVT010000115.1 GCA_016291005.1 Prevotella sp. | reverse complement strand
ACCTTCCGGAACAAAAATAAGGGCAAGACCTTTTTCGTCCAAGCCGAAACCCCGGACACGGAAGTCAAATCCCCAATTTGCCTTTTTGCGTGGGCGGGAAAACCGTGTTTTTGCTACATTTGTATCCGTAATGAAACGGCTGCTGGTCATATCCTATTGGGTGGTCTCCGTCCTGCTGGTGTCGATAGTCCTCACCAGTCTGGGCTACCGTTTCCTGGAAGCGCTATTCGTCGGGACGATGTTCCTTCCCGGCGCCCTGGCGGCCCGGTACTTTTTTCAGAAAGTCGATTTCAGGGACCGGCGGTCCGGAATCCGGAACACCATCTATATTGTACTGGGCATCCTGATTGCGGAGGTTTTGCTGTTCCTGGTTACCCATTATTACATCATGAACCTGCGGGCGGACCAGCCGATGAACGATATCCCCCGGCTCCTGACGAATCCCGCCTTCATCGCCATCATCCTGACCGCGCTTGCGACGGGCAGCCATTTCTTCGAAGCGTGGCTCGAGCGGAAACACCCCGCTGCGCCCGCGCCCATCACCTTCACTTCTGAAAGAAAACCGGTCACCCTTCCCATCGAAGAAATCCTGTACGTGGAATCCAACGACGATATCACCACGGTCGTTGCGACCGGCGGCCGCAGCTTCCGGAACATAACCCCCATCTCCCGCTGGGAAGCCATCCTCAAGCCCCATTTCATCCGTATCCACCGGTCCTATCTCGTCAACAAAGCCGCCATCACCGACATCGACGTAGACATCCTCCTGATCGGCGAAACCCAGCTCCCCATCTCCCGCAAATACAAGGATGACGTGCTGGCGCTGAGGTAGGTCCCGGCTGCTTTTGAGGTAGGTCGAATAATTAGATCGGGGCCTACCCCGGGTATCGGCTTCTCGGTACTTCTGTTGGTGTAGGTCTGCCACCATTCGTTCGACCTACCCCAAAATAGCCGGAGACCTAGTTCGCGGCGATCGTGTTTCACCGGGAGAAGAAGTGAAGAAATAGTGTATCTTTGCTACCCGGGTACAACTGTCGCCCTACCCTGTCAGCGCCGAATGCAAAGCCGCAGGAGATCAGCAAGGCTCTGAGGTCGTCATCACTTTCGACCAGCCTATCCAAGGCGGACAGGTAGTACCAGAGATGGAGGTTGCAGACAGCAATGGACTTTTTATGAATGTAGAGGCCTTCTGCTCTGAAGGCAATAAGATCTCGTTGAAATCGCCCATTTCTGATCCTGTCAAGGTACGCTACGCTTGGAAAGACTGTCCGCAGGCCACGCTTCGCAGCACCACCGGTCTCCCCGTCACGCCCTTCGAGGTCAAGCTCGAAGAGCCCGCATCGCATTAAGCACGGCAAGGACAGTGACGCCGACATCTGCAAAGACGGCTAACCACATGGTGGCGATGCCGACGGTCGCCAAGAGCAGGACGGCCACTTTGACGCCAATGGCAAAGGCTACATTCTGACGGGCGATGCCGATAGTGCGGCGTGCCAGACGGATGGCGGTAGCTATCTTCGACGGCTGGTCGTCCATCAGCACCACGTCGGCAGCCTCTATGGCGGCATCGCTGCCCAAGCCTCCCATAGCGATACCCACGTCAGCACGCTTCAGTACAGGAGCGTCGTTGATGCCGTCGCCGACGAAAGCGACAGCAGAATCGTGGGGACAGGTTGCTTGATTCTTGCAAGAATCATGAACCTGTGATTTTGCAAAGAACTTCACCTTATCAGCAGGCAGCAGTTCGGCATGATATTCATCGAGGCCTAATTTCTCCGCCACATGTTGTGCCACCTCCTGGCGGTCGCCCGTCAGCATGACGGTACGGCGGATGCCTAACGCCTTAAGGGCGGCAATGGCATCGGCGCTGTCGGCCTTGATGCGGTCGTTGATGACTATGTGGCCGGCATAGTTAAACGTGTCACCTCCCGCTCCCGCTTCACACTTGTCACTTTCCGCAATAGCCACATGGATAATGGTTCCCGTATGGTGGCAGTCGCGCCACTCGACGCCTAACTGTTCCATCATCTTGCTGTTGCCCACGCATACCGTACGGCCAGCCACGTTGGCACGGATGCCGTGACCGGCAATCTCCTCGACATCGGTGACACTGCAGCCGTCGTTAGCTTCGTTGGGGAAGGCATTACGCAGGGCGGCTCCGATGGGGTGGGTGGTGAAGTGCTCCACATGGGCTGCCAGATGCAGCAGTTCCTCTTCCCTAACTCCCTTAACTTCTTTGTCTTCTCTAACTTCTTGACCTTCACATCCTTCTTTCCCTCCATGTATGGCCTCGACGGCAAACTCGCCGTGGGTCAGGGTGCCTGTCTTGTCGAACACCACCGTGTCTATCTTGGCCAGTACGTCCATGTAGTTGCTGCCTTTGATGAGGATGCCTTTGCGCGAGGCTCCACCCAGTCCGCCGAAGAACGTCAGAGGCACGCTGATGACCAGCGCACAGGGACAGGACACAACGAGGAAGATGAGTGCGCGATAGATCCACGTGGGAAGCGCCTCGGTCATTGCAACAAGATTGATGGTGAGCCCGTCGAACCACATGAAGCCTGAAACTACTGGCGGCACGATGGCTAAGGCGAGGGCGACGAATACCACGATGGGTGTGTAGATGCGGGCGAAACGGGTGATGAACGACTCGCTCTGCGACTTATGCTCGTCGGCACTCTCCACCAGCCGGATAATCTTCGACACGGTACTCTCGCCGAAGTCTTTGGTAGTACGGACACGGATGACGCCGCTCAGGTTGATGCAACCCGATATGACCTCATCGCCTTCCGTAACGTCCCGTGGCATGCTCTCGCCCGTCAGCGCTACAGTGTTCAGCGCCGTGCTACCGCTTATGATCTGTCCGTCCAAGGGAATCTTCTCCCCAGGTCGTACTACGATGACCGACCCCACCGCCACTTCCTCAGGACTGACGTCGCGGACCTCATCCCTCGTCCCCATTTCTTTCATTTCATTCATTCCTTTCATTTCTTTCATTTCCACATGCGCCACATCGGGTCGGATGTCCATCAGATGAGAGATGCTGTCGCGGCTCTTCCCTTCGGCATAGCCCTCGAACAGTTCGCCCACCTGGAAGAACAGCATGACAAACACCGCCTCCGGAAATTCCGTCTCGCCACCTGGCAGAAAGCCGATGCACAGCGCGCCGATGGTGGCGACGGCCATCAGAAAGTGCTCGTTGAACATGTCTCCCTCAGTGATGCCCTCCCAGGCCTCCCCGAGCGTTTCGTGCCCTATTAATAAATAAGGTACGAGATAGACCAGCAGCAGTTGCCACGTCTCCAGTTCGAAGTTCTTCTCTATCAGTACCGCGCCGACCAGCAATACCCCCGTCGCCACGATGAGAGCTATCTTACTCTTTAGACTACCCTCCTCGTGTTCATGATGATGCTCATGTTTGTGTTCATGCTCGTGCTGATGTTTATGCTGATGTTCATGATGATGCTCGTGTTCATGCTCACAGCAATGTCCGCAATGGTGATGTTCGTGTGCCATAATCTTTTCGTTTTATCATTTCTGGCTGCAAAGGTACGACAAACGAAATGCAACCCGGTTGCAAACACCCATCTACTGCCTCCAACGAGCAAGAATTGGGACCCATACGCGATAAGTCCTGATTAGCCTTCTGCCTATTATTTGTATGACACTACTATATTATAATCATAATAACTGTCCGTCTCTTTCAACATGGCATAATAATTAGCCTCATTTGTAGTCCCCTTGTAATAGTAATCATAGCTTGCATTTGTTTCGGATGACATTGTGATGTTCAACGCTCTTAATTCATTAACCATTTCTACAAGTTTAGAAAAGGGAGTGGACAGCTTTGACTTATCTATGCGAAGAGTGTAAGAAACATACTTGGTGTTGCTAACGTACAGACCGTAGAGCGGCACTCCTTTGTACACAAGATTTGCAAGACTACTATTACTCGTCACATAAATACTGAAATACGTATCACCTTCCCTAATGACGTAATTCTCTTTACATTTGTTCTTTATTTCTAAATAGGAATATAATGTAAAGGCTGCACCGTAAAGTGTTCCAAAAGGTCTGGCCAACATTTCCTTAAGCACCATTTCTTGCGAAGCTGCTTTTGCCTCCTGAGTAACACTGATGGTTTTTGAAATACTACCACATTTGACAGTAACAGTAGCCTGACGAGAGGAAGTATTAGGATTAGCTGTCGCCTTGAGAGTCAGGGTGCCGTCTCCGTTACCCTGACTGGGCGAAACGGTCAACCAGCTCTGATTGCTCATTGCCGACCAACTGGAATTGCTCTTCACCGTCACACTCTGAGTGCCGCCATCTACCGAGATGCTAACCACATCGATTGACAATGACAACTGAGCTTCAGCCGCCTCTTGATTCACGCTGACTGTCTTGATAATGCCATCTCCCTTTACCGTAATAGTTGCCGTACGACTGCTGACAGCGGAGTTCGTTTCAACTTTAACAGCAATGGCAGAGTTGTTAGAACCAGAAGACGGACTCACAGTACACCAGCTGGCACTACTCTCTACTGACCATGACATATTAGACATGATGGTGAAAGTATTGTTGTTGGCAGCGGATGAGAAACTCAGGGATTCTGGATTAACGGTCAGTATCTTCTCGGGCGCACCTTTCTGAGTAACAATAACAGATGCGGTTGCCTTGCCCGTTTTATCAGTAAAAGTGAGCTTTGAACGGCGCTCGTCCCCATTATTGACAGAAGCACTGACCTTAACGCTTAAATTCCCGCTACCATCAGCAGGCGAACACTGTAGCCATGAATCGTCACGCATGACAGACCAAGTAGTGTTTGAGTTGATGCTGACCACTTGCTCAGAGCCGTCGGCATCAAGCGTTATTGACATCGGAATAGCTTTCACTACGGGTATTTCCTCAGGTGAGTCGTCTCCGCAATTTTCAAAGAATAACATTGCGCACATCCCAATAAGTGCACTTAAGAAAATTTGCTTTTTCATAATATCATAATAATTAGTTAGTAATTCAATACTTCTTTGTTTTGAAAATAGGCTCAAGTAATCCGCGTATCATACTATGCGATGCCGCAAATATACGAATAAGTGAGCAGAAAACCAAAGAAAAGATGATTTTTCTTTGTGTTTTTTGTGTGAAAAAGGCTTGAAAGTGAAAGACTTACAACACTTTACTAGAACGACAAACAATTTGGGAAATATATTTGAGTTACGCTTTCCATGCTTCTTTTCCAAAAGATATTTAAGATAGAAAGGAAAAGATATGTAATTTACTTTACACTGCATATATTTGTTTCAAAAAGAATTTTTAAATCACAAAAATACCTACATACCTACATAATGGAATTTATATTATTGGTTATTAGAAAGTTACTTTATGTAGGTAACCTACATTTACCTACATTCATCTACATTCAGATCTTTGACCGTATTTTTCCTAATGATTTCCGCAACTTTTCCCTATGATTTTATGGTATTCCCACCGTGGGAATGCTCAGTTTTCCTAAGGAAAAGTTGAACTTTTCTAGGTGATTTCTGCAAGAAGTTGCCGTGATTTCCTCAAGAAGTTGCCGTGATTTCTGCAACTTTTCTAGGTGATTTCTGGCTGAAAGTGCCGTGATTTCTGAAGGAAGTGCTAAGATTATGAATGTAAGTGTCGTGATATTTGGTCAGATTTTGAGGTTTGTACTGATTTTTGCCGTGCAGAAATTTTGCTAAAATGGCATTTTTGTAACATTCTCGCTTTGCGAAATATTCGTACAAACGGCATTTTTATGTAGGTAAATGTAGATAAATGTAGGTTACCTACATAATATAATTCGCTGTTATTCAGAAATATACAGTGTTTATGTAGGTATGTAGGTAAAATTCACTCAAAATTCTGTAAAAGAAGCGGTCGAACAAAAGCGAATAAAGGCGATTGATCCAGAAACCGCCAAACGCTATATGCGATATGTTCCTATCTGGGCATAGTTTAATTTGCCAGAGTCACGCAATCATAAAATAGGGCAACGGATAGAATATTGACTAAGAAAATGCTTATCACGCCAAAATCACGCCAAATTAGGGCATGAAGAAATTTAGGAAAATAAAAGAAGTGGCTGACAATCAGCCACTTCTACTGCAAAACATGACTTTGCTTTGGTCGGGATGAGGCGACTCGAACGCCCGACCCCTACGTCCCGAACGTAGTGCGCTACCAACTGCGCTACATCCCGAATGCTTGTCTGAGTACTGACGCCATCAAGTGAGATGTGGCGTTAGGTTTCTCGTAAGCGGGTGCAAAGGTATATATTTTAATGAAGAATGAAGAATGAAGAATGAAGAATTTCTGCCGCCTCACGTCTTTTTAACAGAATTTAGCGGTTCTGTGCGCTGATTCTTTATTCATCATTCTTCATTTTTCATTTTTATTCGTATCTTTGCAGCCTAAACTAATCTAAGATGAAGCAAGTCGTCATCGCTATCACCTATCTGTTGGTGTCGCTGGTCAGTTATGGACAGCGCACTATAGTCGTGGAGAAGGGTGACGTGAACAGCTTGCTGGCAGCCATCGAGGAGGCTAATAATATAAATAAGGAGGAGGATGCCGAGCGGTTGTTTATCCTGATTCCTGACGGTTTCTATGATTTGGGCGAGCGGACGCTGACTCGTGTCTCTGGACATAACGTCGCGCTGGTTGGTGAGAGCATGGAGGGTACCGTCATCCGTAACAAACCCGACGTCAAGACGGAGAGCATCAGCAAAACGGCAGTCATCCAGAACCGCGGTACGGGCAACTACTACCAGGACCTGACGCTGCGGAACGATTTGGACTACTATGCTGCGGAACCTGACGGTCGCGCCGTAACCCTTCAGGACAAAGGTACGCAGACAGTTTGCAACCGAGTACGCATGTTGTCGCACCAGGACACTTACTACTCCGACTCGGAGGAGTGCCAGCACTACATGCAGGATTGCGAGATTCACGGTACCATCGACTTCATCTGCGGTGCTGGCGACGTGTGGTTCGAGCGTTGCCGTATAGTCACCGAGAAGCGCACCTTGGACGGCGGCGGCGTGAACATCATTACGGCCACGCGGACTGACAAGACGCCGTGGGGTTACGTCTTCAACCACTGTACGATAGAGAACGTGGAGTCGATGTTCAACTATGGCCGTTCGTGGCATACCAATCCGCATTGTGTCTGGCTGCATACGACGTTGCTGACGCCCCAGAAGTTAGAGACGACGCGCTTTGACGACGAGGGCATGAGGACGTCGTCGAACTATTTCAAGGAATTCCACACGATGGATGCTGCCGGCAGGGACATCACGCCAAAGAGCAACAAGGTGACGTTTACCCTGCGCGACCATACACAGCCCTTCGTAGCCGAGACCATCATGACGCAGCAAGAGTCCAAGCAGTATAAGCTCAAGAAGGTCTTTGGCGACTGGCGTCCGGACAAGGTGCTGAAACGGTTGGAAAAGACGAGCAAGAAACTAAAGAAGCAATATAAGCTGAACTAAGATGAAAAGAAGTCTGTTTTTAATGGTCTGCCTATGGGCTGTGATGATGCAAGCCCAAGAGGTGATGTATATCCCCAAGAACGACGTGAAAGCTTTGCTGGTGGCTATCGAGGCTGCCAACAAGAAGAATGCGGAGAAAGATTCAAAACCCCTCTACATCCTGATTCCTGATGGATTCTACGACTTAGGAGAAACCGTATTGACCAAGATAACGGGTCATAACATCGCGCTGATAGGCCAGAGCATGACGGGTACCGTCATCCAGAACAAGCCCGACATTAAGCAGGAAGGTATCAGCAAGACGGCCATCTTCCAGAACCGCGGCACGAACAACTATTTCCAGGACCTGACGCTGCGGAATGCCCTTGACTACTATGCTGCCGGCGCGGCAGGACGTGCCGTGACGCTGCAGGACAAAGGCCAGCGAACTATCTGTAACCGTGTCTGCATGCTGTCGTATCAGGATACCTATTATTCAGACAACGACCAGAGCCAGCACTACATTCAGGACTCGGAGATTCATGGGACGGTTGACTTCATCTGCGGCGATGGCGATGTGTGGTTTGAGCGCTGCAAGATAGTGACCGAGAAACGAACGAGCGACGGTAGCGGACGCAACGTGATAGCTGCACCAAAGACGTCGAAGACACCTTGGGGCTACATCTTTAATCGTTGTACGGTAGAGAATATCGTGTCGAACTTTGAATATGCCCGCGGCTGGAATGGTACACCTCATTGCATCTGGCTGCATACCACCTTGCTCTCGCCTGAGAAGCTGAACCCGACGCGCTTCGACTATCGAGGCATGAACACCGTGCAGAACGACTTCAAGGAGTACGGCACCGTCGATGCCGAGGGTCGCGACATCACGCCCAAGACGAATCAGGTGACATTCACCATGTCGAAGAAGAAGCAGGAGGGCAACGTGGAAATCGTCACCGAACATAACAGCACCAGGGAAACCATCCTGACCGATGCCCAAGCAGAGCGCTACACCATCGGCAACGTCTTTGGCGACTGGCGGCCTGACAAGCTTATCCAGAAGATGGAAAAAACAACCCGCAAACTCATGAAGCGCCTGCAGTAAACGGTGCGCCCTGCCAGAGTAGGAAAACAATTGAAGCGCCTTAGAGGAGGCGCTTCAGTTCTTTAATGTCTTCGTCTGTCGTTGCCCACGAGGTGACGAAGCGGCAGATGGTGCGGTGGCCGTCGGTCTGCCCCCAATGGGTGAACTCCATCCTGGCAGAAAGTTCCTCAACCTTGGCATCGGGCAGGATGATGAACTGCTGGTTGGTGGGCGAGTCGAGCCAGAACTCATAGCCTTTCTCGCGGAAGATGTCGCGCATCTGCATCGCCTTTTTGATGGCGTGGCTTGCCAGGTCGAAGTAAAGGAGCCTATCCTCCTGCCCATCCCTAAGGGAATGGAGCCCCTCTTTTGGGGAAGGGGTTGGTGTGGGCTTGAACAGCGCCTCGAACTGTAAACCTATCAGCGCACCTTTGGCTATGACGGCGCCGTGCTGCTTCTGGATGCTGAAGAAGTGCTTGTGAGCCCTGCGGTTGGTGAAGACCACCGCCTCGCCACAAAGCGCACCAATCTTCGTGCCGCCAATGTAGAAGACGTCGCAATGGCGTGCCAGATAGGGTAGGGTGACGTCGCAGCCTTCGGCCATCAGACCGTAGCCCAGTCGCGCACCATCTATATAAAGAGGTATGTCGTAGTGGCGGCACACCTGATAGATGTCGTCCAACTCACGGGCCGTGTAGATGGTCCCCAGCTCGGTGGGGAAGGTGATATAGACCAGTCCGGGGTGGACGGCATGGTCGCGGTTGCCGTCGTGGTAGAAGTCGTCTAAATACTTGTTCAGCGTCTTGGCATCCATCTTGCCGCTACCCACCGTATGAGTGCCTTGTTTGCAGGGCGCGTCGGGGATGGTGATGATTTTATGTTCTGTAAACTCCACGGCACCGGCCTCGTGAACGTTGATGTGGCCAGAGCCGACGCAGATGACGCCCTCGTACTGGTAGAGCATGGAGTCGATAGTCGTGGCGTTGGTCTGTGTGCCGCCGGTCAGGAAGAAGATTTGTGCGTCGGGCATGCCGCAAGCCTCGCGGATGCGTTGCTTGGCACGCTCCGAGAACTCGTCAAAACCATACGGTGTGGGCTTCGCAGAATTGTACCTTACCAGATTGTCGATGACCTCCTGACAGGCTCCGTTGTTATAGTCGCACTCAAATGAAAGCATTATGTGATTATTTTATTCTCTGACTTACGGGTGCAGAGTGTGGTGTTGCAATCTTCAATATTACAATTCTTCCAAGATGCGCTTGAGGACTACCGAACACGAAATCTCGCGGTTGGCGGCTTCGGGGATGACCAGGCTGTTGGGACTCTCGATGACGTCGTCGGTGACGATGAGGTTGCGGCGAACGGGCAGGCAATGCATGAACTTGCCGTTGTTCGTCCACGACATGTGCTCTGTATCTACCGTCCACGACATGTCCTTAGAGGTAATCTTGCCGTAGTCTGCGAGATTCGTCACACCAGGGTTCGACCAGTTCTTGGCGTAGATGAAATCAGCACCTTCGAAGGCCTTGTGCTGGTCGTACTCCACACGGGCGTTGCCGATGAACTTCGGGTCGAGTTCATAGCCCTCGGGGTGGGTAATGACGAGGTCAACATCAGGATCGGCCAGCATCCACTGGGCAAACGAGTTTGGTACGGCCTGTGGCAGAGCGCGGCAGTGGGGTGCCCAGGTAAGGACTACCTTGGGCTTGGCTGCGGGGGAACCGCCGCCCACATTAGCTTTCCAGTTTTCCTTGATGGTGATGAGGTCGGCGAAGGCCTGCAGGGGATGTACCGTGGCGGTTTCCATTGCAAAGACGGGACGACCGCTGTACTTGATGAACTGGTTGAGCACCGTCTCGGCGTAGTCGTACTCGCGGTCAGTGAGTCCGGCAAACGAGCGCACGCCGATGATGTCGCAGTAGCAGCCCATGACGGGGATGGCTTCTAACAGGTGCTCGCTCTTGTCGCCGTCCATGATGACACCACGCTCGGTCTCCAACTTCCATGCACCGGCATTGACGTCGAGTACGATGACGTTCATGCCCAGGTTCATAGCTGCCTTCTGCGTCGAAAGGCGGGTGCGCAGCGAGTTGTTGAAGAATATCATCATGAGCGTCTTGTTCTTGCCCAGATGCTGATATTTGTAACGGTCGTTCTTAATCTCGAAAGCCTCGGCCATTGCCTTTTCCAACGGTCCGATATCTTGTACGTTAATGAAGGTCTTCATTATTATTTCGATATTTCGTTATTACGTTATTACGGGATTCCGTGATTCCGTGAATTCGTGATTCCGTGATTCCGAGATCACGGGCGGGTTTGTCCTTCACCCTCGATAATCCACTTGTAGGTAGTAATCTCCTCTAAGGCCATGGGGCCACGGGGACCGAGCTTCTGGGTGGAGATGCCTATCTCGGCGCCCAACCCAAACTGTGCTCCGTCGGTAAACGAGGTGGGAGCGTTCCAATAGACACAGGCGGCATCGACGTATGACTGGAAACGGCGTGCCGTCTCTATGTTGTCGGTGATGATGGCTTCGCTATG
>JAEEVT010000114.1 GCA_016291005.1 Prevotella sp. | reverse complement strand
CTCAGCCAATTGCCGGCGCTTCTGCTCCAGGGCAACACTATCTTCCTCGTCGATGTAGATGTCTTTATAATAAGGTATGACGCCCAGTACGGGAACGCCGCAAATCTCTTCCAACATCCGTCGTCCTTCGTCGAAGAGGCGCATGTCGCCGCGGAACTTATTGATGATAATGCCCTTGATGAGTTTCCTGTCCTCAGGCGACTGGAGCATGATGCTGCCATAGACTGAGGCAAACACGCCACCGCGGTCGATGTCACCCACCAGGATGACGTCAGCTTTCGCGTGACGTGCCATCGACATGTTCACCAAGTCGCGGTCTTTCAGATTGATCTCCGCAATACTCCCAGCGCCCTCCATCACTATGGGATTATATCGTGCGGCCAGACGGTCATAGGCATCGCAAACCTCCTTCCGAAAGTCAAAAGTACACAAAGGGGACGGTTCTCTCTGCGAGAGTGTGGCGTTGCAATCTTTTTGTGTACTTTTTCCCCAATAGTCGTACGCATCTTTGTTGCCAATGGGTTTCCCGTTGAGCACCACTTGCGAGGTGTGGTCGGAGCTGGGCTTCAGCAACAGCGGGTTCATGTCCGTATGACAGGGAATCCCTGCCGCCTCAGCCTGTACGGCCTGTGCACGGCCTATCTCCAGCCCCTCAGGAGTGACATAGCTGTTCAGCGCCATGTTCTGTGCCTTGAATGGTGCCGGTTGATAGCCGTCCTGCCTGAAGATGCGACAGAAGGCAGCAGCCACGATGCTTTTGCCGACATCGCTGCCCGTACCTGCAAACATGACGGGATGGAGTAATTTTCTCATTATAATATCACTATTCACTTTTTACTATTCATTAGGGCAAAGCTCGCATACAAATGGGTATAACTGGCTAATACATTCTTATATCTGAATACTGGCGTATCGACAGGTTCACCTTTGGCATCATAGACCTGGACGATGCTCTTAGGCACTTCGCCCATGAATTGCGTATAGTGGAACTCGTGACCTCTGTATTCCTTCCCGTTGAGCACGAAGCGACGATAGCCCAGCGAGAGTTTGCGGTCTTGATGGCGGGCGGTGATGGAGTAGGGTAGGACGCCACACATCTCGTACTCTCCGTCGTCCGTCACAATGCTTTTACACAGGTACATCATGCCTCCGCACTCAGCAACAATCCTGCCTCCTCGTTCAGCATAGTCCTTGATAGCCTTGCGACCAGCCTCGTTTCTCACCAAAGCAGCCAGGTGCTTCTCGGGATAGCCTCCAGGCAGATAGAGTAAATCAATGTCGTCGAACGATGGCACTTCCATCTCAGGGTCGAAGAACCGAACCTGTACGAAGCTGTCAATCGTCTCTTGATACAGAAACGAGAACGATTCCTTATTGCGAGCTATCAGAGCGCTAACAGTTCCTGCCATCTTACGTGTTCCTCAATTTGTTTTATCAATGACTGATACTCTATATGTTCTGAGAAGTCAAGCCCCAAATAGCGCGAGCCTTGTTCGAGCGAAGCATCCTTTGGAAGGTAGCCCAGGCATTCGATGTCTAAATCGTCACAAACCTGTTGCAGCATCTGGAAATGCTTCTGCGAGCCCACCTTATTAAATATAACGCCTGCGAAGCGGACGTCCTCCCTGAAATGGATGAAGCCAGAGAGCAATGCCGCCATTGAATAGGCTGCAGACTTGGCATCGATAACCAACACCACTGGAATATCCAGCACGCGGGCAATCTCATACGACGAACCGAGCTCTCGGTCGTATCCATCGAAGAGTCCCATCATGCCCTCGACGATGCAGACGTCGGCATCGTCGCCATAACGGGTAAACAACTCTCGCACATGTTCTGGCGTAGCCATGAAGGTGTCGAGGTTGATGCTGGGTCTGCCGCATACTGCCTCGTGGAACTTCGTATCGATATAGTCCGGTCCGCACTTGAACGGCTGCACCTTCATGCCCTTCTGCGTCAGCAATGCCATCAGTCCCCTGGCAATCGTCGTCTTGCCAGAGCCGCTCATGGGTGCTGCTATCAGAATTGCTGTCTTCATCTTGGCTGCAAAGATAATAAAAAAGTCAAAAAGTCAAAAGGTAAAAAGTAAAAAGGTAATTCATCACCTTTACCTTTTTAGTTTTTTTACCCTTTTACTTTTTTACCTTTTCAATATACAAGTCTTGTATATCCGGCACTTCGCCCAGACCTTCCAGTCGGACTTCAACCATGAGACCTTCCTTTTCAAGGGCCTCTTTCCATTCTACTGAGATGTCGTTGTTGGCATGGTCGCCAGCCACGAAGAGCAGCGGCACCAAGGTCACTTTACGACCTTTCATCGACTTAATCTGAGCCAGTGCCGTCTCTTGTGTGGGATACCCCTCAATGGTCGCTACGTGGTAGTTGCCATGTCCACCAGCCCGCAGCATATAGTCGAGCTGACTATAGAGTGCCGTCGCAGGGCCTTCCGTTCCATGTCCAACGAAGAGCACATGCTCGCGTTTCTTGGCGTCGGCAACATGGCGGTTTACCAAGACCTGGCACACCTTCTTGGCGTCCTCTACGGTATAGAGCAACGGCGTGCTCACCCAGATGCTGTCGAAGAAAGGGCGTACTTGCTCGACATCCTTCCGCAGACGTTCCATCTCGATGCCGTCGATGACGTACGAAGGCTGTATCTTCACCGTCCTGACTCCTTCGCTGCGCAATCGCAATAATGCATCGATGGGTGTATCCTTATGGATGCCGCGCTTATCGAGACGCTTCATGACTATGCGCGAGGTATAGGCTTCGCGGACTATCATGCTAGGGAACGCTTGTGCAGCTTTCTGGTTGATGGCGTCAATGGTCTTTGCCCGTGTCGCGTCATACGTCGTACCGAAGTGTACCATCAACAAAGCAGTGTCCTGCGCCCAGCATGTAGCCGAGCACAGGAACACCAAAAACAAACTTATATAATAATACACGTATTTCATCACACGCTTGTGATTTTAGATTATTTTGTGACAGTATATGTATCACCCTCCAATAGACGGATTTGCTCGAAGTAATAGCCCTCGGCAACCTTCACACCCACGCTGACCTTACCTGTAGCTACGTCGTAAACGTAAATCTGAGGCTGGGAGGTCTCTGTGTTCGTTCCGAAATAGACTTTGTTCTCCTTCTCGACAAAAGTTGAACGCTGTGAGAAGCGACCGCTGCTATAGGGTATCTCAGAGCCACTGAAGCTCATACGGGTACGGGTTCCGGCGTTCAGGTCAACGATACTGTAATAGTGGGCGTAGCTGTCGATAGCGGTACCGAGCGTGCTGTCATCGTGACGAGAATAGCAGAACACCTTGCCATTGCCGAGATACTGCGTGGTCAGCAGCTTACCATCGCTATTGGGGAATCCGTTGTATGTGGCGTCAATGTTAAACTCACCCTTCTTGATGCGGAGCAATTTGCCTTCCTCGCCGATTTCCGTGTCGCTGAAAGCTGCTATATAGAGGTTGCCTGCCTCGTCGAAGAAGGTAGTCTGCTGGAGCAGTTCACCGTATGCGGAACCTGCTGTCTCGGCGGGGAAGGGGCAGAGGTGGTTCTGCTCGACATCCATATTAGCTGCATTGAGGGTAACGACATGGAAGGTCTCTTCCTTGGTAGCCTTACGGCCTGAACCCTTCTTCTGATAGTAGAAGTAGATGAGCTTGTCGTCGCTTGCACGATAGGCCAGGATGCCGCTAGTGGTAAACGAGTCCCAAGTACCTTCCAATGAGAGGTTGAGGGTGCCTTCGCTGATAATCCTCATGTCGTTCGCATTCAGCTTAGTCCATACGATGGCGTTCTTGTCGCCGTTGGCTGCCATGATAACGAGCGTGCTGTCGTTCATCCATGCATGGCAATATTGGCGGGGATTGTAGGTGTTTTTCGTGAAAGGCTGTGTCTTCACCACCTTCATCTGTCCGTTTTCATAGCGCAGCTTGACGAAGCGGTCGCCGCTGACAGGCACCTGATAGTAATACTTGCCTTTGACGATGGCTTCCATCGTGTAGTCGGCATTGATTTCTGTTCCGGCGTTCTTGAAGTCCACCACAGATCCGGCTTTCAGCGAGTCGCGGGTCTGCATAATGGTCGTTACGTCGCGGCCCATACCGCCCTGTTTGCCTACGGTAACTGTCAGGTCGAAGTGATACGGTGTGATTTCCTCGATGACGGGAGTTTTCTTGTTGTCGTCATCATCGTCACTTGAACATGCCGTGAAGAGGGCCATGCCCATCATCAAGACTGCAAAACTTAAAAAATACTTTTTCATTTTTGTTGTTTAAATGTTTAAATGTTTATTGTATAACGTTTATTGTTTATTGTATCAGTACTCTGAATTTCGCAAACAATGTCCGACCTGGTTTCTGCAACTTGTAATTGTCATAGACGGTTGCGTCGAACAGGTTCTGGCAGTCAAGCGACACATTATAACGGCCATTCTGCCACGAATAGGTGATGTTGGCCCCGACAATGTTCTTCTCAGGAATGCGGGCCTTTGTATCCAGGGCGCCATAGCCTTCCCACGAGAGGAAGAACCAGTGAACCCATTGGTAGTCAATGCCTAACTGCAGACGGTCGGTTTTCTGAAAGAGCTGACGGAACTGATAGCGGGCTTCGGCTGAGGCATAGAACCAAGGACGGTTGGGCACGTGGTTGTTGTAGGTGACAGACGGTTTGCCGTCGGTCTTGAACTCCTGACGGTCGCGAGCATCCTGCCAAGTGACATTTCCCATGACCTGCAAACGCTGCTGCCAGTCGTAGCGAAGTTCACCCTCAATACCTTTGATATGTACGGCAGGCTCGTTGACATACTGCATCATACCCTCTTTCTCCGACACTTGTGGCTGGATGTAGTTATCGACGTAACGCAAATAACCGTTCACCTCATACGACAGCGTATGGTCGTTATTCTTCAGGGTGCCGAAGATTCCTATGTTAAAGTTATCGCTCTTCTCGGGTTCCAGTTTAGTATTGGCATAGATGGTTGTACCGTTACCTAACAGTTCACGGGCCAGCGGCAGGCGCACGCTATGCTCGTAACTGGCCTTGACGGCAAGAGGCTCAAATATCTGGTATCTGATTCCGATGCCGCCACCAAAGTTGTTGCTGGTCGAGGAACCTTGTACCTCGCGTGAACCAGTCACCGTGGGAATATCCGTCTGATTAATGTTTAGATGATTCACGTAGTCTTTCAGGAATAAAGTATTGTTAAGTTTTCCGCTGAACAGCGACTGGTTGTAAGTCAATCCGATGATATGCTTGGCCAGTACGTCGTTGGCCGCTTCGAATGTCTTGTCAACGTCGTCCCAACGGTTGTTGCCCGTACGATTCAAGGCATAGCTCAAGTCCAACAGATGCTCATCGCTGAAGCGGTATTTCAGATTCGCGCGTCCGATGGTGAGAGGACGTTTAAAATGGCGCAGCGTACGGGCACGGCCGGTAATCTCGTTGCGCGAACTCTTGATATACTCTCCGTCCCAATTATATTTGCGATAGGCCGTATCCACAGCCTGCGAATGATCCCATGTGTGCGACAGAGACAAACTGGCACTGAGGTCCTTCAGCAGGAAATCGCGCTTCAGATAGTTGGCGCCGATGCTCCAGGCTTCACTACGACGTTCGGCCTCGCCAATCACCTTGGTCTGGATTTGTCCCGTCTGTATCTCCTTGTTCACCTTATTATATGAAGCGCTCACGAAAAACTCGTCAGTCCACCACTTGTCCGTAAAGCCCACTTCCAACTGGCCAATCAGTGACAGATAGTCGTCATGGAAACGGCGTCGGTCGGCAGTAACATATTCACGCAACTCCTCGTTCCAAACCTCCACGCCATGCATCATATAGTCGTTCTTAGAGTAGTTGACACCTAAGGTGGGGCGGATGGTAAGTCCGTTCTTCAGCACATATTGGGCATTCAGATCTGCCTTGTGGGTATGGAAAGAGCCGAAGCCATAGCTGGCGTCAAGGTAGTTGGTCTTCTTGCGGTTGGTAACGATGTTCACGGCACCGCCCAGCGCATCGCTGCTGAGCCATGTGGGCACCACGCCCTTGTATATCTCTATATGGTCAATGAGGTTTACGGGCAGGTTGGCCAGTGTCACCCCACTACCTTTTGTGTCTAAGGGGACTCCGTCGATGAAGTAGCGCACAGAGTTTCCTGACATGCCGTTGATGGATAAGTCGAAGTCGCTGCCAACGCCACCTTCCTCGCGAACTTTTACGCCTGTGGTGCGGTCAACTATACCGCTAAGCGAACTGATGCTGCTCACCATTGAGCGCACGTCGATGGCATTCACTGCCAAGGCTCCTTCGCGCAGCTTCTGGGTCTTCGACTTGCCTGTGACGGTGACGTTGTCTAATGTCACGGAGTCCCTCATCTGGCTCTTACGACGCTTGTCCTGCGGAGAGGCAGTCAGAACCCCTGTCAACAACAGCAGCAACGCGAAATAAAAACTTTTTCTTCTCATCTTTGGACCCCTCTGCTCTTACTTGTAATAAGGAGATGCTGTCTCACGACAGCACCTCCATAGGCAAACTTATATAATAATACACGTATATACATCTTTTTATTCCTCAGAACATAGAACGCCGTGGCCAGCAACAGCATGCTTGCCAGCAAACCTGTTCTTTTCAGAACGGCAGTCAAAACTTTACCTTTCTTTGACATAATTCTTCCGCCCAGCCCTATTCCCGAGGCCTACGCTTCTTTGTCTGACGTGGCAGGTTTCCTGGCTCTCTCCGAAAAGTCCACCTTCCCAACACTTCTCACTTTTCATTGTTAACTATTCATTAGCGAAGCTTTTCACTTTTCACTATTCACTAGCGAAGCGTTTTGAAGCGTCAGTGGTTTCTTTGGACTTCCCATAATGGAGATTACAGTAGCGGGTACTGCTCAGGTCTCTCACCTGATTCCCTCTCTTCCCCCGTTAATGCGTGCCACACTCGTTCCTTTAGAAGGCGTGGGAAACACGGAAGAATCACCAAATCGACTGCAAAAGTATATAATAACAAGGTAAATACAAAACAAAAATACATTTTTTTTGCTTTTTCCTAAAAAAAAACGTAAAAAGTTTGGCAGTTACAAAAAAAGTCCTTACCTTTGCACCCGCAATTAAGGAACGGAGGTTCCGTAGCTCAACTGAATAGAGCATCTGACTACGGATCAGAAGGTTGTGGGTTTGAATCCCGCCGGAATCACAAGAAGGTTGGTAAGTAAGTGAAAATCACTAACTTGCCAATTTTTCTTTTATTGACAACAATGAAAAGTACTGTAATGAAAGTTGTCGTTTCACAGGAAATAGAACAGGTCTGTCCTGAGTTCGTTGGGGCTTGTGTGGAGGCTATGGTGGTTAATACACCGTATAATAGTGAGTTGTGGCAGGAGATAGAAATCCTTGGCAACAGGTATCGCACAACGCTGACCACGGAATCGCTGAAGGAAATGACGAGCATAGCAGCTACGAGACGGGTATATAAGGCTTGTGGCAAAGACCCGTCGCGTTACCGTCCAGCCTCAGAGGCATTGATACGTCGTGTGCTGCAGGGTAAGGAGCTGTACCAAAGAGATACCCTCGTCGACCTTGTAAACCTGGCTTCCATTGCCTTTGGCTACAGCATTGGCGGCTTTGATGCGGACAAGTTCGTGGGTGACACGCTGACACTGGGTGTAGGTCGTGAGGGAGAGCCATACGAAGGAATTGGTCGCGGTATGATAAACATCCACGGGCTGCCAGTCTATCGTGATGCACAGGGTGGGGTGGGGACTCCCACCAGCGACCACGAACGTACAAAGATGACCATAGACACACGGCATCTGGTGGTGCTCATCAACGGCTATGATGGCAACGAGAAACGGGTGCGCGAGAATGCAGAATACATCCAGACCTTGCTCCAGAAGTATTGTCAGAGCGATGGCGGAACCTACTTTATATACAAATAAGTTCAGCCTTGTGGCCTGACAGGTTCTGATTACCTATACAAATAGCGCCTGGGCAACTAACTTAGCCATACAAATTAATTCTTTTTCAGACCTGCCGCTTCAAGTTTCTGAAGGCAGGCCTTTGCCAATGCAGGATCAGTGGCCTCCAGATAGCGCAAAGCATAATGGCGCCCCATCATCCTATAACCCTCACTACTGAAATGTACGTTGTCATCGCTGGGCAGGCACCCTTCGGAAGACACGACATAAGTATTGGGATAATGGTTGGCGATGTCGTTGATAGTGGGGTTGGCATGTGCGCAGACACCATTGTACTCCTTGCGAACCACCTCGCCACCATCAGTCGTTGCCATGCTGAGATAGCGGTCACTTACTGTCATGTCCTGCTCCTCGATGGGAGCCATCCCTGCCATGTTCGACTGTCCGAAACAAAGGAAGATCCAGAAGTTCTCTGACCTTTGGTCAGAGTGTGGCGTTGCACTCTGGTCTTGCGCCTGTAACTGTAATGATGCCATAGACATTATTATTGCTAAAAAAACCTGTTTCATAAATGTCTCTTTTTATCTGTTAAGGGCTCGCTTTTGGCGAGCCCCCTGTTATTATTCCATGAATTAGAATATATTATTTCCACCAGAAATCATCCTGGAATTCACCTTGTACATAGTTGGTGAATTTCTTGTTCTCATTGGCAATGTTCTTTCTCTCGGCAACTGGTTTGAACGTATCGTCAACCAATATCTTACAGGCGGCTTCGCCTGTATTGGCTTTGAGTTCCATCCATACATTCTCCTTAAAGACCTCGATTTTGATATTCTTAATCTTTTCAGGAGTTGTATATTCGCCATTAACATCAAAGGTAACTGGCTCCACATTGGGACCTGCACCAGTGTTATACATCTTATATTCGCCCTTTTCGTTGGGAGTTGTTTCTCCAAACAGACCGTGAACCTCTATGCCCATGACTTTCAGCGGAAGCACACCGCCAGCACAGATCAGCTTCAGTGTGGTCCTGCCACCTTCAGCCTTCACTACATCGAAAACGACATCGTTAAAGTCGAAGTCACTGGCTTCTGAAGCCGACAGGTCCTCTGCAATCACGCGATAGAGCGGGTTGCCGCCCTTGAATCCTGGACTACATGGTGTCTCGGGAATGTTGTAGTTGGGCTTACCTGACTTGAAGCCTGCTGCATAGATGTTGTTGGCTATGCTGAAACCGTCTTTTTCATAAATAAACGGCTGGGGAACGTAAGAGCCGCTGCCATCGCTGTCCTTTCCCTGTGCAAAATGTGTCTCTGCAGAAACATATAAGTTGCCGCCATAAGTAACTGCACCATGACTGTTTATACTTTCAAGATATGGGTCTCTGGCAATATGATTGGCCTGGAATACAGCATATTCGCCTGTAGAGGGACCAAAGATTCCAAATCCATTCTCATCGCCACGTCCTGACTCAAGAATAGCTGTTTCCTCAACCACGAAGACGGCTTTCGGACCCATCACGATGACAAACGGACCTGATACAGCACCTGTACTTGCCCTTCCTCCATCGAAATACTTGGTTAGCACACCACCACCGCCATCAATCTTGAATGCTCCTTGTTCTGACGAGATGTTCATTGCAAAGTCGTTTTTCACTTCAAGGAAACAGTTGTTGATCACGTTCCAGCTTCCACCTACATAAGCATAATCATAAGTCGTCCAATGTCCATTGTTTACCCAGCCAGAGTTGTTGGAATTGACTTCAGTAGTGCCAGTAACAGTCCATTCGGCATTGTTCTGCACTGCACCAGCATTCACGGTGACAGATGCACAATTAAAGGTGCCATCGTTGACGATTCTGCTATCATTGCTTTCAGCATTCACACTTCCTGCTGTAAACGTACCAACATTATAGAGGAAGCTTGACGAGTTAACTCCAAACTTAGAACATGTAATTGTACCATGGTTATATACACGTGCACCGGAATTCGCTACCAAACCATCATCACCATTTGCTATTAATTCGGCTCCCGAAGCGATGTATATGTCAAATATGGCTGTAGAAGCTACGGTGTTATCAAATGTAACAGTTGCACCTTCTAATAGATACAAGTCTGTATTCTTGCCTAAATCAAACGAAACATCTGTGAAATCATACGTTCCTGCCTTGATGTAAAGTTTTGCATGTGCTTCTTCAGTGCCGCCAGAGATCTTAATAGGCTGGACTGCGTCGATATAGACAACTCCACCATCGTTTATTTCTTCAGGGTGCCACCATTGTGTACCTTTGCTTATCAAATATTCTTCATAAGAAGGTATACTCGTGAGATTAGGATTGAAAATGCTGGCATCGCAGTCTGTCGGAAAAGAAACAGTGGGCTGTAAGTTCCCCTTATACTCAGCATATTCTCCCACAGCACGAGTAAGTGCACGTGTTTGGGTGCTCTTGCTGCTGAATCCCCAGTCTACATTTGGGCCAACCTTACCAAACGCTTTCTCAAAGGCTGCAGCATACTTATCGTTTACAGACTGTTCAACTATCGACTCATTATAGGCATACTCATCATGGCTACATGACAAGAGAATCATCATAACCAACATGGTGGTTACAATCGAAAAAAATCCAAAATAACTTCTCTTATTCATAATAGTAAATATTAGTGTCCCGTTAAAATTGGGACGAGTTAAAGATTAATCCAATAGCCCCAGAATGAGGCGACAATAGTAATGTAGAAGGTTTAGATAGTATTTATTTTTAATAGTCAAGGGTTATTTTGTGCAAATATAGGAAAAAAAACAATAAGTTGTATGTCTTATGGTGTTAATAAAGTTTAAAAACGAGACAAATGATGCATCACTTGTGCCTGCCTCGCTTTTTAACCTATTTATCGATTTATCAATTTATCTATTTTAGCCGCTGTCGCGGCTAAAATAGATACCGCCGTAAGGCGGTCGGCGAAAAATAATTAGGTTATTATGACGGAAAAGGAAATCCTGCAGCAGCAGGAAAGCAATGGTCAAACCGCGTTTTACCTCATGGCCGTGGGCATGTTCTACCATGCCTACGGCTGTGGGGCTTTCGCCTTAAGCCGCGCCACTGGCTACCGCGTGCTTAGCAAGCATCGCAAGGGTGGCGACATTCTGACCTGTTACTTTCCCTATGTTCGGTGAGCAAAATAGGTGGTAAATATCGCCTCCGATTTCCGAGTCGATTAACAGTCGTTCAGAGAT
>JAEEVT010000113.1 GCA_016291005.1 Prevotella sp. | reverse complement strand
ACCCCAATTTGAGGCTCGGGGTAGAAAAAGGGTACAAAAATAGCTAAAATAACGTGGAATAACAAAAAGCAATTAGGAGTTGTTAACACAGAAAAAGCCCTCAAAATGAGGACTTTAGTTATAGTTTATCCAAATTGTTCTAAGTTGTTGATAATCAACTATTTACCCACGCAGAAATTATTAAAAATATTTCCTAATACTTCGTTGGGGGTGATTTGTCCGCCAGTAATCTCTGAGAGGATGGAGAGTACGTCGCGCAGATCTTCGGAAAGGAGGTCGGACGGGAGTGAGGCGTGAGGGGTGAAGAGTGAAGAATCGTTGGTGCCCAATCCGTCGATGACGCGGGTGAGTGACTGATGAGCACGGGTGAGGGCATCGTAGTGGCGGGCATTGGTGACGATAAAATCGGAGTCGGCAAGGGTGGGGATGTCTGCTGCTTCATAGATGGCTTGCTCCAGCTCTTCGATTCCTGTACCAAGTTTGGCGCTGATGGCGACAAAGGGTGGATTTAACAAATCGTAACTATTGTTATCGGCCTTGTCCACCTTGTTCTTTATAACGATAAGTTTCTTGTTTTCTGTATGTTGCAATATTTTGTTGATTTCTTCCGTTGAGGGCTGTTGGTCAATGACCCAAAGGACGATGCGAGCCTTCTGGATAGCATGAAAGGTACGCTCAATTCCTATCTGTTCTACTTGATCGGTGGTCTGACGAATGCCAGCGGTATCGATGAAACGGAAGGTGATGCCCTTGATGTCGATGGTGTCTTCTATGGTGTCGCGTGTGGTGCCATGTATATCGCTCACGATGGCCCGCTCGTCTTTCAATAGGCGATTAAGAAGGGTCGATTTGCCTACATTGGTTTTGCCGACAATGGCAACGGGAATTCCTTGCTTTAGGGCATTGCCCATCTCGAAGGAGTGGGCGAGATGGGTGATATGTTTGTCAATTTTATTCGCAAGGTTGAGTAGCTCCTTGCGGTCAGCAAACTCAAGTTCTTCGTGGTCGGAGAAGTCGAGTTCGAGCTCCAGGAGCGAGGTGAGTTTGAGTAGTTGTTCGCGGAGTTGTGCGAGTAGGGATGAGAAATGTCCCCGTAGTTGTGACATAGCCAACTGATGGGTGGCTTTGTTGGATGAGGCAATCAGGTCGGCGACAGCTTCGGCTTGTGAGAGGTCTATCTTTCCGTAGAGATAGGCCCGCATGGTATATTCGCCTGGATTTGCCATTCGGCATCCGTGCTGAATCAGGAGCTCCAATACTTTATTTAATATATAGCGCGAGCCGTGACAGGAGATTTCCATGCTGTCCTCGCCAGTGTAGGAGTGGGGGGCACGGAAAACGGAGACGAGGGCTTCGTCGATGATGTTTTGATGCTGTGACACAGCATCATACTCAACGATGTGGCCGTAGTGGATGGTGTTGGGCTTGGCATTGGTGAGACTGGTGGAGAAGACATGAGAAAGAATCTCAAGCGCTTGAGGACCTGAGATTCTTATGATTCCGAGTGCTCCACCTGGAGCGGTGGCTAATGCGCAGATTGTATCCATTGAACAAGAAACAATAAACAATAACCGATAAACAATAACCAATAACCAATAAACGTTAGCCAATAACCGTTAGATGCGGTCGAGGACTTTCTCGATGATGGTGTCGATAGAGTTCTTGTAGTCTGTGTTCATCTTCTGGGCGTAGCGGTTGGCGATGACCATGCAGCAGGTCATGGCGCGATGGCCCAGCAGCGAGGCGAGACCAGCGAGGGCAGAGGACTCCATCTCGAAGTTACAGATCTTCATGCCTTCGTACTCGAACGACTCAATCTTCTTGTTCTGGTCAGGGTCGGCAATGTCGGCACGCAGCTGACGTCCCTGAGGACCATAGAATCCGCCGCAGGCCACGGTATAGCCCCTGACCATGTCGTCGGCAGCAATCTGGTCGATGAGGTCGGCATCGGCTACTGCTACATAGGGCGCTCCCTTGATGGGATCCCACTGCATGTGCTCTTTGAAAGCCTTCTCCATGGGGATGTCGCAGACGACGTTACGTCCAGCATAGTAGTTGAGCAGACCGTCGAAACCGATGCTTTTTACGGATGCGATGAACGATCCCGTGGGTGTAAAGGGCTGTAGGCCGCCACATGTTCCTATGCGTACCATCGTCAGTGTACGATGCTCTTCTTTTTCTTCGCGGGTGGTATAGTCAATGTTGGCAAGGGTGTCAAGCTCGTTGACCACGATGTCGATGTTGTCGCATCCGATGCCGTGACTCTGACAGGTGATGCGCTTGCCTTTGTACATGCCAGTAATAGTGTGGAACTCGCGACTGCTAACTTCGTGCTCTATCGAGTCGAAGTGGGCAGCAACGGTATTAACACGGGCAGGGTCGCCGACGAGAATAACCTTGTCAGCCAGGAATTCGGGCTTCAGATGAAGGTGGAAGCAGGATCCGTCGCCGTTGATGATGAGTTCGGACTCAGGGAAATGTTTTTTAGTCATAGTATTACTGTAGTTTAGTTAGAAATATGATTTCGTTGTTGCGGATTTGCTTTTGCAGGTTGCGTATCTGATGATACAGTTCGTTTTGGAGTTGTTCGCTGGCGAGAATCTCGGAACGTAGCTCTTGCCGTTCTTCCCCCGATGCCGTAGCATAAAAGTCGCGGGCACGGGCTAAGGTCTGAGTGAGCCGTTGATAGCGTTCTTGGAGGGGCAGGAGCTGTTGGCAAAGCGTCTGATTGTCAGGCGAACGGAAGTCTGACAGGCGGGTGTAGGTGAGTTTGTCATTGATGACGAAGCGGAAGTCGTTGGACGTAGCAGGCTGGGGTGCATGTTTTCCGCTGATGGTCTGCAGTCGCTGCAAGGCTTCCTGACGCAGACTGTCGTTGCTCCACGTGTCGGCAATGCGGTCGATACGCGCCATACTGGCAAGCTGCTCGTCGTCAAGGTCAGCGTCACGGTAGGTCAGACGGGTGGTTGGTGGAATGAAGATATAGACACACACTTTGTCCTCAGGCTGGTTGCGGTCTGTGGCAAACCACCCTAAGTTGCTGTATTCGTCGATGACATACATGTAGTCGTTGGCCTCGGAATTGAACGGCATACCAATATTTGCAGGACGCAGGAAACTGTGTTCTTCCGAATCGTAGCGTGTCACGTAGATGTCGTAGCCTCCCAGACCTTCCTCGCCTTCGGCAGCGAAATAGAAGGTGAAGCCGTCGCCCATCATGAAGGGATAGTTCAGCCGACTAAACTCACCTTCGTCATTGATGCCTTGCAGTTTAAGAGGGCGGGTCCATTTGTCACCCATAGTCTCGCTGGTGAAAAGGCTGATGGTGCTGTCGGCCTGTTCTAAGGAAAAGAAACAGCGGTTCTCAAGTTCGTTGACGTAAACATAGGCTTCATATTGTTGCGTCGTATGAAAATAGTCGTCGTAGCGTGCCACCTTTCCCACCTCTGGTGAGAGATGGTAGACTTGCAGGAATTGCTGCTTGTCGACTACCACGCTGTCAATAAAAGTGATGCGCTGGGTGTTGCTGGTCATGCGTTCCAGCTTCTGCAGATGTTCCTGCTGTTCAGGCGTAAGAGTAACATCCTTACGCTTTTGTGCCGTAGCAGGCAGCATAAGGAACAACAGAACAACTATTAACCAATTCTTCATCATACGGACAACAAATGTACGAAAAAAATGGTTATAGTCGTTCATTAAGAACTGACAATTAAAGATATTTAATATTCTACGAGCTTGTTGTTAGTCTCCAAAGCATGAAAAATGCTGTAGCGCGCTTCTGGGTTCAACTGTTGGATGTGCTGAAAGAGTTCAGCAGCTGCTGTCCGCTTGGTATCATGCTCGTAGGGACATTGCTTGATTTGCTTCTCGTATTGTTGGGTTTCTGCATAGATTCGGATGTCAGTCTCCTGGCATAGGCACAGGGGACGGATAATGGTAATGGGCATCTTCTTCATGCGGAGCTTGGCGGGCATGGTGGAGAACTGCCCTTGGAAGGTGAGGTTCATCAGCGCCGTATGGATGATGTCGTCCTGATGGTGACCAAGGGCAATCTTGGTGCACCCCAGCTCCTGAGCAAGGTTAAAGAGCTGTTTGCGCCGTTGCCAGGAACAGAGGAAACAGGCTGGCTTTTGTCTGCCCGATGGAACACCATCGGGAACGGTGGCTGCGAAGCTGGTGGTGATGATGTGGAGGGGGATGGAGAGACGGTCGCAGAACGACTGGAGATAGGTGGTGTCCGTTTCGTAATGAATATTATCCATCCTCACATGGCATGCCTCGACGGTGAAGCGTGGCACATGTACCTTGGAACGACGGGCGAGAAACTCTAAGAGACAAAGGGAATCCTTGCCACCAGACAAGCCGACGAGGATTCTATCGTCCTCGTCGATGAGCTGGAACTGGCCCAGCGCTTTGTTAAAAGCCTTCCAGAGTTTCTCTTCGAGATTCATTGTGATGTTTGTTGCTGTGACACAGCAACATACGGAACTACTTCATAAACACCAGATAAACGGCGCAGATGATGAGTAAGAAGGCCAAGAAGTGGTTCCAGTGCAGGTGTGTGCCTTGGAACATGATGTTGGCGATGATGCAGAACACAGCCAGCGAAATGCACTCCTGTATGACCTTCAGCTGGATGAGGTTGAAGGGACCGCCGTTCTCGACAAAGCCCAGTCGGTTTGCTGGCACCTGACAGCAGTATTCAAAAAAGGCGATGCCCCACGAAAACACAATGACGCCGATTAAGGGCCAATGGTTGGAGACACCGTTCTCCTGGAGTTTCAAATGCCCATACCAAGCCAACGTCATAAAGACGTTGCTTAGTATGAGCAGTATGATGGTATAGAGTCCGTTCATAATCAGTTGCGTTTGTCGCTATAACATAGCGACATACTGAACTACTTCTTCTGGAGGTATTCGTCCATGTGCTGGGCAGCACGGCGACCGTCTCCCATAGCCAGGATGACCGTAGCACCACCACGCACGATGTCGCCACCAGCGAAGATCTCGCTGCGTGCCGACTGCATACCCTCGTTGACGACGATGGTGTTCTTGCGGCCCAGCTCCAAACCCTCAATGCTCTTGGGTACCAATGGGTTGGGGCTTACACCAACAGCTACGATGACCTGGTCGACGTCGAGAGTCACCGTCTTGCCCTCCACGGGAACAGGACTGCGACGGCCAGAGGCATCAGGTTCGCCCAGTTCCATCACCTGTAGCACGGCAGCTTTCACGGCACCCTGTTCGTCAGCGAGATATTCGATGGGGTTGTGCAGCGTCAGGAAGTTGATACCCTCTTCCTTGGCATGCTTCACCTCCTCGAGACGGGCAGGCATCTCCTGTTCGCTGCGGCGGTAAACCAGCGTGACGTTGCCACCCAGACGCTTAGCCGTGCGGCAGGAGTCCATAGCGGTATTGCCGCCACCTACGACGAGCACATTCTTGCCTAAGTTGATAGGCGTGTCGGTCGTCGGGTTGGCTGCATCCATCAGGTTGACACGTGTCAGGTATTCGTTCGACGACATGATGTTGATGGCGTTCTCGCCAGGGATGTTCATGAAGTTAGGCAGACCGGCGCCAGAGCCCACGAAGATGCCTTTGAAGCCCTGAGTCTCCAGCTGTTCTACGCTGATGGTCTTGCCAACAATGACGTCAGTCTGGAAGTGAACGCCCATTTTGGCAAGGTTCTCAATTTCCACATCTACAATCTTGTTGGGCAGACGGAACTCAGGAATGCCATACTTCAGCACACCACCGATCTCGTGCAAGGCCTCGAAGACATACACGTCATAGCCTTTCTTCACCATATCGCCAGCGAAGCTCAAGCCTGCAGGACCAGAACCGACGACGGCAATCTTGATGCCGTTGGCAGGTGCAATCTCAGGCAGGCTGATGTTGCCGCTCTCGCGCTCGAAGTCGGCTGCGAAGCGCTCCAGATAGCCGATGGCCACAGCGGGCTCATTCATCTTCAGGTGGATACACTTGCTCTCACACTGCTTCTCCTGCGGACAGACACGACCGCAGACAGCGGGTAGGGCAGAGGTATTCTTCAGCACCTTGGCAGCAGCCAGAAACTGACCGCGCTCAATGTTCTTGACGAACGAGGGAATATTGATATTGACGGGACAGCCCTCTACGCAGCTGGGCTTGGCGCAGTCGAGACAGCGCTTGGCCTCAGTCATAGCCATCTCCTTGGTCAGGCCGATGTTGACCTCCTCCGTACGAGTGGTTGCACGATAGACAGGGTCGAGTTCAGGCATGACGACGCGCTCGATAGCCGTGCGCTCTTTGGGTTTCATGCTCTTTCTAAGCTCTTCGCGCCAAGCAGCGTTGCGGTCGGTCAGCACCTCGATGGGGTCGTTGGTGGGGTCGCTGTCCATGACGACGTTGGTGCTATTCTCGGCGGTAGAACCGTCGAGTACACTGTCTTTGCCGACGAGGTGCTCCTCGTAGTGCTCCAGCTCTTCTTGCTCAGCACGCTTGAAGGTGCCCATGCGCTTGAACATCTCGTCCCAGTCGACCAAGGCACCGTCGAACTCAGGACCGTCGATGCAGACGAACTTCGTCTTGCCGCCAATGGTCAGTCGGCAGGCTCCGCACATACCCGTACCATCCACCATGATGGTGTTCAGCGATACTTCGCAGGGAATATTGTGCTTCTGAGCCGTGAGGTTCGAGAACTTCATCATGATGGGAGGACCGATGGCGAATACCTTGTCAACGTGCTCCTGTTCGAAGAATTTCTCCATACCCACGGTCACCACACCTTTCTCACCGTAAGAGCCGTCGTCAGTCATGATGATGACCTCGTCGGAACTCTCGCGCACCTTGTCTTCTAATATAATAAGGTCCTTAGAACGGCCAGCCATAACGCTGAGCACGCGGTTGCCGGCAGCTTTCAGTGCCTGGATGATGGGGAGCATGGGAGCTACGCCCAAACCACCACCAGCACATACCACAGTGCCGTATTTCTCAATGCGGGTGGGATTGCCCAACGGACCCACGATGTCGGCGACATAGTCACCCACGTTGAGGGCACAGAGTTTCTTTGAGGAGAGACCCACCATCTGGACAACCAGTGTGATGGTGCCACGTTCGATGTCGGCACCAGCAATGGTCAGCGGCATGCGCTCACCCTTCTTGTCGACACGTACGATGACGAAGTTGCCTGCCTTGCGGCTCTTGGCAATCAGTGGAGCTTCCATCTCGAAAAGGAAAACCTTCTCAGAGAACTGCTCTTTCTTGATGATTTTATTCATAATAGTTATTTGGTTTAGTTCTCGTTATCGATGATGTCGAAGCCGCAATAGGGAACGAGGGCAGCAGGAATCTTAATGCCATTCTCTGTCTGGTTGTTCTCTAACAGGGCGGCAACGATACGCGGCAAAGCCAAAGCCGAACCGTTTAACGTGTGGCAGAGCTCAGTCTTCTTGTTGTCAGCACGACGGTAGCGACACTTCAGACGATTGGCCTGATAGGTGTCGAAGTTGCTGACCGACGAGACCTCGAGCCAGCGGCCCTGAGCCTCTGAATAGACTTCGAAATCGTAGCATATAGAACTTGTAAAGCTCTGGTCTCCACCGCATAACAGCAGGATACGGTAGGGAAGTTCTAACTTCTTCAGCAGTCCCTCTACGTGCTCCAGCATTTCCTTATGGCTCTCCTTCGAGTGCTCAGGTTTGTCGATGCGCACAATCTCAATCTTCGAGAATTCGTGCAGACGGTTCAGACCGCGAACGTCCTTGCCGTACGAGCCTGCTTCACGGCGGAAACACTCCGTATAGGCGCAATTCTTGATGGGCAGCTGTGCCTCGTCAAGGATGACATCGCGGTAGATGTTGGTTACGGGCACTTCAGCAGTAGGAATCAGATAGAAGTCGTCCACCTCGCAATGGTACATCTGACCCTCCTTGTCGGGCAACTGGCCAGTGCCATAGCCTGAGGCTGCGTTGACTACCGTTGGCGGCATGATTTCTGTGTAGCCGCTCTTGCGGGCCTCGTCGAGGAAGAAGTTGATGAGTGCACGCTGCAGACGGGCTCCCTTGCCGATATAGACGGGGAATCCGGCACCAGTAATCTTCACGCCCAAGTCGAAGTCGATGAGGTTGTATTTCTTAGCCAGTTCCCAGTGGGGCAGGGGATTGGCCAAACCCAACGACGGGTTGACGTCCCAATTTCCAACGGTATCTGTCTCCGTACACTCCTTCAGGTTCGATTTCACCACGTGGTTGTCCTCTGCGGCAGCACCCTCGGGCACCTCGTCGTAGGGGATGTTGGGAATCTGACACAGCAGACGAGTCATCTCCTCTTGCGACTGGTTCATGGTTTCTTCCAGTTGCTTGTTGGTTTCCTTCATTTGTGCCACTTCGGCCTTGATGGCTTCTGCCTCATCGCGCTTGCCTTCTTTCATTAGACCGCCTATCTGGGCTGCCATTTTCTTGGCCTCAGACAGGTTCTTGTCCAACTGCTGCTGGGCCTCACGACGGCGTTTGTCGACGGCCAGCACCTCGTCGATTGCCTCGCGGGCACCTTTGAAATGTTTCTTCTCCAATCCGCGAATCACGCGGTCGGTCTCCTCGGTAATGAGTTTTAGTGTAAGCATAATCTTATTGTATTTTTGAATTCTGCCTGCAAAAGTACAAAAAAAAAATAAGAAAGGTGCGACTCTCAGAAGAAAATCGCACCAACTGTTATAAATTAAAGATTTTGTGCTGCTTATACGATGTTGCCATCATTATGTGACAAGCTTACACAATGCCTTGAGCCATCATTATGTAACCTTGACTTCGTCGAGCTTACACAATGCCTTGAGCCATCATGGCATTGGCAACCTTCATGAAGCCGGCAACGTTAGCACCCTTCACGTAGTTGATGTAACCATCAGCCTGAGTACCGTACTTCACGCAGTTCTCGTGAATGTCGTTCATGATGCGCTTCAGGTAGTCGTCAACCTCCTTAGCAGTCCAGCTCAGACGCTCAGAGTTCTGCGACATCTCAAGACCAGAAACTGATACACCACCAGCGTTGGAAGCCTTACCAGGAGCATAGAGAATCTTGGCATCCTGGAAGATCTTGATAGCCTCAGGCAGCGAAGGCATGTTGGCACCCTCAGCAACAGCAATCACACCGTTGTCAATCAGAGCCTGAGCCTGCTCACCGTTGATCTCGTTCTGGGTAGCGCAAGGCAGGGCGATGTCGGCCTTCTCATGCCAGGGACGCTCGCCAGCGTGGTAAACGGCATTGGGATATTCCTCAGCATACTCCTTGATACGGCCGCGCTCAACATTCTTCAGTTCCTTCACATATTCGAGTTTCTCGAATGTAATACCGTCTGGATCGTAGATGTAACCGTCTGAGTCAGAGAGAGTCAAGGGGATAGCACCCAACTGCAGGCACTTCTCTGTAGCATACTGAGCCACGTTACCAGAACCTGAGATCAGCACCTTCTTACCCTTCAGCTCGATGCCGCGGGTAGCGAGCATAGAAGTCAGGAAGTAAACGCAACCGTAACCGGTAGCCTCAGGACGGATAAGCGAACCGCCGAAGCTCAGGCCCTTACCTGTCAGCACGCCCTGGAACTGATGGGTCAGCTTCTTATACTGTCCGAAGAGGTAACCAACCTCACGGCCGCCAACACCGATATCACCAGCGGGAACGTCCTCGTCCGGACCAATCACGCGATAGAGTTCATTCATGAATGCCTGGCAGAAGCGCATCACCTCAGCATCGCTCTTGCCACGGGGTGAGAAGTCTGAACCACCCTTTGCACCACCCATAGGCAGGGTTGTCAGCGAGTTCTTGAAAGTCTGCTCGAAAGCAAGGAACTTCAGGATACCCAGGTTCACACTCTTGTGGTAACGCAGACCGCCTTTGTACGGGCCAATGGCGTTGTTGTGCTGGATACGGTAACCCATGTTGGTCTGAACCTTACCCTGGTCGTCAACCCACGTGATGCGGAACTCACAAACACGATCGGGGATGCAAAGGCGCTCGATGAGGTTGGCCTTTTCAAACTCGGGGTGCTTGTTGTACTCTTCTTCGATGGTGGGAAGAACCTGACTGACGGCCTGGATGTACTCCGGCTCGTTGGGGAAGCGCTGCTTCAATTGTTCTACAACTTGTGCTGCATTCATAATCTTTTTACTTTTTAATTGTTTTACTTATTAAAAATGATATTTCTTTTTCGTTACTGTTTTAATTGGTCTGAAGGTCTTAAATGAAAGCGTTTTTGCTTTCGGGGGACAAAATTATAGCAAAAACCAATAAAAACCAAACATTTTGTTAGAAAAATCACGCAAACGCTTACGTTTTGCTAATTAATTGATATAAATCAAGCCTAAATGTGCGTATTGTTTTATATTGATGTGCGCGAGAACACGTCAAAGCTACACTATCACAAAAAAATACGTGCCCGAAGGTTTTACCCTCGCGCACGTACATTATTATATTTAAGAGAGAGTTAATACTAAGTTGCCAAGGCAATAACTCTTAATTCTTAACTCTTTACTCGCCCTTCTCCATCTGAGCCTTCAGATTGGCCAGAACGTCGAGGTCGCCAAGCGTGGTGCTGGCAGCAACGTTCTCAATCTTCGGAGCCTCGTCCTTCTTCGGAGCACGAGCCTTCTTGGCAGCAGCCTTCTCCTCACGCTTCGGATCCTCGAAGGTGCGGCTGTGGCTGAGGATGATACGCTTGCTATCCTTGTTGAACTCGATGACCTTGAACGGCAGTGTCTCGCCCTGAACGGCCTGAGCACCGTCTTCCTTAACAAGGTGCTTAGGAGTAGCGAAGCCCTCAACGTCTTCGTCGAGCTGTACGACAGCGCCCTTCTCCATCAATTCAACAATCTTACCCTCGTGGATAGAGCCAACGGTATACTTAGCCTCGAAGACATCCCAAGGATTGTCCTCTAACTGCTTGTGGCCGAGGCTCAGACGACGGTTCTCCTTGTCAATGTCCAGAACGATGACGTCGATCTGAGCGCCAACCTGTGTGAACTCTGACGGGTGCTTTACCTTCTTGGTCCAAGAGAGGTCGCTGATGTGGATCAGACCGTCGACACCTTCCTCCAGTTCTACGAACACACCGAAGTTGGTGAAGTTGCGAACCTTGGCGGTGTGCTTCGAACCAACAGGATACTTGGTCTCGATAGCCTCCCAGGGATCCTCACGCAACTGCTTGATGCCGAGTGACATCTTGCGCTC
>JAEEVT010000112.1 GCA_016291005.1 Prevotella sp. | reverse complement strand
ACTTGTGTAAGGGATCGCCATAATAGCCGCAAGGACAAGGATTCATCGAGGCTACAAGCATGAAAGAGCATGGATATTCCACTGTGTAATTTGCCCTGGTTATCGTTATTTTACGGTCTTCCAAGGGCTGTCTGAGTATCTCCAAAGTAGCCCGATTGAACTCCGTTAATTCATCTAAAAAGAGCACTCCATTGTGAGCTAAAGACACCTCACCGGGCATAGCCTTTGTCGTCCCTCCAGCCAACCCTACCTGCGAGATGGTATGGTGGGGAGCACGGAAGGGACGCTGGCTGATGAGACTGGTGTCGCGGCTAAGCTTGCCAGCGACAGAGTGTATCTGAGTGGTCTCAAGGCTCTCGGCCAATGACAATGGCGGCAGGATGCTGGGCAGCCGCTTGGCCAACATCGACTTTCCGCTGCCTGGCGGACCTATCATAATCAGGTTATGACCACCAGCGGCGGCCACCTCCAAGGCACGCTTGACACTCTCCTGCCCTTTCACGTCAGAGAAGTCCAGCTCGTAGTGGTTCTGCTGTTCGTAGAACTCCTTGCGAGTGTCGATGACGGTAGGCTGGTAGCTGTTGTCGCCGTTCAGGAACTTTATGACATCCATCAGCGTCTCCATGCCATAGACCTCCAGCTTGTTGACGACGGCAGCCTCGCGGATGTTCTGGATGGGAACGATGAGACCCTTGAACTCTTCTTTGCGAGCCCGTATGGCGATGGGCAACGCACCGCGGATGGGCTGCAAGCGACCATCAAGACCCAGTTCGCCCACCAGCATGTATTTGTCCAAACGTCCTTCCTCAATCTTTCCATTGGCGGCCAGTATGCCGATGGCCAAGGGCAGGTCGTAGCCAGAGCCCTCCTTCTTGATATCCGCAGGCGAGAGGTTGACGGTGATGTCCATCGTAGGCATCTTAAAACCATTATTAATCAGGGCTGCCTTGATGCGGTCGTAGCTCTCCTTAACAGCCGTATCGGCCAGTCCTGTAAGATGAAACATCACGCCTCGCGACATGCTGACCTCGCAGGTGACGGTAGTCACCTCCAGGCCATTAACGGCTGCACAAAAGGTCTTTACTAACATCTATGTTTTTCCGATTTGACGTTTTACTATTTACAGTTTGTAGTTGACAAAGGTACGAATAATTTCCGAAAGAGCATAAAAAATGAAGATTTTTTTGGTTTTTCATTCACTTATTCGTAACTTTGCAGTCTGGTTAACTATCAAATCTATGCGTTTTAAGTGCATCATAGTCATACTGTTGCTGTTCCTGACGGGTGTCTGTCAGGAGTCGGCAGCCCAGCAGCGGGGAAAGGCTACGTTCTACGCGAAGCGGTTTAACGGAGCCAGGACAGCCAGTGGCGTGCGGCTCCACAACGACAGTCTGGTATGTGCACACAAGACGCATCAGTTCGGAACTCTGCTGCTGGTGAAGAACCCTGCCAACGGCAAGCAGGTGGTGGTGAAGGTGATAGACCGTGGTCCTTACGTCAAGGGGCGCATCATCGACCTGTCGCAGCGGGCTGCCCGTGAGTTGGGCATTCTGGCGCAGGGCGTGGCGATGGTGGAGGTGTCTGTCTTCAAGAGTCAGACGAAGGTGCCTTACAAGCCTGTGGATGATACGCTCGACCTGCCTGAGATAGACATGGAGGTGACTACTGGCGAGTCGGACTCTACCCCACCCTGGCAGATTGCCTCCGACTGCAATATCGTTATCTTAGGCGACTCGAACACGTCAATCGGCGGCGACGACTGTTCGAAGTCGGTGGGCTGGAACAAGTGGTTCCGCGAGATGCTGTCGCCTGCCTCCTGTCGCAGCTATGCCCGTAGTGGTGCTACGTGGACAAACACTACGCGTACTACTTATAACGTCAGCGAGAACACGACGGAGGTGAGCGAGAACAACGTGATATACAACCAGATAAACCGTCTGAAGGAGGCTGTTGAGAGTGGTCGTCAGATGGTGCCAAACCTGATTATGATTATGGCTGGCACGAACGATGCGTGGTTCGCGGACAAGCGTCCCAATGCGTTCAGTCTGACGGGTGTGCAGGCCTTTACACGAAACCAGGGTTCCATCACGCGTCGCCGCATCTCTACCGTGCTGACTCTGGCTGAATCGGTGCGATATGGTTGTGAGATGTTGCAGAAGAGCTTCCCCAAGGCGAAGATCGTGTTGCTGACTCCGTTGCAGAATACGCATACCTCTTCCTACAAGACGAAGATGACGGGCGACATCATCGAGACCTGTGGCAAGCGGATGAACATAGACGTGATCCGTCTGGACGAGGGTGTCTGCATCGACCGTGACGAGGAACTGGAGCAGAAGCACTATACCTTCGACGGCGTGCATACCAACGAGGAGGGTGCGAAGTGTGTGGGAGCGTATGTGACGAAAAAGATACACATGATGCTGAAGAACAATAAACAATAAACGTTGGACGTTGAACAATAAACAATAACCAATAAACGTTAAACAATAAACATTAAACGTTGAATTCGCTCATTCGTTTCCTGAAGAACTGGACGCTGCCTGTGTCCATCGCCGTAGGTGCCGTGTGCTACCTGACGTTCTACTACGTGCCTCAGCTTGACGCGCTGGGCAACACGTTAGGCACCGTCGTCGATGCCATCTTCCCCTGGATGGTGTTCTCCACGCTATTCTCCACGTTCTGCCGCATCGACTTCCACCAGATGCGTCCGTACCGCTGGCAGTTTGGCATCGTCGCCACGCAACTGGTGCTGGTCGCCCTGAACGTCTGGGTGATTATGTTAGTAGCGGACGACCTGTGGCAGAAGTTGTTGTTTGAGAGTTTGTTGACGTGCATCATCGGACCAGCGGCAACGGCAGCGCCCGTGGTCACTGCCAAGATTGGTGGCAACATAAACACCATGACGGCCTTTGTCGTTCTCTCGTCGTTCGTCTGCGCATTAACCATTCCTGCCGTGTTCCCGCTGTTGGAACGCAGCGCAGGCCTCGACTTCTGGAGCGCCTTCCTTATAATTTTGCAGAAGCTCGCCATCGTGCTGATTTTACCATTGGTGTTAGGCTGGTTTATGCAACACTTTGCCAAGCGTGCCTGCGCTTGGATTGTTTCTATTCCCGACCTGTCGTTCTACCTTTGGGCAGCACAGCTCAGCGTTACGTCTGGCGTCACCGTACGTAACATCGTACACAGCGCAGCAGGTCTCCCGCTACTTTTGATGATTGCCGTGATGAGCCTCGTGCTCTGCTTCGTGCTGTTTGCCATCGGGCGCGTCGTGGGCAGCCACTTAGGCGAGGAGGTCAACAGCGGTCAGGCCTCATTCCAGAAGAACACTGCCCTCAGCATCTGGGTGGCCTACACCTACCTGACACCTATGGCGTCCGTAGGTGCAGGATGCTACGTGCTCTGGCAGAACATCATCAACAGTATCGAACTCTGGCAGTACCGCAAAGATCAAACGTCCTCGAGCATATAGTATTGGGCGTCGCGGCGGAGTTGGGAGAGGAACGAGAAGGCGGACGGCTCCTTGACGTGCGGAATAGAGAGGACAGACTGAGCCTTGCGGGCTAACTGGTGGACACGGGGGTCTTCGTAAGGCAGCTGTAACGTCGTTTCTATGAGGTTGTACTGTTCGAAGGAGAGGTCGGCAGCCTGTGAATAGACTGGGCGGTAGTTCTTGCCAAGGTGTGAGAACTCGTCGAGGCTCACGCGAACCTTATTATAACTGTCGAGGCGGATGACCAGCGTGCCTGCTGCGAGGTCGCCAATGCGCTGGTGGTGCTGCGTGACGATGATGAACAGTACGCCAGCGAAACTGAGCAGCGGGCCGTCGACGAGGAACAGGAGCCAGCGCAACAGATAGGCAGCAAGCGACGGTGTGCTGCCGTCCTTCATGACCACACGGAGCTTCAGCAGTCGTTTGCCAAGTGTCTGGCCGTGGTTCAGTATCTCGAACAGCGGACAGTAGAACAGCGGCGGCAGGACCATAAGGAGCACTAACACGAATTCTCCCAAGGACGCCAAACTGGGCAAATAGTCTGCGATAGTTGCCACGAGTACGACATAGGCTACCTGCACGAGCCAGTCGACGAGCTGAGCTGCCATGCGCTCGCCCACGCCGCCTGGTGTCTGGCTGATTTGCACGTATTGGCCTGTGATGATGTCGGAGGACATGTTGTGATTACAATAAACGTTAAACAATAAACGTTAAACAATAAACAATTCGCTTCGCTCAATAATATTAATGAGTCAATTCGCTTGCAAAATTAAAGAATTTTGTTTACTTTTGTGCACGATTTACGAAAAAAGTCTGGAATAATCTGAACGAAGCGCTTTTAATCAATTATTTTTAATCATTAATACGTCATGAAGGAAGTGGCATTTATCAGGCAGAACATCGACAAGTGGAGGGGCACGGAAGTGTTGCTCAAGACATTGTCGACGCGGACACCCGACGAGCTGGCCGACGCCTACGTCGAGGTGACCAGCGACTTGGCATTCTCGCAGAGCCACTACCCCAGGTCGCGCATTACGCTCTATCTGAACGGACTCGCCTCATCGTTGCATCAGGCTATCTATCGCAATCGTCGCGAACGGTGGACACGCATCATCACATTCTGGAGTCGTGAAGTGCCAGCGACGATGTGGCGCGAGCGGCGCTGTCTCTTGGCGTCGTTCCTCATCTTCGCCATCAGCATGGCCATAGGTGCTGTATCGCAGTGGCACGACACGGAGTTCGCCCGACTCATTATGGGCGACGGCTATGTTGACATGACGCTGGAAAACATCCGCAACGGCACGCCAATGGCAGTCTATAACGGTGGCGAGGAACTGCCCATGTTCTTTGGCATCACGATTAACAACATCTACGTGTCATTCCTGGTCTTTGCTGGCGGCGTGCTGACCAGCTTCATGACTGGCTACCTGCTGATGCAGAACGGCATCATGCTGGGTGCATTCCAGGCTTTCCTCTTCCAACACGGCATCTACGCTGAGTCGTTGCTGGCCGTCTGGCTGCACGGCATGTTGGAGATTTCTGCCATCATCGTAGCAGGTGCGGGCGGTCTGGCCATCGGCAACGGCTGGCTGTTCCCAGGCACCTATCCCCGCATGACGTCGTTCAGGATGGGCGCCCGTCGCGGCTTGAAAATCGTCGTTGGAACGGTGCCGCTGTTCATCGTCGCTGGCTTCATCGAGAGTTTCTTCACCCGCCACACAGAATGGAACGATATGCTCCGACTGGCTGTCATACTCTGTTCGCTGACATTTATCGTGTGGTACTATATTTACCTGCCGCGGAAAAGAAGAATAAAAGAATAAAAGAATAAAAGATTAAAAGACTGAAGGATTATAAACAATTAAAAGAATATGGAAAGACCTAAAATTGAATTGTATCAAGTGCGCAGTTTCAGCGACAAGCTGAGCGCTGTGTTCGCCTTCTTTGGCGAGAACTGGAAAGTACTACTGAAGTATCTCACCTACTTCCTGTTACCCCTTAGTCTGGTGACGTCTGTCGCGCAGTCTGGCTATTTCGATTCCATGATGACGATGGCTGCGAAAGGCGATCAGAGCGGTCCCCTCGGCATGCTTGTGGGTTCGATGGGCGCCATGATAGTGCTCTACTCCATCGGCTCGTTGCTGTTGATGAGCATTGTCTATTCGCTGATGCGGCTGTACCGTGAGCGCGAGAACCGTCTGATGGGGCTGACCTGGGACGAGATGAAACCAGTCTTCATGCACGTCTTATGGCGCTGCATCAAATTGGCGCTCTTTGGCATCCTGATTTCGCTCATCATTGGAGCCATCATGATAGGCGTTGCCACTATCCATCCGGCATTGGTCTTCGTCGTCATCCTGGCGGTCATACCGTTTGGCATACCACTGGCACTCATCTATCCCATCTACTTCTTCGAGGACGACATCACGCTCCCTGCCACGTTTGTGAAAGCGTTCCACCTTGGTTTCCCAACGTGGGGCGGCATCTTTGGCGTACTGCTTGTACTAGGATTCATGGGTAGCTTTATCGCTGGTATGATCTCACTGCCCTGGACCATCATGAATACGGCGAAGCTGATTCTAAGCGCCAACGACGACGGCGGCTTTGTCAATAGCGTGGGCTATAGCTTCATTGTCTATCTGCTTGGCGTCATTCAGGCCTTTGCGAACTTCTTCGCCTATTCGCTGCCCTTCATCGGACTGGCCTATCAGTACGGTCATGCCTGCGAGAAAATAGACCACGTGACTGTAGAGAGCGACATCGACCGCTTCGAACAACTTTAGGATATTGAAAAATCGTTCTGAGCGAATTTAATCTTTAATCTATCATGTCTCGTCTTCCTGTCGACACGTTAGTTTGCGACACCACACAGATTGCTGCGTGGCGGCAGGACGACGCTTTTAACTACAACCGCGAGTTGGTGACTGCGCAGGACTCGCTGACAGAGTGGCTGGTGGCGAGGTTCTTCGAACTGCTGGCCAAACTGTTTGGTTCAGAGACTGCTGAGATGATTACGAAGCCCCTGCTCGTGCTGTTGGGCGCTGCCGTCGTGGCCATCATCGTGTGGTTCGTATATAAACAACGGCCAGAGCTGTTTACCCGCAGGAGAAAGAGTGCTATCGGATATAGTTCGACGGAAGAGACCATCTATGGAGTGGACTTTGACAAGGAGATAGCATCGGCTACTGCCACTGGCAACTGGCGCGACGCAATACGATACGTTTACCTGAAGACGTTGCGATGCCTAAGCGACTACCACCGCATAGACTGGCAGCCCAGCAAGACGCCGTCGCAGTACGTCTATGAAGAGCGCCTGCCTGCATTCCGCCAACTGACAACGCACTTCCTTCGAGTCCGCTATGGCAACTTCGAGGCGACGGAAGCGCTCTATGAGGAGACGCAATCGTTGTCTGCATCAATCTGCCAGGAAGTGAAAGGAGGTGAGGCATGAAGTTCAATAGGCTGTTCGTCATTGGCGTGCTCGCCTTCCTCGTCATCGTCTTCGTCATGGAATACCGCATGCCGAAGAAGTTCCAGTGGGTTCCGACATACAGCCAGCGCGACAAGCAACCCTTCGGCTGCTACGTCTTCGACAGCGTGCTGAAAGCATCGCTCCCACAGGACTATCGGGTGGAGCGGAAGACGTTCTACCAACTCAAGGGAGACACCTCTCGAAAGGCCTTCCTGATGGTGGCAGACGAGGCCGTGTTTCAGAAGACTGACGTCTCAGCCATCCTGGAACTGGCACAGAAAGGCAACGTCATCATGCTGGTCAGCAATTCCTTGGGGAAAATGGCAGACACGCTGCATCTTAACAGCGTCAACCATTATAACCCGATGACGCTCACCAAACATGCCCAGGCAGGAAACGGACGCGACACGCTGGTCTGGCAGCAGGACAGCATCTACGACGAGCGCGAGTTCAGGTTCTATCCGCAGCTGTTACTCACCACCATTGTAGGAAAGACAGACACGTTGGGCTATCATGTGCTGTGCAGGTCGAAGAGCCACTACCAGGATGCGATGGCAGTGCGGATGCCAATGGGCAGGGGATGCATCATTTGGGTTACGACGCCTTTGGTGTTCACCAACTACGGCATCCTCGACGAGGACAACTATCTCTACATCTTCCGCCTGCTCAGCCAATTTGGTGGACTGCCCATCGTCAGGACAGAAGCCTATACACCCATTGCCAAAGAGTCGCCATTGCGCTACATCCTCTCGCAGCCACCATTGCGATGGGCGCTATACCTCGCGTTACTGACCATACTACTATTTATGGTGTTTACTGCCCGTAGGCGACAGAGAGCCATCCCCTTGGTCACAGAGCCAGACAACATGAGCCTCGCCTTTGCCAAACAGATTGGCACGCTCTATGCCCAGCAGAAGGACTACGCAGACGCCGTCAGCAAAAAATACACCTACTTTGCTGAGGAGCTGCGCACCTTATTACATATAGACATCACTGACGTGGCGGCAGACAGTCGCAACCTGAAACGACTGGCGTTCATCACGGGTATGGAAGAGCAGCAACTGGCTGGTCTCGTCGACGAACTACGTCAGATTGCCTCTGGCATGCGGCAGATTGGTGCCAACGACATGGGGCATTACATCGGAAGGATGAACGAAATCGTAGAAAAGGTAAAAGGGTAAAAAGGTAAAAGGGTAAAAAAGTAAAAAGGTAAAAAAGTAAAAGAAGAATTGAAATATTGAAGTTATGGAGTTACAGACAACAGAGAAGATCCAAGAATTGAAGGAGAGCATTTCCCGCGTTATCGTGGGACAGGAGAAGACGGTAGATTTGGTGCTGACGGCCATCATCGCCAATGGTCACGTGCTCATCGAGGGTGTACCTGGGGTGGCAAAGACGCTGCTGGCACGACTGATAGCGAAACTGATTGACACCAAGTTCAGCCGCATACAGTTTACGCCCGACCTCATGCCAAGCGACGTCCTGGGTACCACGGTGTTTAATATGAAGACACAGAGCTTCGACTTCCACCAAGGACCAGTGTTCGCTGACATCGTGCTGGTGGACGAGGTGAACCGCGCTCCTGCCAAGACACAGGCGGCGCTCTTCGAGGTGATGGAAGAGCGACAGGTGACCATAGACGGCGTGACACACAAGATGGGCGACATCTACACCATTCTGGCGACGCAGAATCCTGTAGAGCAAGAGGGTACCTACAAACTGCCCGAGGCTCAGACAGACCGTTTCCTGATGAAGATCACGATGGACTATCCCACGCTCGACGAGGAGGTGGCCATCCTGGAGCGTCACCATCAGAATGCGGCCTTTGTCCGCTTGGAAGACGTCAAGCCTGTTATCACCCACGACGAGCTGCTGGCGCTGAGGGCACAGATGAGCGACGTCTTTGTAGAGCCATCGCTGCTGAAATACATTGCCGCCATTGTCCAGCAGACACGCCAGAGCCGCGCCATCTTCTTAGGAGCCTCACCACGCGCTTCAGTGGCGATGCTCAATGCCTCGAAGGCTTACGCCCTGTTGCAGGGACGCACTTTCGTGACGCCTGACGATATTCAGTTCGTCACACCGTCCATCCTGCAGCACCGTTTGATACTGACTGCCGAGGCAGAGATGGAAGGCCACACCAACCTGAAGGTCGCCCAGCGCATCATCGAGAAAGTCGAAGTTCCAAAATAATAAGATCTCTGGGCGAAGCTCATTTAATCTTTAATTTTTAATCTTAAATGTTTCTGACGCGGAGGTTCTATATCGTCATGACGGTCGTCATACTGGTGCTGGCCAGTGGCTATCTGTGGTATCCGGCATTCATCATCGGACGCTGGATGCTGTTGGCATTCGTCATTGCCGTCGCCACAGACATCGTCAGGCTCTGGTCGCGACGCGGCATAACGGCTGAGCGCCATTGTCCTGACCGCCTCTCGAACGGCGACGACAACAAGGTGTCTCTTGTCGTGACGAACAGTTACCGCTTTGCCGTCAGCGTGGAGGTTATCGACGAGGTTCCCGTCGAGTTCCAGCAGCGCGACGTCTGCTATCGGCTTAGCTTGCCTAAGGACGAACAGCAGCGCATCGACTACCATCTGCATCCCACCCATCGCGGCAGCTATGCCTTTGGAGTCGTCCAAGTCTTCGTCACCCCCCGTCAACTTCAATTCTTCATTGCGAAGCCACACTCTGACCTTGGTCAGAGAACTCTTCAATTCTTCAGTCCTTCTGGCTTTGTCCAGCGCCGCTACCGTTGTGCCTCGCCACAGCAGGTGAAGGTTTACCCCTCGTTCCTGATGCTACACCAGTACGAACTGTTGGCTGCAAGCCGCCACCTCGTAGAATTAGGCATCAAGCGCATCCGTCGCATAGGCAACCACACTGAGTTTGAGCAAATCAAGGACTACGTGCAGGGCGACGACTACCGCACCATCAACTGGCGTGCCACGGCCCGTCGCCACCAGCTCATGATCAACGTCTATCAGGACGAGCGCTCACAACAGATATACAACGTGATAGACAAAGGACGCGTCATGCAACAGACGTTTAACGGCATGACGCTGTTCGACTATGCCATCAATGCCTCGTTAGTGCTGTCGTATGTCGCCATGCAGAAAGAGGACAAGGCAGGCCTCATCACGTTCGCTGAACATTTCGACTCTTTTATACCTGCCTCGCGACAGTACGGCCAGCTGCAGACCCTGCTTGAGGCACTCTATGCCCAGCAAACGACGTTTGGCGAGAGCGACTTCAGCGCGTTGGCGGCCTACACCAACCAGTATGTGTCGAAGCGTAGCCTGATGGTGCTCTACACCAACTTCCTCGACCGCATCGCCCTCCAGCGCCAGCTGCCTTTCTTCCGCCAACTGAACCGCCGCCACAAGCTGTTAGTCGTATTCTTCGAGGACGAGGAACTGAAAGACTACGCTGGCCAGCCTGCCGAGGACGTTGAACAGCAATTCCAGAAAGTGATAGCAGGGAAAATGGTCTATGAGAAGCGGTTAATCGTGTCAACGCTGAAACAGAACGGTATTGCCGCCCTCCTCACGCCACCTGCCAGCCTCTCAGTCAACATCATCAACAAGTATCTGGAACTCAAGCAAACCAGAATATAATAGCTCCAGTAGACCAGGATATAAAAAAAACAGGTGCGTCAGACTGACACACCTGCTTTTCGTTTTCGTTATCGTCTTAGTTAACGTTACGTTCGATTAGTCAGCAACCAGCGTGAAGCGCTTGAAAGCGACGATCTTCAGGTCCTTGTCCTGCTTGGCAAGCCACTGGGCAACAGTAGCCTTGTCAGCATCGCCGAACTGGAACTCCTGGTCAACGAGGCAGCTCTCCTTCAGGAACTTCTGCACACGACCCTTGGCAATGTTCTCAATCATCGGCATCTTCAGCTGAGCCTCACCCTCGACCTTTGCGTCAGCAATGACCTTGCGAGCCTCGTCAGCCTGCTCCTTGGTGAGCCAGCCCTTGGCGGTGTTGCTCTCGATGTGGTCCTCAGAGTCAACGAGGTTGGGGTTGATGCCAGCCTTCTTGAGCTTCATCTCAACGAACTTCTCCACCTGCTCGAGCTTGGTCTTCTCGACGGCAGTCTTGTACTCCTCGTCCAGAATCTTCTGCTCTACGCTGTCCTTGTCAAGGGCAACGGGCTTCATGGCAGCCACCTGCATGGCCACGAGGTGACCCTGCTCAGCAGCGGGCTTGTTGGTCTGGACCATGGTGCACAGGGTGTGCTTGCCCATGTGGTCGTAAACCTCAACGTTGTCACCCTCGAGAGTCAGGTATCCGTCCAGCTCCATCTTCTCACCAGTGATACCTGAACGCTGTGTGACAGCGTCCTGAGCGCTCTGACCATTGATGTCGAGAGCCTTGACAGCCTCGAGGTCGGCAGCCTTGGCGGCAATAGCAGCGTCGAGGATGCTCTGTGTCAGGGCAATGAAGTCAGCGCCGTTAGCCACGAAGTCGGTCTCGCACTTCAGGGCCAGCATAGCGGCGAAGCCATCGA
>JAEEVT010000111.1 GCA_016291005.1 Prevotella sp. | reverse complement strand
TTCTGATGACATGCTGTCTTATGACAGTCTGGTTTGTGTGCCCTGCTCAGAAGAAGGAACTGAACGAGGCGCGTACCTATATTAAAAGCGGGAAGAGTCTCGACAAGGCTGAAAAAATGATGCTTCAACTGCTGAAAGACTCGGCCAATCGGCAAAACAAGAAGATTCACCTGACATTGTACGATGCCGTTGAGAAGCAATACGAGTTAGCCAACGAGAAACTCTACCTGCGCCAAAAGTACGATACGGCACAGTTTTTCGACCTCGTACAACACCTCTACCGTGTGGCGGAAACCCTCGATTCGGTAGATGCCCTACCCGACAAGCGCGGACGCATCCGTCCCGAATACCGCCAGCAGCATGCCGCAACCATGAACCAGCTGCGACTCAACCTGTTTTTCGGAGGAACCTATCAGCTACGGAAGAACGACTACCGCAAGGCCTTCGATTTCTTCGACGTCTATCTCGATGCCGACCGTCAGCCCCTGTTTACGGGCTACAACTATCTGAAGACCGACTCGTTAGTGCCTCGGGCAGCCTACTGGGCCACCTTCGCAGGCTACAGGCTACAAGACCCCGAGCTGACGCTGCGCTACCGCAACGAGGCTCTCCTCGATTCCGCCCGCAAAGATTTCGTCCTGCAATACCTCTGTGAGGCCTACCATCAACAGGGTGACACCAACCAGTGGCTGTCACACCTTCACGAGGGCTTCCGCCTCTTCCCAGAGTCCACCTACTTCTTTCCGAGACTGGCCGACCATTATGCCGCAAACCAGCGCAACGACTCCGTGCTGATTCTGGCCGCACAAGGGCTGTCTGGCAATCCCGACAACGAACTATTCCTCTTGGCACAGTCGAACGCCCTGCTGAACTTAGAGCGCTACGAAGAGTGCCGCGAGGTATGCGAACGGCTGTTGGAACTGAACGACACCATGCCAGACCCCTACTTCAACATGGCAACCTCCTACCTGAACGAGGCTTTGGTCCTGGAGCGGAAGAACGAACCGCGCAAGTACCGCCAGCAACTCAGGTCTCTCTACCAACAGGCCCGGCCGTATATGGAGGACTACCGCCGTCTTGCCGCCGACGAGAAGCAACGCTGGGCTCCGGCGCTCTACCGCATCTATCTCAATCTGAACATGGGCAAGCAGTTTGAAGAAATAGACCTGCTGATGAGAAAGAAGATGTAAGATGGATGATGTAAGAAGGAAGATGGGTGATGGATGACGGAAGAAGGAATTGTCTGTGAAAGTTAACAATTCATAAAGTTCAAAGTTCAAAGTTCAAAGTTCAAAGAAAAATCACTATCTTTGCCCTACTAATATGATAACCCTAAAACAATAAGTAATTTATGGAAAATAACGCTCAGCTTATTGCCCAGTGCGAAGCACGTGCAAAGGAATGGCTCTCTCCGGCCTTTGACGAGGAGACACGTAAGGAAGTTCAGGCTATGTTGGACGACAGCGACAAGTCGGCGCTCATCGACGCCTTCTACCGCGACTTGGAGTTTGGTACGGGTGGACTGCGCGGCATCATGGGTGCCGGCACCAACCGCATGAACAAATACATCGTCGGCATGGCCACACAGGGTTTTGCCAACTACATCAACAAGGCTTTCCCCGACATTCAGCCTGCCGTCGTCGTAGGTCACGACTGCCGCAACAACGGACGCATGTTCGCTGAAAGCGTTGCCGACATCTTCTCAGCCAACGGCATCAAGGTCTATCTCTTCGAGAGCCTCCGCCCAACCCCGGAAATCTCGTTCGCCATCCGTCAGCTCAAGTGTCAGGCCGGTGTCAACGTCACCGCATCGCATAACCCACGCGAGTACAACGGCTACAAGGCTTACTGGGACGACGGTGCCCAGGTGCTGTTCCCACACGACAAGGGCATCATCGACGAGGTCAACAAGGTGAAGATCAGCGACGTGAAGTTTGAGGGCAACAAAGACCTCATCATCCCCATCGGCGGTGAGATGGACTGGGACTACATCCAGGCCGTCAAGGAGGCAATGGTCGACCAGGACGTCATCCTGCGACAGAAAGACCTTAACATCGTCTATTCTCCAATGCACGGTACCGGCCGCGTCATCATACCAATGGCACTGCGCAGCTGGGGATTCCAGAACATCCACGTGGTGCCCGAGCAGATGGTTATCGACGGCAACTTCCCCACCGTCGTCAGCCCCAACCCAGAGAACGCAGAGGCTATGACACTCGGTATGAAGCTTGGTACAAAGCTGAACGCCGACCTGGTGATTGCTTCCGACCCCGACGCCGACCGTCTCGCCATCGTCTGCCGTAACCCAAAGGGTGAGTGGGAGATACTCAACGGCAACCAAACCTGCATGATGTTCTCCTGGTACATCATTGCCAACAAGAAGAAACTCGGCCAGCTCAAGGGCAACGAGTTCCTGGTAAAAACCATCGTGACTACCGAAGTCATTGCCGAGATAGCCAAGAAAAACAACGTGGAGTACAAGGACTGCTACACCGGCTTCAAGTGGATTGCCAACGAAATCCGCATCAACGAGGGTAAGAAGAAGTACATCGGCGGCGGCGAAGAGTCGTTCGGATTCCTCCCCTTCGACAAGGTGCGCGACAAGGACTCCCCCGCCAGCATCTGTCTCATCTGTGAAATCGCTGCATGGGCTCGCGACAACGGCATGACGCTCTACGACCTGCTGATGAAGATCTACGCAGAGTATGGCTTCTCGAAGGAGGTCACCATCAACGTGGTACGTCCGGGCAAGAGCGGCGCCGACGAGATTAAGCAAATGATGACCGACTTCCGCGCCAACCCGCCGAAGGACCTGGGTGGCTCGAAAATCGTGCTGCAGAAGGACTTCCAGCTGCTTGAGGCTAAGAAGGCCGATGGTAGCGTCGAGAAGATTGACATGCCCGACAAGTCGAACGTGCTGCAGTGGTTCTGCGAGGACGGCACAAAGGTCAGCGTTCGTCCCAGCGGCACCGAGCCGAAGATTAAGTTCTACACCGAGGTAAAGGACGCTTCGTTCAAGGACGCCGCCGACTACGAGCGTTGTCTGAAGGATGCCGAGACCAAGATCGAGGCCATCAAGAAGAGCCTGAATCTCTAAACAAAATCGGTTAATCATTCATCAAGAATCGATTAATCTTTATACAAATCTACGTTTTCATAAGGGGCTGCGTGATGCAGCCTCTTATTTTGTGCAACTTTTCCAATAGGATTACAATTCGCCGACGTCAACAAGGCCGTTGACGACGGCATAGATAATGATGTCTGCCAAGGAGCGGGCATGCAGTTTCTCCATGATGTTCTTCCGGTGAGTGATGACAGTAGTGAGGCCGATGTTCAGGTTGTCGGCAATCTCTTTGTTGATGCAACCCTTGGCCAGGAGGATGGTGACCTCGGTCTCGCGTGGCGACAACAGGGCGTCGCTCTTGGTGGGAGGGACGTAGCCGGGGTGCTGTCTGACGGAACTGTGGCCTTGACCATGGAGCGACATCAGCGACTTGACGAGCTGTTTCTCGCTCTGGCACACGTTGAGCGTGGCTACCCCCTGTATCTGCATGTCGCCGTTGACCAGCACAATGGAGCGCCGCGCGTTGTCACGGAAGTAAGCGGTGTGCTCGAAGTAGATGCGCGAGGCAATGAAATAGTGTGCAAACTGTCCGTTGTCGGCAGCTTGCAACTCGTCGAAGGTTCCGAAGGTCTTGATGTCGACCGACGGAATCATCTCGCTCAGAATCTGCTGCAGACCGATGGTCGACAGCGTGTTGGGGTCGGCGATGGCGAGCATAGGGACTGGTCTGTTCATCATCTCACTTGGCATGACTATTCATCTCACTTTGCTTACTGGCTGCAAAGGTACGACTTTTCTTTCAATTTCGGATAGCTTTTGAAACAATTTCATAACAAATGAGGATTGCACGGACGGGAAAAAAGCCGTACCTTTGCAGCCGAAAATCAAGAAATGGACGATTGATGAAGAATAAATACTGTATACTATCCTTGGCTTTTGCGCTTGCCTTACAGGTTTCGGCGCAAAAGCAGGATGACATGAAAAACGCTGTGGGATACCTGGCTTCGCAGGAATTGGGTGGCAGATATCCTGGCACGGCTGGGGACACGCTCGCCACGGAGTTTATAGCCGGACAGCTGCGCAGCATGAAACTAAAGCCCTTCTTTCAGGACTTTACCTACGGAAAGGACGTTCGGGCGACGCATAACATCATTGCCGTGATTCCCGGAACGGACAAGCGGCTGAAGCACGAATACATTGTCGTTGGTTCGCACTACGACCACTTGGGCATGGGGGGCCAGGGGTCTGGCTCACGTCGGCCTGACACGTTAGGCGTACATCCCGGTGCCGACGACAATGCCAGCGGCGACGCCGTAGTACTCCAGCTGGCCAAGCACTTTAAGAAGGCTCGTCAGCCCCGCAGCATCATCATCACCTTCTTCGGTGCCGAAGAACAGGGTCTCATTGGTTCCAAGAACTTCATAGAATGGATGAAGAAGGACAATGCCCGGCCCAAGAAGTTCCCTGATAATATAAAAGGTATTGTAGCGATGGTGAACCTTGACATGGTTGGCCGTATGCGCGACCACGCCCTGAGCGTGTCGGGTACGGGAACCAGCAGCGAGTTCAAGTCGATGGCAGAGCAAGTGGCCGAAGCGCAGAACCTGCACGTCACCTGCGTTCCCGATGGCTACGGCCCGAGCGACCAGGCGTCGTTCGTGGCTGCCGACATCCCCGTACTCTTCCTCACCACTGGCGGCCACATGGAGTATCACACTCCGGCAGACATACCCCCTACCCTGAACTACGATGGTATGCAGCAAACCCTGGACTACACCAAGGAGTTAGTCACCCGACTGGCCAGCACGCCCAATACGCCCGACTACATTAACGTACCGGGCAGCAACACCATGAAGCATGCCAAGTTCAAGGTCACGTTAGGCTTGATGCCCGACGTCATGGGTGCCAGCACCATCCCCGGACTGCGTGCCGACATCGTGGTGGCAGGAAAGCCTGCACATAACGCAGGAATCCGTAGCGGCGACGTCATCCAGGAGATAGACGGCAAGCCGGTGAAGGACATTCAGGAGTACATGCAGCGCCTGTCGGAACTGACGGCTGGCACCACCATTCCAGTGAAAGTGCTCCGTGGCGAAGAGACCATCACGTTCCAAGTTCACTTAACACCTCCCGTAAGATGAAAAAAGCAGCATACTGGATCTTAGCCATTGTCATCACATTGGCGTTGAGCATCTACCAGCGCATGACCGGTCCTACTTATCCCAAGAAGGAGGTCGTAGAACTGAATGGTAAAAGCTACAAGGTGAAACTGCCCAGAAGTGGTGTGCAACAGGATGAGGTCATTACACTCAAGGAGGTCCCTCAGACTTCTGAGGGTTTGACATTACACTACCGCCGCTTTCCGACGTCGGACGACTACACTGCCGTAGGCTTCAAATGGACGGAAAGCGAATGGCAGGCGGCCTTGCCAGTACAGCCCGTCGCAGGGAAACTGCAGTACTACATCACCGCAGAAGGCAAGGACTATCCAGCCGACGGACCTGTCGTGATACGGTTTCGCAACGACGTGCCTGCCACCATCCTGATTCCGCACATCCTGCTGATGTTCGGCGCCATGCTCTTCGCCGTCTATACGTTCCTGCTGGTCTTGACTCGCAGACAATACAGCAAATGGCTGAAGATTACCGTCGGAACCTTGTTTGTTGGCGGTTTCATCTTCGGGCCTTTAGTACAGCATGCAGCCTTTGGCCCCTGGTGGACAGGTTTCCCCTATGGAACAGACCTGACCGACAACAAGACACTCCTTTCCTTCCTCTTCTTCGCTGCCGCCCTGACCACCCTGAAGTGGAAGTACAACAAGTGGGTAGTCGGCTTGGCCGTACTCGTCATGATAGCGGTCTTTACTATTCCCCACAGCGCCTTCGGCTCGGAATATGACTACGCTAAACAAGAATTAAAGAAATAATGTAAAAAGGTAAAAAGGTAAAAAATAAATTGTAAATTGTCAAATAGTAAATTAAAAAGATGAAGATTAAGAGTTTTATGACGATGATGGTTGCTGCGGCAATCGTAGTTTTAGGTGTTAGTTCCTGTGGTAGTGACGATGACGAACCGGAGGTAGCCGTAGCTACACAAGTGGCAGGTTCCTATACTGGCAATGAAGTCATTGTGGTGATGGGAGAGGAATCGTCAAATACTACCACAACATACGAGTTTGTTAAAGCAACAGACGTTACCCTTGACTTGAACATTCCCCAGTCAGGCGAGGGAGCCATGACAGTCCCCGCACTTGCCGTCAAGAGCATTCCGCTGACAAAGAATGGCAATACCATTACCGGAAAAGTTGCTTCCTATACAGGCAGTGTTATTAATGCCAGCGGTGTGGAGAAAGCTTACACGATTAATGACCTGACTGTTGTTTTCACGGACAAAGCTGCTGCTCTGACCTTCTCGTTGAAGTACGGCAATATGCCATTTGCTTTTGCAACAACATTTACCGGTACAAAGAAGTAGTATCAAAAATTCAATCGTGACAGAGAGATTTTTGAATATGTTTTTTCATTCGCTATTAGCTGGCATAGTATTGTCTATGCCAGCTATTGGACTCTCTGCCCAGACGTTTCGCGACTCCGTGGAACTTGAACCGGTCGTCGTCACGGCGACACATTCGCCCAAGACACTCAAGGATGCACCTGTCGTCACGCGACTGATTACCCTCCACGACATCAAGATAACCGATGCCACCAATATCCAGGACATGCTCATTCAGGAGGTTCCCGGACTGGAGTTCGGCTTCGCCATGAGTCAGGAGACGTCGCTCAACATGAGCGGTTTCGGCGGCAATGCCGTGCTCTTCCTGGTTGACGGGGAACGCATGGCTGGCGAGACCATGGACAACGTGGACTATAACCGCATCAGCCTTGACAACGTCGGACGCATCGAGATAGTAAAGGGCGCCTCGTCGGCACTCTATGGTTCCAATGCCGTGGGCGGCGTCGTCAATATCATCAGCCGCGAGAACCTGGAACCATGGACGGCCAACGTCAATTCGCGCTACAACAGCTTCGGGCATGAATGGCGCAACGGAGCCAACTTCTCGTTCAACACGAAGAAATGGAACTCCCAGACCAGCTTCCAGCATACAACTATCGACCCCATCGACCTGCCTAAGGCCCACTCCTCCGAGGAGATTGCCTTAGAGCTGTTGAAGAAGGCACAAGGTCTGCCCTACGACGAGTCGATACTGAACGACGACTCCAACCTGAGCCGCCTCTATGGACAAAAGACCTACAACGTGAAGGAACGGCTGACATGGCGTGCCTCGGACCAGCTGACACTCATCGGGCGCGGCGGTTATTTCTTCCGCAGCAGCGAGCGCGACACTCACGACTACCACTTCAACGGATACAGCGCCGGACTAAAAGGCAGGTATGCTTTCTCCTCCCCTCATAGTTCAGGGATAGCGACTGGATCAGCCCTAGAAGTTTCCTACGCCTTCGACCAGTACGACAAGGCTAACTTCATGCCCGACGGCACCCGTACTCACGACCACGACTACAGCAACAGGCAGCATGTAGCGCACGCCCTCTTCAGCCAGCCATTTGGCAAGAGCAACCTGATTCTGGGAACTGACTACATGCATGACTATCTCTCGACCTATCAGTTTATGGAGGGCGCCACTCACTCACAGGACAACATCGACGGCTATGCCCAGTTCGACTGGAACATCACCGACCAGCTGAACATTGTGGGGAGTGTCCGTTACGACTATTTCTCAGCCTCGGCTCAGCAGGCCTTCACCGAACGTCTCGCCGTGGTGTATAAGTTTCCGTGGATGACGTTCCGCGCCAACTATGCCAGCGGCTTCAGGGCACCCACGCTCAAAGAGATGTATATGCACTTTGACATGGGCAATATGGGCTATCTGCTCCGTGGAAACCTCGACCTGAAACCCGAGAAGAGCAACAACTTCAACGTCGCTATCGAGCGGACGAACCGCATCCGCAACAGCGGCTTTCTCGACGGACGCTATAATTTTACCCTCATGGGCTACTGCAACATCTTCGACAAGCGTATCACCACCATTGACGGAGGTACCTTCGAGGGCATGGAGAGCGCCCTCTACTGGAACGAAGACGGTATCACCGTCTGGGGCGTGGATGCCAGCCTTGGACATATCTGGGACTGCGGAATAATGTTCAAGCTGAACTATTCATGGATGAAGGAGACTGGCCACGTATATTACTCCGACTTCTACCAGCCCCGTTCACACTCCCTGACGTGGCGAATAGGCTACGACCATCGCTTTTCGCGCCATTATGCCCTTGACACAGCAATCTCAGGACGCTACCAAGGCAAGCCACAGTCAGGACGGCAGGATGTCGACCAGGGATATACCATTTGGAAAGTAATGCTTCAGCACCATCTCTGGAGAGGCATCAACATCAACACAGCCATCGACAACCTATTTAATTATAAGCCTAAGTCATATTACTATTGCTCGCCGCTCACAACAGGTACCTCGTTCAGCATCGGACTGTCTTTAGATTTAGATAGAATGTTATAGAGTTCTTTGGTTGTTTATTTGCAGTTAAAGAACTAAGAATGCGTTAAAGTCGTTAAAATTAACGGAAATAATTAACTAAACAGTATCTTTGTAACAGGAAAAACGCTAACTTTGCACCCGTTATGAAGAAGTCTACCATTTGGATTATAGCTACCGTCATGGGCGTATCGTTCCTGATACTGCTCTTCCTCCAGTTCTCATACGTCGAGGAAATGGTGAAAATGAAGAAGGAACAGTTTGACGAAAGTGTCAACCGCTCCCTCTATCAGGCATCTCGTAACCTGGAAATCAATGAGACGCAACGTTATTTGGAAAAAGATATCATGAAGACCGAGCGCCGCGCCTATCAGCAAGACTCCGTGATGGTCGACGGTCTTGGCGGTAGCATCAAGCACTCACACCAGTTTGCCGTGGCTGCCGACGACGGGACGGTGTACAGTTCGTTCCAGCTGAAGACGTTCGAGATGAAACCCTCCAGCGTACCCAAGGCCATGATATTGCGCAAGGACAAGAACTCGCTGGTCGACGCGGCGAAGTCGATGCAGGAGATTGTCCGAAACCGCTATGTTTACCAGAAGGCGCTGCTCGACGAGGTTATCTATAACATCCTGTACACCGCCAGCGACAAACCCCTCAAAGAGCGTGTCAACTTCCGCATGCTGGACAAGGAAATCCGCGTACAGCTGATGAACAACGGCATCAACATTCCCTATCATTTCATGGTCTCTACCACCGACGGCCGTGAGGTCTACCGCTGTCCGGACTATTCCGACAAAGGCAAACAGTACAGTTATTCGCAGGAATTGTTCCACAACGACCCCCAGTCGAAGATGGGCATCGTGAGGATTCACTTCCCCGAGATGTCAAGCTACATCTTCTCGTCGGTGCGTTTTATCTTCCCCAGCATCATTTTTACCATTGTGTTGCTCATCACGTTCCTCTTTACCCTCGTAGTCATCTTCCGACAGAAGCGCTACTCGGAAATCAAGAACGACTTCATCAACAACATGACGCATGAGTTGAAGACGCCTATCGCCTCCATCTCGCTGGCTGCACAGATGATGAACGACGACAGCGTGCCCAAGACAGAACAGATGACGAAGCACCTGGGTACTGTTATTTCCGACGAGTCAAAACGCCTCCGGTTCCTTGTGGAGAAGGTGCTGCAGATGTCGATGTTCGACAAGAAGAGCGTCGTCTTCAAGAAGAAGGAACTTGACCTCAACGAAATGGTAGAGCAGATAGCCCAGACCTTCACCTTCCGCGTGGAGCATACGGGTGGCAAGATATACACGGAGATAGAAGCTGTCGACTCAGCCATCTTCGTCGACGAGGTACATTTCCAGAATGCCATTACCAACCTGATGGACAATGCGGTGAAGTACCGCAAGCAAGACGAGCCGTTGGACATCTATATCCGCACGTGGAACGAGCACAACAAGCTGTGTCTCTCTATCCGCGATACGGGCCAGGGCATCAAAAAAGAGAACCTGCGCAAGATCTTCGACAAGTTCTACCGTGTACATACTGGTAACAAGCATGACGTGAAGGGCTTCGGCCTCGGTCTGGCCTACGTCAAGAAAGTCATCGACCTCCATCAGGGCGACATCAAGGCAGAAAGTGAGGTTGGCAAGGGTACCAAGTTCACCATCTCAATACCTGTCCTGAAGGAAGATTGATAGAAGATGGGAAATTAAAGAATAAATAGTAAAGATTAAATAGTAAATTGTTAAATTTTAAATACTTAAGGTTATGGACGACAAACTGAAAATTCTTCTTTGCGAAGACGACGAGAACTTAGGAATGCTGTTGCGCGAGTATCTGGCTGCTAAAGGCTATATGGCTGAGTTATGCCCCGACGGTGAGGCAGGCTACAAGGCCTTCCTCAAGACCAAGTTCGACATCTGTGTGCTGGACGTGATGATGCCCAAGAAGGACGGTTTCACCCTGGCACAGGAAATCCGTCAGGCCAACCCTGACATTCCTGTCATCTTCCTCACAGCCAAGACGCTGAAAGAGGACATTCTGGAAGGTTTCAAGATTGGTGCCGACGACTACATCACCAAACCCTTCTCAATGGAAGAGCTGGTATTCCGTGTAGAGGCCATCCTGCGCCGTGTCCGTGGCAAGAAGAACCGCGAGAGTTCCGTTTACCACATCGGCAATTTCACTTTCGACACCCAGAAGCAGCTGCTGAACATCGGTGAGAAGCAGACCAAGCTCACCACCAAGGAGAACGAACTGCTGGCACTGCTCTGCTCGCACGCCAACGAAATCCTGCAGCGCGACTTCGCCCTGAAGACCATCTGGATTGACGACAACTACTTCAACGCCCGCTCCATGGACGTCTACATCACCAAGCTGCGCAAGCATCTGAAAGATGACCCGCAGATTGAAATCATCAACATCCACGGCAAGGGCTACAAGCTCATCACACCCGAAGAAGAGTGATGGCAGCGAAGCCTTCGGATGCGCAGCGGACGCTGAGCGACGCGCCTAACGACGGTCACCCCACTACAGGGTGACCGTTTGTTTTTTCAGGTCTTTATCCTGTGAGCTGGTGCCTACCAGAATCTCGTATTTGCCCGGCTTCACCCGCATGCTGTTGGTGGCAGCATCCCAGAACTCAAACGACTGCGGCGTGAGCTGCATGGTGACGGTGGCTGTCTGCCCTGCTGCCACATTCACGCGACCGAAGCCACGGAGCGACTTCAGCGGACCGTCGGCATCCTGCAAGTCGCGGATGTAGAGCTGCACCACCTCAGCGCCACTGCGGCGGCCGATGTTCTTCACGGGCACCTCCACCGTAAAGCCTCTTCCGGCCTTCGTCACCTTCGCCTCGCCCAGCTCGAACTGGGTGTAGCTCAGGCCGTAGCCGAAGGGGAACACCACGTTGGCTTTGTACCAATCCTCGCCGTCGGTATAGCCGCGGGTTTCATAGTACCGATAGCCCACGTAGATGCCTTCTTCGTAGTCCACGGAGTAGTACAGGCCGCCGTCGTACTTATCGGTGC
>JAEEVT010000110.1 GCA_016291005.1 Prevotella sp. | reverse complement strand
TGCCTACCGTCCGCAGAAGGGTGTTGACCACTTCGTGCGCCGCGCCATGCTCGCCCACGGCTTCAAACCCCTTGACACGGAGTGGTGGCACTTCACGCTCCGCGACGAGCCTTTTCCCGACACCTACTTCACTTTCCCCGTCAAGAAACTGGGCCAATAAAGAAATAGACTCAAAAACATCGAGTAGTGAATCATTGGGGGTGTTCAAACATTGAATCCCCATGATTCACTACTTTTTATCCCAAATCGGTCGTTAGGTCTTTAATTGTGTACGGTTCGCCTTGGAGCGGGAAGACCCCCTGCTATCGGAACGTGCATTATCCATTGGGCGGCATCCTCTTGCTCGATGAGATCAGCAGCTCATTAGACGAAACAACCGAACGGGAACTATTCGCCCGACTGTTTGCGGCCTATCCGAAAAAGACGATACTCTTTATCACCCATCGCACTGCTATAACCACTCTATGCGACGATGTGGTGAAGTTGTAGAAGGACACAAAAGGGTCAGGCACTTCTGTGTCGTAATATGAGAAGGAGGGCGGTGCATTCGCAATAGCGGAAGCGCCGCCCTCCTCGGGGTTATGTCACGGCTCACGCAGTGTGCCGTCCATAGGATTGAATACTACTTAACATCGCGCACAAGCGAACCTTTCTATCATACCAATGACTGCTGCTACCTCTGAAATCCCCACTCAGGTTTGAGCGGGGATTCCTTCATTTAGTTGAGTCCCATGCAGGACGTGGCGCCGAGGGCGGTGAGGATGGCAGTCGCCACTGAGGCGATGATCTGCACGAACCACTTGATGGTTTCCTTTTTCGTCATACGCTTTCAGATTTTAATGGTTTAACATGTTCTGGTCTGTACGGTGGTTGGACGATTTCATGACGAGGGACCATTACTCTGCTTTCTTCAATACGACTTTCTGGTTATAAGTGGCGCTGAGGGTGCGGTAGAATGCTGAGAGCTGTAGAAAGAGGGCTTTGTCGAAGGTTCCTGCATGGCGTAAGAGACGGTTACGGATACGGATGGTGTTGCCGTCAACTTGTATGGAGAAGTTGAACGTGGCGAAGGGCTGCTCGATGGTGATGTCCTTGGGGAGTGACTCGACGAGGTAACCGTCAGGAATATTCAGAGTGATGTCGTCAACGTCAAGATAGCCCCAGTCCAGGAAGATGTCTTGCTGTCGATCCGTCATGGCATTGGGTACGGAATAGCCGTGGTGCAGGGGACAGAGGGGTACGAAGAGTCGCTGGCCTGTCTGGGTGGCATAACTATTGCTCCTGACCTCCGCGTCTACGACCATCTTTGGTTCCCACGCGCTTGCAGTGACCTGTAGCCTGCTGATTTCTGCCTGGGGTACTTGGAGTATTTGGTGGAAGGCTTTGAGGCGTTCGTCATCGGTCATCTTCAGCAGTGGCCTGCCTGCCTCGTACTGGCGGTTGAAGGTTTCCTGACGGAGCTTCAGGTCGGCAACGCCGTTAGAATGGATGCGGATGTCTAATGAACTCTGCATGAGATTTGTACTATCAGCATAGATGGGCAATTGGACCAGTCGTCCACCCTGCTCGCTGACCTCTATGGCATCGTGGCCGGCAATTTCGCCGTGAACATAGCCCATGGGGAGTTCCGGATTGGTACATTCTAACCATAGTGTGTCGTTGGGGAGCGGCACCTGCAGGATGACGTGGTTCATCTGGCCGGCGCTGGCAAAGTCAGGGAGGAACCTTTGGTGTACGGTGCTGATAGTGGTGTAGTGTGAGTCGATGCCCACCGCTTTCAGCATGGCGCGCATGTAGTTCGACAGTCCCTTGCAGTCTCCATAGCCGCTCTTGCAGACGTCGGCAGCAGGGGCAGGTTTCTGCCCGCCAATGCCTAAAAGAATGGCAACGTAACGGGTGGTCTTCTCCAAGTGATTGTATAGTGCTGCCACTTTCTCACGAGGCGTTTTCAGCGTATCGGTCAGTTGTCGCAACTCTTGCTGTACGGCGTCAGGCAGTTGGTCGAGGCCACGGATGAGGCTATACTCCCACAGTCCGTAGTCAGTCCAGCTGCGCTGGTTCCCGCGCGTACCATAATATATAAAGTCTGTGGGCGCAAAGCGTGCCAACGGCAGTCTGGTCGTTAGCGGAGGGGTGAGAGGCTCCTTCTTGAGCATGGGAAGGTTGCTGACTTCCAGGGTGAAGAGCTGGACATCGTCGGAGACGTCACTGACGCTGACCTGGGCATCGATGTTCTGTTTAGCGTGACGCACACTAAGGCTCTTGGGAACCTTTAGGCTGTAGCTGGCATTCTTGACGCTGATGTCGTAGTCGTCCTGTGGATTAAATACAGGAAACTCTATTAGGTTGTCACGGCTGTCGACGGTCCACTCGTAGGTAATGGTTACAGGATAGACTGGGGGAGTGTAGTATAGAAATATTTTGTAGTCGTCGATGGCCAGATAGGGCGAATATTCAGTCTTCTTCAGCTCACTCTCCTTGAGTTTTCGGATGATGCGTCCCGTGGAGTCGTTGACCACGCCCTTGAAGCTGGTCAGCCTGTCGTTCTTGCTGCATGAACAGACAAACGTGGCCAGCGATGCACCTTGTTCGCTGAGAATGGTGGTCACTTTGCGGAAGTGCTGTACGGCATGTGTGGCGCTCTCGCAGGTTACCTCCACTGCATACTCCTCTACGACAGCCTTCTGTGCGAAAGCTGTGGCAAGCGACAAGTGAAAAGCGAGTGATATCAGCAGCAGTTTCTTCATCTTTAAATATAACTCTCTCAATTTGCAACCTTCTTCAAGGTAATGATGTTCTTACAGTTCTCCACTAACCGATCCATGAAGGCCTTCAGGTCTTGGTACTCGTGCTGGGCGAAGAAAGTGCGCTGGACGTCAAACTTGTAGAGCACCGACAGCTGGTTGCCATTCTGTCTGCTCATGATGCTGGCCGTCATGCCGTCGAACTTCAGTACGATGGGCTTCAGAGCGTCTTCCACCTGCCAGCCGTCAGGCAGCGTCAACACCACATTCATCGTCTCGCGCTGCTTGTAGGGCAGCTCTATAGGCAAGTTGCGCGTCTCTGCCGTGAAGGGACTCTTGCTGATGGGGGAAATCACCAAAGGATTGAGATAGATGATGTCGCCATCTGACGTACACTGCTTGGTGAACTTGATGACTTCGCGAAGAGTTGGCGAGAAGTCATGGCGTCCCTGCAACTGATAGTCGGTAATCTCGAAACCTTTGTCCTCCTGCATCTGGTGGATGACGTCAATGCTGTCCTTGGCTGTGCGCCATTTCTTACGCAGGTCGGCGGCAGCCTCGCCTGTCAAACCGTTCATGAGTGTACCTCGGATGGTGCCCTCACCGTCAAGCGTGGCTTGGATGACGGTTTGCTCCAGGGCCTGAGCCGCTTCTTGCAGGTTTACCCACTTACCTTGCGCACCTTTTCTTATAAGGCGTGCACGATCTACCGAGAGACGTACAGGGAGTGCATTCAGGTAGCCGTCTTCTGCCGAACTGTCGAAATAGACCATGGTGGAGTCGTTCAGCGCAATGCCTACGACAAACGTCGACAGATACTTCATGCTGGCATGAGTCAGGGGCAGCCTTCCCTTGTCGCGCAGTCGCAAAGCCACGGGAGAGGCCTCGATGCCGACGTCGTGCAGCATGTTGATAAACAGGAAGTTGATGTCGGCATTGCTACCCGTACCTTCCTTCAGCACCTTGCTGCCCGACTTGGCCCAGAAGGCATAGTCGCCATTCCACCTGACGCGCTGGTGTAGCAGTTTCCACGTGGCTTCAATGCGCTCCTTGGGGTCGGCAATCTGAGAAATGCCTGCCGCCAGCACTTCGTCCTTCAACTGACTGTTGCGCTTGATGCGTCCGCCAAACTCGTTGTCATTGAGCAGTATCTCGTCAATATCCTCCCACCTCGATGTGTAGCTTTTGTGTACGGCTCCGGGAATGTAGATGCCCTGCAACTCGTGGGTCACCTTGCATCCGTAGTCTTCAGCTCGCCACACATAGTCGTCGTCCTTCAGCGCAGGCAGGTTACGGCCGATGAAGATGTGCTCTTCTGTGTTGACAATTTCCTCGCCAATAGTCAGCGAACCGCTGTCATCCTTCTTCTCCAGATTGTTCATGCCTGACTCCTCAATATGGAAGCTGAGCCAGTCAGGTATCGACAAGGCATACTTGGTGTAGAGCACAGGAATGTCGCGCTGGGCGTACCAGTCGCGCAGCTCATAGAAGAAGTCGCTGTCCAAGTTGTATTCATATTCTATGACTGTACCCACACGCACTTGGGGCACGCTGAACTTATGTAATTTGTCGGTTTTATTGAGATATTCCTCATGAACCATTGAGCTCTCCATCTTGGTCTTGACCATCTTGCCATTCTCCATGTTATAGGCTGCGGCCTTCAAGCTTCTCACCGACTCAGTCAGCAGCGTGTTGGCCTCGCTGCCTCTGGTCACGATGCTCACGTCGGCCACGCGCTTGCCCTCAGGCTTCAGCACCTTCAGACGGCACTTCACGACGTTGTGGATGCGGAAGTTCCCGTTGAGGAATTCGTAGAACACACTCACCTGGTGGCATAGTACTACTGCGTCAGCATCCTTATCCGGCGCATACTCGGTCATGGTGAGCTCCTGTTGGGTGGGCTTGCCCCACTTCAAATTGGGTTCAATAGTCTCTGCACCCTCATCAGGATGCGTTGTCACAGTCTCTGCCGAAGCAGTCATGGCTAGCAGCAAAGCAAATAATAGAGTACTGATTTTCATACGTATTTTTAACACCTTTTCGTTTTGGCGTGCAAAGGTAGTCATTTCGTTTAATTTGTACAAACATTTTGGTGTAAAAATTATAAAACGCCCGCAAGGTGCTCACATTTCTTTCTATCCCCAGTCCATGGGAATTGCAAAGTTGGGTTGGGGATTTCCGCATAAAATATCTGAATTGTTTGGTGGATTAAAATAAAATATGTATTTTTGCCCGCAAATAGTGGTAAGATGATGACGGAAAGACGATAAAAATCTAAAAACATGACAACTATGGAAAAATATGGGAAAGTGATTCAGGCCACTATACTGGCCGTTGGTCTCTTGCTGCTTGGACTCTGCATCAAGAGTGGTATTGACAACTTTACGAACAAGGACCGTCGCGTCACCGTGAAGGGACTTGCCGAACGGGTAGTCGATGCGGACAAGGTGACGTGGAACCTATCGGTGGCTGCCGTGGGTGACGAACTGGAATCCATCTTCGCCCTGCTGAACCGCAATGTGAAGACTATTCAGCAGTATCTGAAGGAGAACAAGATAGAAGGCAAGTGCACGGTAAGCGTCAAGTCGTTTGACATTACGGACAACAATGCCAACGTATGGAACGAGCGCCGTCCGACATACCGCTATTCTGTGACGCGCGGCCTCGTCATCTCTTCGAACGACACGAAGTTCGTCAACGAGCTGTTACAGCGTTGCAGCGACGAACTGCTGGCGCGAGGCGTCATGCTCGAAAACAGCTATGCCAACTATGAATACACCAAGTTCCAGGAGCTGAAGCCCGAGATGATGAGCCAGGCCATTGCCGCTGCCGAGAAGACCGCCCAGCAGTTTGCCGAGAACAGCCACTCCACCATCAATAAGATTGTGGAGGCCGGACAAGGTGAGTTCTCCATTGACGATGCCGACATCCCCTACCAGAAGAAGGTCCGCGTGGTCTCCACCATCACCTACTCGCTGAAGGATTAGACTGGTTTTCTGCAACTATGTTGCACAAATAACAAGAGGACGATAATGACAATGCGTAAGATGATGATTGCCGCATGTCTGATGACGGCAATAATGGCTATAGCTGTTGACAAGCAAACCACCTCAATCAATAAAGTTACCGTGTTTACCAATGGTGCTCAGGTGGAGCGTTCGAAGAGCGTCAACCTGACGGCGGGCGAACAAGTGGTGACGTTTACTGGCTTTTCTCCCTATATGGACAAGAAGAGCTTGCAGGTGAAGGCCAAGGGACACCTTATTATATTAGGTGTGAGCGAGCGGACGGCTCATCCTGATTCTGCCGCACAGATGAAAAGACTTCATGAGGCAGAGGACGGCGTGAAGTCTGTGGAGCGCCGCATCCAGCAGGTGAAGGACGAACAGGAAATGCTGACGGCCCAGCTGGAACTGGTGAAGACAAACTGCTCCGTGGCTGGGCGTACGGTGGCCACCCCTCTGGCAAACATCAAGGAGCTTAATAGTTACTATGCTCAAGAAGTGCTCTCGGTGAAGAAGCGCAGTCAGGAACTGGAAGAGCAGCTGCAAAAACTCGATGAGGAACTGGAGCGGAAGCATAAGGTGTGTGACTCCATTGCCAAGTTGAAGTTGAAGAGCGTTACTGAGATTGACGTGAAAGTGGATGCCAAACAGGCAGACCGTGCCGACTTCGACTTGACATACTATGTGAAGAATGCCGGCTGGTATCCCAGCTACGACGTCCGTTCGAACAGCACCAAGGAACCATTGCAGCTGTCGTATAAGGCCAACATCTTCCAAAACACCAAGGAAGAGTGGAAAAACGTACCCGTCACCCTCTCGTCGGCCAACCCGAACCGCTCTAACGTCGCACCGCAGTTGAAAACCTATTGGCTGGATTACGGTTTGTCGGCACCTACCTACAATTTTGATTCCGACGGCAGCACTGTCAGCGGAAAAATCGTGGATGCTGAGGACGGCTCGCCCATTATCGGTGCCTCTATAATAATAAAAGGTACGCGATTAGGGACCGTTTCCGACGTCGACGGCAATTATTCCATCGTCTTGCCGCAAGACCATCGCCAGCTTACTTTCGCATACATCGGTTATCAGACCCAGACGCGGACTGCCACGCCAGGCTCTACGCTGAACATCCGCATGAAGGAAGATGAGGCACGTCTGGAAGAAGTCACTGTTGTGGGTTATGGTACTTCCGTAAGGGGTGCCCGCTCAAAAGCCAAATCCAGCGCCGCTGTGCAGCACGACGTCGAGATGGTATCGGGTACAATACCGGGTGTAGCGGTGAAAGAAGAAATGGACGAGAGCGAAGTTGTTGCTGTCAATCAGCAGCAGGCGCAGTTTGGCTTTGAGTTCGACATCAAGCAGCTCCTGACTTTGCCTGACGGCGGCAAGACGACAACGACAGAACTGGCCCGTCATCAGTTGCCTGCTACCTACGAATACCGCGGCATACCGAAAATTGACAAGGAGTCGTTCCTCGTGGCCGACGCCACAGACTGGCAGCAACTCAATCTGATGGAAGGCGAGGCCAACGTCTATTTCGACAATTCGTTTGTGGGCAAAAGCATTCTCGATCCGAATGTGAGCAGCGACACGCTCCACTTCTCGTTGGGCCGTGACCAGAGCATCCGCGTTCAGCGTCAGAAGGTCAGCGAGCGTTCCACCCGCCGTTTCTTTGGCAGCAACCAGGAACAGACGATGACGTGGCGCATCACCGTCAAGAACACGCGTCCGGAAACCGTCAACATCACCGTCTTTGACCAGGCCCCCATCTCGCGTAACACGAGTATCGAGGTCGATATGGAAGAACTGAGCGGTGGCCAGTATGACAAGCAGACGGGCATTGTAAGGTGGCCGCTTCAGCTCCAGCCCAGCGAACAGCGCGAACTGACGTTGCAGTACAAAGTGAAATATCCCAAGAACCGCCGCCTGAACATCGAGTAATTTCTCATAATACCCATCCCCTGCATCGAACTTAAAAACGTAACGATTATGACAAGAGGTAAATCAATTTGCAATGTGTTGAAGGCCATCCGTAAGCAGGTGGCTGATGCTAATGAGATTAAGTATGAACCACGGGAGTGTCACCATGAGGGTGAATGTCGCGGCACCTGTCCGGCTTGTGAGGCGGAGGTGAGGTATATCGAACAGCAGCTGAACTTTCGTAGGCTGTTGGGAAAAGCGGTAGCTGTTGTGGGAATATCTGCAGGACTTGCTGCTTTGACGAGCTGTACGTGTTGTTCTGATAGTGGATGCGGTGTTAAAGAAGGTGAGATAGAAGTTGATACCTTGATGGTGGGCAGGGCCAGTATGGAAGACTCTATCGAATGACATGAAGACCCCGTTGATAGGAATCTGTCGTCACCGCCTTGCTACGGATGGAGAGGGTGTCACCACACTGGTTGCATTCCATGGCTGTCCGTTGCGCTGTAAGTATTGTCTTAATGAGCAATGCCTCAGGGCTGATGGTGTGTGGCGGGAGATGGATGTACAGGAAATAATGAATGAGGTTATGGTGGATAACCTTTACTTTCAGGCGACGAACGGTGGTGTGACCTTCGGAGGCGGCGAACCCCTGCTGAGAAGTGATGAAATAGTCCGTTTCTGCAAACTGAAACCAACGGGATGGCGTACTTACGTGGAGACGTCGCTGAATGTCAACCGCAGACATGTAGAGGCGGTGGCTCCCTACATCGACCACTACATTGTTGACATCAAGGATATGAATCCAGACATCTATCGCCGATATACCTCTGCAGACAACCGTCAGGTTATTGACAACCTCCATTGGCTTGCCGCCCACGGGAAACAGGAGGATGTAACCATCCGTCTGCCCCACATTCCAGATTACAATACGGAAGCAGACATCGCAGAGAGTCGCAGACAGCTTACGGCAATGGGCTTCAACCATTTCGACAGCTTCGACTATATCCCCAAACAATTCTGACCAAAACAGAGTAATTCAAAAAAAGACGTACTTCTGTGCTCAAAATTGAAAAAACTGGGTGAAAGTTTGCTTCTTTTGCTTTTTTTGAGTACATTTGCAGCTGAATGAAACAAGAAGCGATTAAACCTCACCTGATTGGCCAGTTGAAAAAGGTTAACGCCTTCTGGTCATATAGTCAAGACAGCATCAAGGATGTACCTGATGATATCTTGGTGGAACTCGTCATGCTTCACCTCGACCTGGATGATATTGACATGCTTTTCCAGCTATATCCCTTCCCGTTTGTCAAGAAAGCTTGGATTGAAAATGTGGTGGCCCAGGGCGAACGTTACTATGTGCTGAACAGATTCTTTGCATGGTTTTATTTTGGCATTAAGAAACCTGGTGCATACGTCAAGGCAATGGCTACAAGGGAACTAAACAAAAAACTTGCTGCTTAATGAATGGATTGGCACCACAGACATCACAGGTGTTTGATACCATCACCCGTCTGGAATGTATCAAACCTTACGTGTTGGTAGGGGGGACAGCCCTGTCGATACAACTGAATATGCGCCTGAGCGAAGACCTTGACTTCATGAGTTGGATAAAAAAAAGAAACGAGAAGCCCGAAGTCGAGATATCTGCTATCAAAAGAGAGCTGGAGTCCGTGGGACATATTGATGATATGGAAATCGGAGGTTTCAACTTCGTGTCATTCGTCTTCGAGGGTGTGAAGTTGTCTTTTTACAAACCGCCCAGGAAACAGATTCCCTCCATGCAGGCCACTCCATTTCAGAACAACCTGAGACTTGCCGACATCAAGTCTATCGGTGCTATGAAGATGGAAGCCATGCTGCGCCGCTCGAAGTATCGCGACTACTATGACATCTATTGCATCCTGCAACAAGGCATCGATTTCGAGGAAATGGTGCAACTGGCAATAGAACATTCTGGTAATCTGCTGAAACGTAAAAACCTGCTGGCTATGCTAACTAATTGTGACAACTACCGTAAAGACGCGCAATTCTTACAACTCCAGCCCGTCTACGACATCACGCCGCAGGAGATTGAGCAATACATCAAGCGGGTCTTATTGGAAAATAAGAAAGTATAGACCAAAACAGAAAGAGCACCCAGCGGGTGCTCTTCTTGTTTAACCACATTTTTCAGCTTAATCCTTTAGGGAAGGCTGATAGCTTCTGACGGACAAACGTCAGCGCATGTGCCGCACTCTGTGCAGACATCGGGGTTGATTGAATACTTGTCGCCCTCAGAGATTGCTCCTGCGGGGCACTCATCGATACATGTACCGCATGCGATGCAGTCGTCACCAATTACGTATGCCATAATCTTTGTTTTGTTTATTTGGGTTATACAATACTTGAAAATTGTGAGTGCAAAGTTACGGACTTTTTTGGAATAATACTTATTTTTAGGTAGGAAAATTCACTTTTTCGGTGCAATTTATACGAAGTCGAAATAATAAATGGGCCGAAACTGCGTTTTAATTAAGAAGTTCAAGAGTTTAAGAAGTTAAGGATGAACATATATATATATAATAAGGTGATGGTGATGACAAAGGGGATGTTGCTCCTTTGCTGTTTGAGCTTGATACCTTTGAAGGGTGTGGCGCAACAGGACCGTCACGTGCAGCACAAGCCGTATATAGACTTGCGCCCGCTGCACTTTGGCATCCTGGTGGGCATGCACCTGCAGGACGTGGAATTCAACAATGTGGGGCCTCACCAGATGCCTGAAGAGGACGGCACGATGAAGGAGCAGTATATCCTGTGTGACGCCAACAAATGGACGGCAGGCTTCTCGGTGGGTGTGCTGGGCGAGTTGCGCCTGCACGAGAATTTCTCGCTGAGGGTGACGCCGACGATGCACTTCGGCGCGAAGCATCTGACATTTATCAACATGTTGAAGAAGGACGAGACAGGCGCCTATCTGCGCGAGACGCAGGACATGAAGAACACGTATGTCTCGCTGCCCATCGACATCAAGTTTGCCGCACCGCGATGGAACAACCACCGTCCGTACATCATGGCGGGCATCAACCCGATGATTAACCTGACGGGCGGCGATCAAGACCTGCTGCGCCTGAAGCGCATGAACACGATGGTGGAGATAGGCTTGGGCTGTGACTTCTATCTGCCGTTCTTCAAGCTGATTCCCGAGTTGAAGTTCTGCTTCGGTCTGGGCGACGCCTTGGACAAGAACCACGTCAACGAGCTGCGCGACTCCAACATGCGCGCGTATGCCGGCAGCGTGGACAGCGCCAAGACGAAGATGTTTGTCCTGACGTTCTACTTTGAGTAAACTAGTGGGACTATTTGAACTAGTCATACTAGTATAACTAGTTATTCCAGATTCATCACGATTTTACCGACGAAGATGGCGTGCTTGCCGTTCTGGTCGACGGGCACGGGTTTGCCGTCGAGGTTGTTGACATACTCCAGCGTGGGCAGGTAGGTGTGTGTGTGACCGCCCAGCACGAGGTCGATGTTGCGCGAACGCTCTATCATGTACTGATCATCCTCGCCACGATTGCTGTTCCAACCCAGGTGAGAGATGCAGATGACGATGTCGCACTTCTTCTGCTCCTTCAGCATGGTAGCCGTCTCTAATGCCACCTTGGCAGGGTCGAGATATTTCACACCCACGCAGTTCTTGTCGCTGACCAGTCCCTTCATTTTCGGACAAACAGCAAAGACACCAATCTTCACTCCATTACGTTTGATGACAATCCAAGGTTTCGTCACGCCCTCCATTGGTGTTCCAGTGAAGTCGTAGTTGGCACAAAGAATGGGGAAGGTAGCCTTGCGGAACTGCTCAGCCATATTTTCCAGTCCGAAGTCGAACTCGTGGTTACCAATGGTTGAGGCATCAATGCCCATCTGGTTCATCAGGCCAATCTCCACCTCTCCCTTAAACAAGGTGAAATAGCCAGAACCTTGGAAGAAATCACCACTATCGAAGTAGAGCAGGTCAGGATGTTTGGCACGCTCATCTTTCAGCATGGCAATACGAC
>JAEEVT010000109.1 GCA_016291005.1 Prevotella sp. | reverse complement strand
AGCCATACCAGGGCGACATCCAACGTCCGTCGCGATAACCCTCCCAATAGGCCTCGCTGGGTGTATAGTCGTCAAAACGGCTCATGCGGCGCGTCAGCTTATAGTCTTCAGCTACCCTCAGCGTGTCTATCGAGTCAGGATAGACGCCACGTACTGCCGAGAAGTCGATGATGTCGTTACCGAGCGAATCGGTAGCGATGGCTCCCGTCAATGTACGGCGGTTATAGTCGTCAACCGATCGTGAACTGCCGGAGTAGTATGTGCCGCGAGGCAATCCATACTCGTACAGGTCCTTGGCCTTTGTTTCCTTAGAAGGAACAAAATACATATCGTCGTCCTGTGCCAGCATAGTTAGCGGCAGGGCCGAAACAAGTGTCAGAAGGAATAGCTTTTTCATCATCATTATTGTCTTTTATATGGTTTCACGTTGCAAAATTATTATTAATTTGAGTGCAAAAGTAAGGAAAAACCCTAAGATGAGGTAGGTTTTTCCCTATTTTTTGTATATTTGCACCGTAATTTAACATTGTCATGAAGTATTACGAGGTCATTTTTACCATTACACCCTGCTCGCAAGATGCACGGGACATCCTTTCGGCAATGGCTGGAGAAGCCGGATTCGAGACGTTCGAAGAGACTGACGAAGGTCTCAAGGGCTATGTTCAGCAGCAACTCTTTGATCAGTCTGCGTTAGACGACGTGCTGGCTGCTTTCCCCTTTGAGGGCACCCATATTATATATAAGGTACGCGAGGCTGAAGACCGTGACTGGAATGAACAATGGGAACAGGAGGGCTTCGAACCGATAGTCATCAGACGTGAGATGGATGATGGCGGATGTGAGATGGCTGATGTGAAAGGTAAGATGGCTGATGGCGGATGTAGGACGCTGGTCATTCACGACGGTCGTCACCTACCCTCTGACATCAACCTTCATACTTCACCCCTCAGCCGTCAGCCCTCAGCCATCACCCCTCTCCCCTCAGTCATCTCCATCGAGATCGATGCGCATCTGGCCTTTGGCACAGGAACTCACGAGACGACGCGGATGATCTGCGCCATGCTGATGGACATCTTCAATCCTCAGTCCGCGCCCGAAGGTTTCCCCTTCGGGAGCCCGCGTGTCTTAGACTGCGGCAGCGGTACTGGCATACTTGGCATCTGCGCCCTGAAGCTTGGTGCAGCATCCTGTGTGGCCTATGACATCGACGAGTGGAGCGTGGACAATACGCGCCATAATGCCGTCATCAACCGCGTCGATGACCGCCTGACGGTACTTCACGGCGACGCTACCCTACTTCAACCTGAAAGCCAAAGTGCGGCATCCGATTCCGACGCCATCCGTCAGTCCTTCTTTGACCTCGTCCTGGCTAACATCAACCGCAACATTCTGCTTCAGGACATGGAGCGTTTCGTCGGCGTGATGTCGCCGGGAGCAGCACTCATCCTGAGTGGCTTCTATCGTTCCGACTGCCCGTTGCTGGAAGAAAAAGCCCATTCGCTCGGCCTTACCCATTGCGAAACGCGCCACGATACCGACTGGGCCTGCATGAGGTTCTTGAAAGCGCTGTTGGTGATGCTTCTGATGTTTACCACAGGCCTGCAGGCTGGCAACAAGATATTTACAGACCGCGTGAAGTCGCTGACCAGCGTAGTCAACGGCGACTGGCTGAACCGTCCCGTCATGACCCTTGGCAGTAGCGAACAAATGGTGGTGGGCTTCGACGAGCTGTCGCACAACTACCATCGCTTTGTCTATCGTTTGGAACATTGTGAGGCCGACTGGACGCCGTCTGAGGAACTCTTCGAGAGCGACTGGTTAGACGGTTTCAACGGCAACCCGATAGACGACTACCAGAACTCCATCAACACCACCGTACTCTATACACACTACCGCCTGACCATCCCCAACGAGCGTTGCCGGCTGAAGATGAGCGGCAACTATCGCTTGACGGTTTACGACGAGGATGAAGGTGACGAGCGCGTGCTACAGGTGGAGTTCTACGTCGTGGAACCGCTGATGGACATTGGCATTAGTGCTACGACGAATACGGACATCGACCATAACGACCGCCACCAGCAGCTGTCGCTAACGCTGAAGTACAACACGTTGCGTGTCAACAACCTCGACGAACAGCTGCGGACGGTAGTGATGCAGAACTGGCGCGAGGACATGGCCCGCCACAACCCGTCGCCAAGCTATATTACAGCTCAGGGTCTCTCGTGGCAGCACCATCGCCAGCTCATCTTCCCTGCTGGCAACGAGTATCATAAGTTCGAGGTGCTGGACGTCAGCCACGCCACGATGGGTCTGGACCGCATTACGTGGGACGGCACGAACTTTCAGGCCTATCCTTACGCCACGACGACGCGCCGCAACTACCTGACAGACGTCGATGCGGACGGCGCCTTCTGCATCCGCAACAGCGACAACGTGGAGGTGGACTACATCTGCGACTATGTCTGGGTGAACTACGAGCTACAGGCTCCCTGGCAGGGCGACATTTATCTTGACGGCCATTGGACAACGGACAACGACCGCAGCCACTACCAGATGACTTTTGATGCCGGACGTCAGGTCTATACGGCTTCCGTCCTACAGAAGCAGGGCTACTACTCCTACCAGTACGTGACGGAGAACGGCAGCTTTCCACCCTCGGAAGGCTGTTTCTACCAGACGGAGAACCGCTATCAGGTGCTGGTATATTATAAAGGTACGGGCGAGCGCACGTGGCGTTTAGTGGGCTACCGGGGCATAAAGACGGAGTGAAAAAAACGGCCGCGGCACGTGTTAGCTTCAGGACTTACCAAATCTCGCGCGCCATTCTTGCGGCACCAGGCGGTAGAGGTGATAGAAGCTGGCTATGAAGTAGTTGGGCGATACGAAGCGGCATTGGTCGGCAATTTCCTCAATAGTCAAATCGGTTTCCTTCAATAGTTTTGCAGCCTCCTGCAGGCGCAGTCTGATGGCTACAGGACGAGGACTCTTGTAGATGTTCTCCGACAGCAGGTCGTAGAGGTGTCCCGTTTCGACGCCAGTCAGTTCCGACATCCTGCGTACGCTGAAGTCCAGCCCCTTATGTCTGTTGACGTAAGGCACTATCTGCAGCATCATCTGCGTAAACTCGCTTTGTTCATCGCGCTCGGCTTCCAGGTTTGTAACCATCGAAACCGTATAGGGCGTCAGCACCTCGTCGACCAGTCGGTTACAGCGGTCGGTATAGTTCCTGATACGGCGCAGCAGCTTCTTCTCCTCGTTGCGGCAGGCCAGTCGCATGCGCATGTTTCGGTAGAACAGGAAGAGGTTGTAGAACGCCAAGGCCAATATGATAAGGGCAAGCAGGATGTAGATACCCGTCGAGCGCCACCAGGGTTCCTCGACTTTCAGCACCCACGTGTAGGGTTCTCCCTGCCAGTTGTCGTCCGTCATTGCCGCCTGTACCTCTATCTCGTACGTGCCGGGCTTCAAGGCCAGCATGGGCAGGTGCAACAGTCCCTTGCTGTCCACCAGTCCGGCGGAGTTGTAGTACGACAGCACTTGCCACTTGTCGCTGAGTCCCTTGACGCGGTAGCGGTAGCAGGTCTGTATGGGCCTGTAGTAGTTATGTCCCGAGAAGGTCAGCGACACGGAGTTCTGGTTGTAGTTGACGCAGATCTCACGGACGTTCGATACCGCCTTGTCGATGATGACGCGGCCGTCAACTGTCATTCCCGGACTGACACGCTGGCCGTTCACCTGAACACGGATGAGCGACGGACAGAGCTGCATGGCGCGCACGCTGTCACGATAGAAGCCGCGGGGATTGAGACAGATGACGTGGTCAAGCGACTGCATCACTATCCTGCCGTTGGGCAACTTCATGGCACGCCCGTTGACAAACGACTCGTTGGGAACGTTGTCGCCCTCAGTGAATGTCTCAATGTTACTGATTTCGTTGTTGCGGATGATGAGGTGCGAAACACCGTAGCTGGTACCAACCCAGATGTTGTGGTCGTTGTCTTCTACAATACAGCGGACCATCTCGTTCTGGAGACCGTCTTTGCGAGTAATGGTCGACGGTATCCTTCTGCCCGGGCGCAACACCTCCAGACCGGTATACAGTCCCGTCCAAACCCAGCCGCGGCTGTCCTTGAACTGACAGTTCACGTGACGGCCCAACGACTGCTGCGCCGGCAGTTCACGGTCCATCAGTGCCGCAAAGTCCACAGCCTCCTTCTCGTCCCACGTGTAGGCAATGAAGGGACTGCGTATGGGCTTCGAGTAGAGCAGGCCGCGACGTTCAGTACCTATCCACATGCCGCCTTGGCGGTCGAAGGCTATGGCGTTGACGTCCGTCAGCAACATACGGCCGTTCGCCAACAGCAACTCCTTGCGGTGGCGCACCTCGTTTGCACGGTAGTCGTGTATCCAGTAGCCATACTCAGAAGCAACATAAAGACGGTGTCGGTAGAAGGCCATGTTGTTCAGATGATAAGGTGTCGAGAGAATCTCCTTCCACTCGCGCTTCATGACGTCGAAACTCAGCAGAACGGCTGCCTTGGAGCCGTTGCGAATCTGGAAAAACAGGTCGGCATAAGGAAACAGAACCGACGACTTGTCGTACTTCAGCGTATCGCTATCCACTTGGGAATCGGAATCCCACATGTGGCGGCTGTCCTTCAAAGAATAGGCACTCACTATGCCGTCGGCATAGAACTGAAGCATCAAACTGTCACGGAAAACGTCCACGTCCTGAATCTCAACACCCTTGCGAACAGGATAGTCCCGCTGGTACTCAATGCTGTAGAGCCTGTCGTCGGAGAGAAACCAAAGTTGGTTGTTCCTGTCCCCAAACAGGTCGTCAACCGGACGTTTAATGCCAATCTCAGCCAAGACGCCGCCAACATCCTCGACGAAACGCTCCGTCAGCAGATCGACACACGTCACGCTGCGACGGTCCTTCAGCCACAGGTGGTTGAACTTGTCGAAGTACATGTGGTAGTGGCCGTTATACTTGGGCAGCGGGAAGATGTTCTCCGCCTTAGGGTCAGTATGCGAGAAGGCGTCGCCGTCATAGAAGTTGATGTGGCCGATGGTTGAGATGACCATACGACCCATCGCCGAGCAGCGGATGGTCTGCGCACTATTGTCTGCCAAACCGTTAGAGGCGTCGAACGAGAAGAACACCCGTTGCTGCTCCCTTGCGTTGCCCATAGCCGTCGTCGCAAACAGGACCGACAGCAAGCACCCAGCGGCGCCCAGCATCGTCAACCGCCCCAGCTGTTCCAACCGGGCCAGTCTCCTCAACTGTCCAAGCATCTTCATCCATTCAGTCGAAGTCTTGAATGCACTCTTCAGCATCGGCTCTGTAATAGTTTTAGACAATAGTTAATAATAACGTGCAAAAATACACCTTTTCAATGACAAACACATCATTTCCCGTCGTTTTTTTACTCATTTTTAGCTTTTTAAACATTTCCCGATGCAAAGTAAGGTGTTCAAGTCTAAAAAGATAATTGAACAAATATTCCCGAGATTCCTTTGGCGTCTCAGGAATTATTTGTAAATTTGCCGACGGAAAACAAAATAGTAGGTAAATATGGCAACAGCAGTATCAGTTAACATCAGCATGCCGCGAGCCGACATGGCTTTCATTAAGCAGTTATGCAAGAGAATGGGGTGGACAGTGTCTGAGGCAAAGGCAACAGACAGTCTTTACGACCCAGAAACTGACGCTTATCTTAACGATGAAACCATGCAGGCAATTCGTGATGTAGAAGCAGGCAAGGTTCAGCGGTGCAAGGACATGAACGAACTACTGGCTACTTATATATAAGAAGAAGGAAGCAATCAGAGTGGTTTCACTTTATCGTACTGGAACGCATTCTGACTTATTCAAGAAATAAATGTGTAACCCTTTAAAACCGCAAATGCCTAAGGGCTGAGAGAGAGAATATACATCGATAACAAAGTCATCTTCCTGGTTTTGAAATCCTCCCAGAAAATAAGAAAAATACTCAACACATATTAACTCGTGTTGAGTATTTAATTATTTGTATTTTAAAAGACATCAAGGTTCTTTTGAACCGATTATGGATTGGCCAGTTACCTCAATGATTGTATTACCTCCTGATTTGAGATAAAAAACTTGTTGAACCCATTTTGGAGAACTCCCCATTTTAAAATAGACCTTCACTTTAGCAGCTCTATCAGAAGCGGTGAAATTGTAAGTACCATTCTCCACCACATTGTCAACACTATGATTGGCAACTTTGTCCCCATTTTCTGCATATTCAAACAAAGTGACATCATCAATATAAGATGTAGAAAAACTCCATTTAAGAGAGTATGTTGTCGTACTATCATCATCGCTACTACACGATGTAATACCAACACATGTCAAGACCATCATAAAGAAAGCCAGCAAAAAATAATTTCTCTTTTTGTACATAATAGTAATTGTTTTAGTTAACCCCGGTTCCATAGGTTGCATTAATAATAATTTAAAATTCTGGACAAGCAATACAAAAGGCGTGGAACCGACTTTATCACTTCTTGAGGTTCTGCAATACCTGTTATCAAAATAAAGTATAAGTCCACGCCCTTAGGCGCGAACGTTACATCTTTATGTCCCTTGATAACTTTGAATTTTGCAGATTCCAAGAAAGTAGGGCAAAAAGCTAACGCTCTATCGTATATGTCCGTTTTGTTTGTTCTTTGTTTACGTCATAGGCAATTAGTTTAAAATATGGCTACAAAGGTACACAAAACAAACGAAATAAAAGCATTTCAAATGTAAAAAATTCAAAACAGTTAAAAAATGTGGCTCTTATATTTGGATTGCAACTAAATTTTAGTTACATTTGCAGCCGAAAAGAATAGTAAATGATATGGGAAGCAGGGAAAAGCTACGGGAACGGTTCATGAAGATGCCCTCGGACTTTACGTTCGACGAGATGCAACGGCTGCTGGAGGGCTATGGCTACGAGCGGAGCAATAAGGGAAGAACCTCTGGTTCGAGGCTGATTTTCAAGAATGGCAACAAGCGCCCCATCATGTTGCACAAGCCACATCCTGGCAACATCATGAAGGAGTATGCCATGAAGCAGGTTCTGGACGATTTGCGTGAAGCAGGATTAATTAAATAATAATAGGAGGACAACAATATGAATACAATGACGTACAAAGGGTATATCGGTTCTGTGAACTACAGCGACAAGGACCAGGTGTTTTTCGGCAAGATAGAGGGCATCAACGGTCTGGTGAATTTCGAGGGCGAGAGTGTGAAGGAGCTCACCGAGGCTTTCCACGAGGCCGTGGATGACTACCTGGCCTATTGTGCCGACGAGGGCATTGAGCCGGACAAGAGTTATACGGGTGTGCTGAACGTCAGGCTAACTCCGGCCATTCATCGTCAGATTGCCATGCTGGCACTACAGGCTGGCCAGTCCATCAATGCGTACATCAAGGAAGCTCTGGAGGAGAAGGTCGCCGTGGCCGTATGAAACGAGACAAAGAGTGCATTAACTATTTTTAGAGAAAAATTCTAGTCCCGTCTTAATTGTTATGACGGGATTTTTTAGTATCTTTGCGGTCACATTGTTAGGTTTAATTAAAAATTCAGGAAAACATGGTTCATTGGACAGATATTGAAAAATCAAAAGAAGGCATCCTTCAGATTCTTGACGTTCTCAAGAACTACGAGAAGGATGGCGAGGTAAGGCTTGTTTACGGTATACAACGCCGTGGTTTTGACGAATATGACATTCAGCAGCTGATCTGTATAGTGCGCGAGAGACTGAACATGACGCGCCGTGAGCTGTTGAGGTTGTCGAAGATTGCCCTTACCTATAACAAGTTGTGGGCCACGGACGACAACAACTGTTTCCGGGATGCCGACAAGCTGTTTCGCATGATACGCAGCACGCTCAAGGGGACTAAAATCATCTACAAGAGGTTCACTCCCATTTGCCGTAAGAAGGTACCTGGCAAGGACTTTCGCCCGTCGGTGTTTGTCAAGTCGGCATTGGCCTATGCTGAGTGTGGCCGTGACTTGTACGGGCTGGATTCCTACCCAGATTGTGTATCGACGCTATATGCTGAGATGGGAGCCTATTTCGCCAACATCATAGCAGTATTGGTGATCTGCCATCAGGAACTGACAAAGGAAGCGATGATAGGCAAGGATGCCGACCTCTGCCTTAAACTGCTCAATGAGCAATGCAAGAGTATTGTCTCCGACATGAAGGATGTGATAGGCATGATGTCCAAGGAGGATGCAAGCCAAAACGAACTTTTGAAGAAGAGCAAGAAGAATGGTTCTCTTAAAGACTTTGCCCAGCAGGGTTGGCATAAGTACAACATCAAGAGCGTTACACGCTATGCTACCTCCCGTGCAGTAGAGAATGGTGCAGAGTACGGTTTGGAGGATCTTGAGTCGCTCTACTTCATCAACGACTACGAAAAAGGCAAGAAAGCCAAAGAAATCATGACGCATTTTGACACTTTTGCCGACAAAGGCCGTGGCGGGAAGATGGACACTACTGCAATAGCGGAGTTTGTATGCTGGACGGGTTTGAGCTTAGCCAAGGGCTATCAGTATTTCTCGTCAACGTATAAAGGCTGTTACGACTTGCCACAGAAGAAAAGTGTTTGGGCACGCTTTGACAGTTTCAAGAAAGCAGACCCCGAGGCTGCGCAGAATGGCGGCATGGAACAGAAGTTTGCCTCTGATTTTGAGACTCGGATGACAAAAAGGCTTTAGTTAACATTTTATAACCATTTTGAAATGGACGCTCACAAACGGTGGGCGCCCTTATTTTTTTGCCGTTAATGGATATCCACCTACATCAGGCGTCTATTACTGACAGATGTTTTTGGGTGTGTCGTCCATTAACGTCAGACGGACTTCCATCAACGGACTAAAACGGAAGGTAATTGTCTAAAAACTAATAATTTACGCGTCTATCTAAAGCGTCCGAAATAGTTTGAAAAGTCGCAGAATATGCCTAACTTTGCAACATCTTCTTAGGCACGGAGCCGCGTGCTCATTATGAAGAGGTGGAACAGCAGGCTACTGACGGCAAGGTGAACCTGAGCCCACTTGTTTCCTAAAAAACGAAAAAGAAATGGGAACAAAAAGAAATTGCGAAGGTAGTGCTCAGTACGAGCCTCGCCGTATCGCTACGCTAAAGAAAAACATGTTGTTATGCGTCGACCTGCAAACGCTACTGCAGGATGACAATCTGCTGAAGGCTGGGAAAGTGTATTTGGGCACTTTGAGGTGCAAACTTCCGAGTGAAGGAAACATCTACGGTGACCAGTACGAGTTCCGGGAAGTGGGAACTCCGTTGAAGACTTGTCGTCGGAATGTACACCTTTTTGAGGGCAAGTACGTCACCATCACGCTCCGCTCCAACGGCTCGACTCGATTGAACTTCAGGAACACGGAATTGAACGATATCGACATCGACACCTTCTGTCTGGAACTGATGAACGAGATTCGCCAAGCACTCAAAAGCCTGGTAGGTAAATCTTAATTCCTCTGAGTCTGCGTTACAGTTACAGTTGTTACAGTTGTAAAATAGATAGGTTAGTTACTCTTTATATGAATGTAACTTATTAATAATTAAGTAGTTATATTATAATTTCAGAAAACGAAACCCTTCAAAAAGCAACTGTAACGTACTGTAACGTAACGCTCGGTTAAAACAATTATTCACTTAACAAGCAGAAAATCAATGAGATACGATATTACAAAGCCTGTGCGTCCGAAGATGCCAAGGCTCGGAAAAGGCCTTGAAACGGTCAATCTTTTGCTCTCACAGTCCAGCAAAATCATGCATGAGCCACTCGCTCCGATGGTTTTTCCCTCACTTGGGGCACATGTAAATGGTTGTGAATTTATGTACCCCTCGGGGGTTTGGATGGAGCCATGTGGCCTAATAGCCCACCTATGTGCTGAATTTTCGGGGAACAAAGGGCAGTTAGGGCTGTTGGCAGAGGCTATTTGCAGGGACTTCAGAACTCACGATGAAGAATCAGACAGGGAACTTAAGGATTGGGATAAAACCTATAAGTATTGCAAACAGAAAGACTGCCCACCACGTCCCGAAGTTAGTTTCTTCTTCCCTCCCGCCGATTGTACACCCGCTGGGTTCAACAAAAACGTCGAGAATCTGGCCAATCAAGGTGGCAAGTGTATGTACATGAACCTTCCCGAAGTGGTGATGGCAAACGACATCTGTGGGGGGCACAAGAAGGTGAGCAAGATGCTCAGGTGCTGCTTCGACCGCGAATTATACGGGCAGCTAAGAGCCACAGAAAGTGGTGTGACATGTAACGCGAGGTTGCGCGCATGCTTCACCTTTGCAAGCACACCTCTTGACGCCCGTGAGTTCTACACAAGCGAACTCTTCAACGGCACGCTTGCCAGAATAACATTCTCATACGTGCCGCGACACGCCCGCGACGGTCGTATACCGCGGGTGGGCAAGTTCTCTGACGAGTTCTACGAGCAGTTGGACCAATACCTGCTCCGTCTCACTTCAGCCAAAGGCCGCTTCATCATCAAGCCACTCAACAAGCTCATCGACAAGATGGCTGAGGACCTGGCCGAGCTGGCCGACTGCACGGACGACGACTGGCTGTATGCCTGCAGCAAGAGAAGCCTCGTGTCTGCATGGCGCGCTGGTTGCATACTCTATCTGCTTAACAACCAGACTTTCACGCGCTCAATGGCTGATTTTGTAGAGTGGTTTGTCTATCAAGATCTTTGGAGCAAGCAGATGATATTCTCGGACATGGTAAACGGAAAGAATGTCGACCTGACTGCCGAGACCCTGCGGCATGGCCCTGTCAACATGCTCGCAAGCCTGTCAAATCCCTTCAGTAAGGCACAGCTGAAAGCACTCCGCGTGCAGATGGGCAAGAGCGAGGAGGGTACAGACGGCCAACTGCGGCAATGGGTGTTTCGCAAGCTGGTGACCTACTCTGCTGAGGCAGATCTCTACTACATGACAAAGGAATGCCTCCAGAAGTTTAAAGACAGCAAGTAAAGAGAGACGATGGATAAGTTTGAAAGCGAGAAGCTCCGCGACCTCCCCATCGAGGGGGTCGCCGAGCGACTTGGACTGAGGGTGGCGCGACATAAAAGCCTCTGCCCGTTTCATGCCGACACCCATCCAAGCCTTTCGTATCGGGTGAGCAAGAACACGTTTCGTTGCTTCGTTTGTGGGGCGAGTGGTGGCACTATCGACTTGGTGATGCGGCATCTGCATGTAGACTTCAAGGAGGCATGCCGCTGGCTGGCCGATGAGCACAACATCATCATTGATGAGTGGAAGCCTCAGACGTCCGACATCAGCCATCCGGCAGCTTTCGATGCCAGTCGCTATGAGCGATTCTTTGAGCGCCCTTGGCTGAACGACGAGGCACGACAGTTTCTCTTCGACGAGCGCCGGCTGGATGAGCGCGTGGTGCGCTGGTGCCACCTGACCTCGTGGAAAGACCGTCAGGGTGTGCCTTGGCTGCAGATACCTTATTATAATCGTGAGGGAAAGCTGATTGGCGTTCAGAACCGCAACCTCGTGAAGGGTGCCCTACCCCGCTTCCGCTTCCCGCAAGGCTCAGCGTGCAGCATCTACAACCTGCCCGTGCTCAACCTGCTGAAGCCAGGCGAGGCGCTCTACATAGCCGAGGGATGCAGCGATTGTTGGAGTTTGTTGTCGGCAGGTCACAAAGCTATCGCCAT
>JAEEVT010000108.1 GCA_016291005.1 Prevotella sp. | reverse complement strand
TTTGGTACATTAGTTAGAAATGTTTACCTTTGCAGCTGTTTAAACAACTAACTAATGTATTACTACTTCATGAAGGGTAAAGTTCTATTTCTACAAAGTATCAACTATGCGCATTTGTGGCTTCTGCTAATGCTCATTCTATGCGCTAAGAGCAGTTACGCGCAAATGGGAAAATTATTTGACGCAGACAAGCAGATGTCAAGCAGCTATACGACACAGGTCTATTTGGATCGTGACGGTTTTATCTGGGTTGCTACACGAAATGGTCTGAACCGATACGATGGCTATAAATTCCGTATTTTGAAGAAAGAGACGCGTCAGGACATAGGCATGGCCAGCAACTATGTCAACTGTATGCTACAAGATAGACATGGTTTGTTTTATATCGGTATGTATGGTGCCCTGCAGACCTACGACGGTCAGCGCTTCCACGATGTCAAGACCTTCGACCTCAACGGGAACGAGAGTCCCAGTTACATCACCTGTTTGTTGGAACGACGAAACGGCGACATGCTGATTGGCAGTTCCGGTCATGGCGTGATGCACATGACTGGTAATCATGAAGCCCGCCAGATGGGCGATGCACTGGCCATTTTGAGCACCGTCCATCGGATGATAGAAGACCGCAGACAACAAGTGTGGATAGCTACTGATAATGATGGTCTGTGGTGCTGGGATGGTAAGAACGTCAAGCGTTTTTTCCAAGATGCAGACATGAAGGGTTCTGTACTCGACGTCTGTGAAGACCGTAATGGACACATTTATGTAGCAACCGCCCACCAGGGACTCTTCCGTTTGGATGGCGACACACCCGTACATATTGAAGGAACGGGCACAAAGCATATCTCCGTGCTCTACCTGAATCGTCGTGGACATATCATGCTGGGCTACGACGGTATGGGTTTGGCCATCTATAATCCTTCTAACGGGAACCTTATTGACAACCCCTACTACAGCCGAGATGTAGACCTCAGCTCTGCGAAAGTCTATTCTATCTGCGAAGACCATAACGGCAACGTCTGGTTAGGACTTCTGCAGAAAGGTATCTACATGCAACCCGGCCATGCGCTGAGCTTCGGCTACATGGGCTATAAACTGGGAGCCCGCAACATCATCGGTACGGCCTGCGTCACCAGCGTTCAGGGCAGTTCGAATGGTTATCGTTGGATAGGTACCGACAAAGACGGACTCTACACCTTGGACAATGACTATCGGGTGGTACGGCACTTCAAGGAAAACTTCCCCTCCACCATCCTGAGCATCTGTGAAGACCTCAACGGACATATCTGGGTAGGCACTTACAAGGAAGGCTGCGGATGGATAGACCCCAAGACGATGACATACCATCCCTACGCTCTGCCACAGGGAGCCAGCGTCAGCATCTTCGATCTGGTGTGTGACAATGACAATCGGATTTGGATAGGAACCATGGGCTACGGCTTGTTATGTCTGAATCAGGAGAATGGTGACGTGAAAAGCTACACACAGGCCGAAGGTGCTCCTGAGAAGCGTGAAGTGAACAGCATATCAAACAACTATATCTCTCAGGTGGCCATGTCGCCTGATGGTCAGCGCGTCTATGTCGCCACCACGATGGGTGTATGTGCCTTGGATCTGAAGAAGAATAGCTGGTTGACGGTATTTGGCAAGAACTGCCTGAATTACGGTACACCGACACGTATCGCCCGTGAGTTCGGAGGTAAACTCTATGTCGGCACTAACGACGGTCTGGTGTGTTACGACTTGAAGACACATAAGATGGAACTTCGCGCGATGGACAGCGGACTGGCCGATAACGGTATTGCCTCCATTGAGCAAGACCTAAAGGGAAACCTCTGGATTGCCACGGACCACGGCCTGTGCTGTATGGTTCCGCAGACGGGTAAGACTACCAACTATTTTGTCGACAATGGTCTGCAGTCCAACGAATTCAGCGACGGCGCATCATGGGCATCAAAAGACGGCTACATGCTCTTTGGCGGCCTGGGTGGCATCACGTGGTTCCGTCCTTCCGAAGTGAAGGAGCGCAAATGGAAAGCAGAAGTAAAGTTGACCGGATTTGCCATTGACGGCGAGCCCGTGACACCGGCAACCATGTCGGGCTTCTGGCATGTGGTCGACACAACGGTCATCGCTTCTAATCGTTTTGTGTTGAGTCCAAGTGATAACACCTTCGCCTTACAGCTGTCAACGCTGACTTACGACAACCCCGAACATATCTCCTACCGCTACCGCATCAATAACGAGGGATGGGTACGCATGCAGCCTGGCGTCAACGAAATAACGTTCAGCCATCTGCCGCCAGGTGACTACGATTTTTGTGTGGTGGCCGAGCAGAACGGTATCTCCACCCCGGAACGTTGCTTTACCGTAGTCATCCATGCTCCGTGGTACCGCACGCCCCTCGCGTACATTATATATATATTGGCTCTGGCAGGACTCTTCTGGTGGTACCGCAAGCAACGTCACCGCAAGGAGCAGGACCGTCTGCGCCTCCAAGAGCACATCCATGCCGAGGAAATGGCCGATGCGAAGCTGAAGTTCTTTATGAACATCTCCCACGAAATCCGTACACCTATGACGCTCATCGTCACGCCACTGCTATCGCTTATCAAGCAGGATGACGATGCCCATCGCCGTAGTGTCTATGAGACCATCCGCCGCAATGCCGAGCGCATTCTCGGACTCATCAACCAGATGATGGATTTGCGTAAGATTGACAAAGGCCAGATGCAGATGCACATGTGCGAAACGGAAATCGTTTCCTTCATAAACGACATCTATACGTTGTTCACCCAGCAGGCCAAGTCGAAGAACATCCAGTTTACCTACGAGCGCGATACAGAGGAACTGCCGGTATGGATAGACCGTGACAACTTCGACAAGGTCGTTGTCAACCTGTTGTCCAACGCCTTTAAGTTCACACCAGCAGGAGGCACGATACGTATAGGCCTCACCCACGACGACAAGAATGTACATATCGCTATCAAGGACTCCGGCGAAGGTATTCCCGCCGACAAGTTAGACCGCATCTTTGAGCGCTTCTACCAGACGCCGTCGCATGTCAACGACCGCAAGACGGGAACAGGCATCGGTCTGGACCTGACGCGCTCCTTGGTAGAGCTTCACCACGGCACCATCGTGGCCAAAAACAATATCGGCTCGAAGGGCGCTGAGTTTATTGTTACCATACCGTTAGGTTATGTTCACCTGAAGCCCGAGGAGATTCTGGATGTCACACCTGAAGAGATACCAGTAGAAACCATCATTCCCGAAGAGCAGATTGCCGAGGAATCGGTAGAGCCGACATTGCCGAAGACCGGCAAGCGGCAGAAGATTGTCATCGTCGAGGACGACAAGGAGATTCACGACTTCTTGCAGAGTGAGTTGTCGGCAGACTACGATGTGACTATTGCCGAGAACGGCCGTGCCGGACTCAGCGAGGTACTGCGCACGGTACCTGACCTCGTCATCTCAGATGTCATGATGCCTGAGATGGACGGTACCACGATGTGTTCAAAAATCAAGGCTAACCCCGCCACCAGTCATGTGCCAGTCATCCTGCTCACCGCCAAGAGCCGCGACGAGGATCAATTAGAGGGGTTGGAGATGGGTGCAGATGCCTACATCATGAAGCCGTTCAACATGGACATCTTGCGACGTACCATCGTCAACCTCATCCACACACACAACATGTTGCGTCTGAAATATGGCCGCAACGACCAGTTAGAGGAGCAGGTCGACGACGTCAAGATGAAGTCGCCCGACGAACAGCTTCTCGACCGTGTCATGAAGGTCATCAACAAGAATGTCAGCAACAGCGACCTGAGCATCGACAAGATTGCCGACGAGGTAGGTATCAGCCGCGTTCACCTGCATCGTAAGATGAAGGAGTTGACGGGCCAGACACCTCACGACTTCATCCGTAACATCCGACTGAAGCAGGCTGCCAACCTGCTGGCCAACCAGAACATGAACATCACGGAGGTGATGTATGCCTGCGGCTTCAATAACTCGGCATCCTTCTCAACCATCTTCAAGAAGTTCTACGGCATGTCGCCGCGAGAGTATATGAACGAACATAGGAACAAGAACTAAAAACCAAAATAGTCATGAAGAAATTGATACTGACGGGATTAATGGCTGCGCTACTGCCCAAGGCTGCCGTGGCACAAGTGTTCAACGAGATGAGTTATGCACCGGAGAAGACAACCTTTACGTTATTTGCACCTGACGATGCCAAGTCGGTGAAGGTTCGCATCTACAAAGATGGTCTGGGCGGCAAGGCTGCCAAGACGGTTAAGATGATACGTTCCGGCAAGGAAACGTGGACTGCTGAGGTAAAGGGCGACATGCTGGGCAAGTTCTACACCTTCGACGTGGGCCGTGGCGAGTGTGCAGGCGTATTTGCCAAAGCCGTGGGCGTCAACGGCCAGCGTGGTGCCATCATCCGTATGGATGAAACGAACCCTGCGGGCTGGGCTAATGACGTCAGACCCGTGACCAAGTCACCGTCCGACCTCGTCATCTATGAGATGCACCACCGCGACTTCTCTATCGCCCGCCCCGACGCACAGTACAAGGGCAAATTCCTGGCTCTGACTGAGCCGTGGGCCATCGACCACCTGAAGAAGTTAGGTGTCAATGCCATCCACATCCTACCCTCTTACGACTATGGTTCGGTGGACGAGACGCGACTGGCTGACAATAAGTATAACTGGGGCTACGACCCTATGAACTATAACGTGCCGGAGGGAGGCTACTCCACCGACCCCTACCAGCCGGCTGTCCGCATCAAGGAGTTCAAACAGATGGTGCAGGCTCTCCACAAGGCCGGCATCCGCGTCATCCTCGACGTCGTGTACAACCATACCTTCGACATCGACCACTCGAACTTCCAGCGCACTTATCCAGACTATTACTACCGCAAGACGCAGGACGGCCACTACAGCAACGGCTCTGGTTGCGGCAACGAGACAGCCTCGGAGAAGCCCATGATGCGCCAGTTCATGCTGCAGAGCGTCAAATACTGGATTGACGAGTACCACATCGACGGTTTCCGCTTCGATCTGATGGGCGTCCACGACATCCAGACCATGAACGCCATTCGCCAGATGGTCAACGACATCGACCCCACCATATTTATATATGGCGAGGGCTGGAGTGCCGGTGGCTGCGGCATTCCCAACGAACTGTTAGGCATGAAGGCCAACATCCCGCAGATGCCACAGATTGCCGCTTTCTCCGATGAGATTCGCGATGCCCTGCGTGGTCCGTTCGACAACGACACGAAGCCTGGCATCCTGGGTGGCGCTCCTGATATGGAGGAGAGCGTGAAGTTCGGCATTGTCGGCTGCATCCAGCATCCGCAGGTCGACATGCAGAAGGTGAACTACTCGAAGCAGCCCTGGGCTTTGGAGCCGACGCAGATGATATCGTACGTCTCCTGCCACGACGACATGTGTTTGGTAGACCGTCTGAAGGCCAGCGTCCCCTTGCTGCAAACGAAAAAAGGCAAGTTGTCCAATAGTCAAATGGATGAGCTCATCCGTCTCGACCTCTTGGCACAGACCGCCGTCTTTACCTCGCAGGGCGTACCCTTCATGCTTTCTGGCGAAGAACTGCTTCGCGACAAGAAGGGTGTCCACAACTCCTACGAGTCGCCCGACAGCATCAACCACTTGGAGTGGTCCAACCTCAAGCGTTATCCGCAGGTGTTAGAGTACTACCAGCGGCTGATAGCCCTCCGCGCACATCATCCTGCCTTCCGTCTGGGCAATGCCGATCTGGTTCGCAAACACTTGGAGTTCCTCGACGCTCCTAAGCAGGTTGTGGCATTCCGTCTGAAGAACTATGCCGGCCGCGACGACTGGCGCAACATCATCGTTGTACTGAATGCCTCGCTCCAGCCGCAGACCATAGCCGTCCCGCAGAGTACCTATACGGAGGTATGCTGCGACGGTGTCATCAACGAGGCCGGCCTGGGCACCATCTCTGGCGACAAGGTCGTCGTTTCTTCCCAGTCGGCACTCATTATTCACGACTAAAGGATGCCAAAGGGTACCCGAAGCACTAGCGTCGGGTTTAAATATGTTAGAGAAGTAAAAGAATTTAAAGTAGTTAGAGTAGTTAAGGCCGTATGAAAAAGGTGTCGCGGAATTTATTATTTATTCTTTATTATTTATTATTTAGCAGCGTAGCTGCGCAAGCTGCCGACCAGTTTGTAGTCTTCCTACCCGAGGGTAACGCCCTGTCGCTGGCCCAGGCCAGTGTAGCCTACGATGCCCGTGAACATCGCTGTGTCCAGATTGCCGTCGACAACCTCCTGCTCGACTTCGACCGCGTCATGGGCTACAAACCGGAACTGCTCCCTACATCGCCCTCGTCTGCGCCGACAGGTTCCCCCCGTCAGAACCCCACCATCCTCATCGGCACCGTTGGCTGTAACCGCCAAATTGACCAATGGGTCAAACAGGGCGAACTGCCAGACTTGAAGGGCAAATCGGAGAAATATATCATCAAGACCATCGGCCAGCAGCTCGTCATTGCGGGCAGCGACAAGCGCGGCACCGTCTTCGGCATCTACGAACTTTCGCAACAGCTTGGCGTCTCCCCCTGGTACTGGTGGGCCGACGTACCCGTAGTCAAGCACAACCAGGCCTTTGTCCGTCCAGGCATGTTCACCGACGGCGAACCTGCCGTGCGCTACCGTGGAATCTTCCTCAACGACGAGGCGCCCTGTTTGACCACGTGGGTGAAAAACACCTTCGGCACGGACTATGGCGACCATAACTTCTATGGCAAGGTCTTTGAACTCATCCTCCGCCTGAAGGGCAACTTCCTGTGGCCGGCCATGTGGGGATGGGCTTTCTATGCCGACGACCCGCTGAACCTGAAGACTGCCGACGACATGGGTGTCATCATCGGCACCAGCCACCATGAGCCCATGGCGCGCAACCATCAGGAGTATGCCCGCCATCGCAACGAGTGGGGACCATGGAACTACCAGAAGAACAAGGAAAATCTGGACCGTTTCTTCCGCGAGGGTATTGAGCGCATGAAAGGTACTGACGACATCGTGACCATTGGTATGCGTGGCGACGGCGACGAGGCCATGAGCGAGGATGCCGACACCAAACTCCTCCAGACCATCGTCGAGAACCAGCGCAAGATCATCAAGCAAGTGACGGGCCGCCCTGCCAAGGAGACGCCACAAGTGTGGGCACTATATAAAGAGGTGTTGGACTACTACGACAAGGGCATGCGAGTACCTGACGACGTGCTCATCCTGCTCTGCGACGACAACTGGGGTAACCTGCGCCGCGTACCTAACGCCAAAGAGCGTAAGCACCCCGGCGGATGGGGACTCTACTACCACGTCGACTACGTTGGTGCACCGCGTAACTCGAAGTGGCTCAACGTTACCCCCTCGCAGAACATGTGGGAACAGCTTACCCTGGCTGCTGACTACGGTCTAGACCGCATGTGGATTCTTAACGTCGGCGACCTCAAGCCCATGGAGTACCCCATCACCCTCTTCATGGAAATGGCATGGAACCCCAGTTCCGTCAGTCGCGACGTCGTAGCGACCCATACGGTTCCCTTCTGCGCCCAGCAATTCGGCCCCGACCAGGCCGACGAGGCTGCACGCATCCTTAACCTCTGCTGCAAGTATGCCGGACGCACCACCGCCGAAATGCTGGACGCCACCACTTACAACGTGGAAACGGGCGAGTGGCGCCGTGTGGCCGACGACTACATACGCTTGGAGGCTGAAGCCCTGCGCCAGTACATAACGCTGAAACCCGAATACCGCGACGCCTACCAGCAGCTCATCCTCTTCCCCGTACAGGCTATGTCGAACATCTACCAGATGTACTACGCCGTAGCCATGAACCACTATTTGGCTCAGAAGAACGACCCCGAGGCTAACCAATGGGCTGAATGCGCCCGTCAGGCCTTCCGTCGCGACTCCATGCTCTGCGCCGCCTACAACACCGACATTGCAGCAGGCAAGTGGAACGGCATGATGACGCAAAAGCATATCGGCTATAGGTCGTGGAACGACAACTTCCCCGCCGACCGCATGCCCGCCTTACAGGCGGTGAAAGAAGGTTCGGGAGGCTATGTGTTTACAATGGAGAACAACTATGTGTCCATGGAGGCAGAGCACTACTACGAGGCACAGTCCGCTGCTAATGCTCAATGGACCGTCTTACCCTTCGTAGGCCGTACCCTCAGCGGCATGACCCTCATGCCCTACACCGAGTCCGTCACTGGTGTTTCCCTCTCCTATCGCTTCACAACAACACCGCAAACGACCAAACGACCAAACGACCAAACGACTACAACCACCGTTAAGGTTCACGTCATCGTCAAGTCCACCCTCGACTACCTCAATAAGGGCGGCCTCACCTACACCGTATCCTTGGACGGCTCCGAAGCCCAGCGCGTCAACTTCAACCACAACCTGAACGAGGCCAAGGAGAACATCTATTCCATCTTCTACCCCACGGTAGCCCGTCGCGTAGTGGAATCCGTCGTCACGCTGCCCTTCGACGAAACGAAGCAAGAGCATGTGCTGACTCTCAGTCCCGACGATCCAGCCATCGTCTTCGAGAAGGTCGTCGTCGATGCTGGCGGCTACCAGTCCCAATTCCTCTTTGGCGAAGAGTCCCCCAAGACCCGCTGAAATCATCAAGTTCCATCATTTTCAATTGTAAAGTATGAAGAAAGGTATAGTCTTTTTATTCATGTTGCTGGCGGTGACAGCTGGCTGGGCACAGTCTGACAACGTCGTCCCTATCACCCCAAACGACCAAACGTCCGAACGACCGAACGACCAAACGGCCAAACGGCCAAACGACCAAGACCAACGCCCAACGCCCATTTTTGGCTACATGAGCTACGACAATGTCATGCAGTCTCTGCCGGAGTATGTCGTCGTTCAGCGCAACCTGGAACAGCTGCGTAAGCAGTACGAGAGTGAGATGAAGCGCGCTGAGGACGACTTCAACAAGAAGTACGAGGAGTTCTTAGACGTTCAGGCCACTTATCCGAAGACCATCCTCCAGAAGCGACAGAGCGAACTGCAGGAGATGCTGAACCGTAACATTGCCTTCAAGCAGCAGAGCCAGCAACTGTTAGCCCAAGCCGAGGCCGAAGCCAAGGCACCCTTGGAACAGCGGCTGGCAGAAGCGCTGACAAAGCTTGGCCAGCAGCGCGGCTATGCCTTCATCCTGAATACAGACCAGACGTCAGCCCTCTGGCTGAACCCCGCCTTAGGCGAAGACGTCTCAAATGCCGTCCTGCAACTTTTGAAATGAAATATTAAAGAAGATTGCCTGGCCACACTTTTAATTCTAAATTCTTAATCGGCGAAGCCAATAACTCCTCATTCAACATTCTTAATTCAAAATTCTAAATACATGGGTCCGATAGGAATCTTCGACAGCGGCTACGGCGGACTAACCATCCTCCACGGCATCAGACAACTACTACCCCAGTACGACTACCTCTATCTGGGCGACAATGCCCGTACACCCTACGGCACCCGATCGTTCGAAGTCGTCTATGAGTTCACCCGACAGGCCGTCGCACGACTCTTCGAGATGGGTTGCCACCTCGTCATATTGGGCTGCAATACCGCATCGGCCAAGGCCCTGCGCAGCATCCAGCAGATTGACCTGCCGAAGTGGGACCCGGAGCGACGCGTATTAGGCATTATCCGTCCAACGGCAGAAGTAATAGGTTCGCTGACCAAGACGCGACACGTAGGCATCTTCGCCACAGAAGGTACCATTAAGAGCGAGTCGTACAATCTGGAAATCCACAAGCTCTTCCCCGATATCCTGGTCAGCGGCGTGGCATGTCCCTTCTGGGTACCACTCGTTGAGTACAACGAAGCCGACTCCCCTGGTGCCGACTACTTCGTCAAGAAGCGCGTCGACCAGCTGATGCGTCTCGACCCCGACATTGATACCGTCATCCTCGGCTGCACACACTATCCCCTGCTCCTGCCCAAGATTCACAAATACATCCCCCGCGGCATCCGCATCGTAGCCCAGGGCGAATACGTCGCCACCTCGCTACAACAGTATTTCGAGCGCCACCCCGAGATAGAACAACGTTGCACAAAGAACGGCCAGGTACACTACCTCACCACCGAGAACCCCGACAAGTTCCGCGAACAAGCCCAGTTCTTCCTCAACGAGGCCATCGATGTCGAAAACATCACGCTCGGATAAACAACTAAAGGTGAATAGTGTCGCGATGTTAGGAAACAAAAGAGTACTACTAATCGTCCTGTTGATGGGTTTTGTCCTATCGATGTCTGCACAGGAGGCGAACCGTTTCCGTCACTATTATGAGGGAGACCGCATCCGTTCCTATGTTCTCTGTAATGGACGTAAGGTAAATGCCCTCTATCGGGTGAGAAGGGGCGGTAGGACAGTGGCTTTGGGCGGTGAAGACTATCTGGTAACAGCTATCGACACTTCGCTCATAGGCCGTATTGAGGTCCCTTCGCACATAACGGGACCTGACGGCCGAACCGCCGGAGCGCGTCTGCACCTGCAGCACCGAGTTCGCCGCCTGACCCGTCGGAGCGACATCCGCGACGCCGTCCACGAGTCCTTTCTCACACGCCGTCAGCCCCAGCATTGCCAGGGCCGACGCAATCAATGATAAATACTTCATTGTAAATTAACAATTTAATGATTATCTGGGACTATTCCCATCCCCAATATAAAGCTTCTCTTGACAAATTGAATAGTCCTCTGCACAGAAATCGTGTTAATATCTTCCCAAAATGTGGTTTTTTGAAATATTATTTGTACCTTTGCAGCCGAAAGGCTGCGAAACTGCTCCCGCTCGGCAATTGATGCATTGCAACGCCACACTCTGCACCTTCAGGTCAGAGAAGCATCATTGCTCTCGCTCAACCGCAGTTTTGGCCCCAGAAATATCATATAAATACGTATTTATCATGGCAACAATGACATTACCACAGACATCCCAAATAATAGTGACGCTGGAAGACAATGCGCTCGTGGCCGACATCAAGCGGGCACTGAAAATGATACGCGGCATAGCCTCAGTGCGTACCGCCACCATCAGTGATGACCACACAATCACCCCCGCCATGCGCCGCTCCATCAACAAGGCTCGCCGCGAATATGCCAAGGGTGAGACCATCAAATGCAGCACCCCGGAGGAGATGCAGCGATATTTCGACAGCCTATGACCTACACGATTGAGTACTCCAAGGAGGCTGACCGGACGTTGCGCAAGTGGAAGAAGTCCAACCCTCAGCTCTTCAAGAAGGCGACAAAGATTCTGATGGACATCATGCGGCATCCCCGCACAGGTCTGGGCCACCCCGAAGCGCTTGTCGGAGGAAACGACGTGACCTATTCACGCCACATCACAGCCCACGACCGCATCATATACGACATCTACGACGACCGCGTCACGGTGCTTGTAGTTCAAGCCGAGGAACATTACAACGACAAGTAATTTTTACCGCCCACCTCTTTACCTCTCAAACAATCTAACCCCACAAAATCGAATAACCCCTCATGCCCCGCTACCTCCACATACCCCACACTCCCGACACCGCCCGGACCTGAGCGCGACTCATCGACGACGGCAAGGCCCTCCTGGCCATCGACCCCGACCAGCCCACGCGCATCCTCTCCACCGACAAGAAGGCCCAGAAGGCCGGCGGCCTCTGCCTCGCCCTCA
>JAEEVT010000107.1 GCA_016291005.1 Prevotella sp. | reverse complement strand
ACATCGTACTCTTCCGATATGCCGATGTGCTGCTGATGCGTGCCGAGGCAAAGGAGCGTTTAGGACGTGACGGCAGCGCCGACTTCAATGCCGTCAGGGCACGTGCAGGAGCAGAACCTCGCGAGTGTACCCTCGACAACATCCTTGACGAGCGCCTGCTGGAACTCTGCTGGGAAGGCTGGCGCCGACCAGACCTTATACGCTTCCACCGCTACAAGTCGCTATATGAGGGGTCTGGTGCCATCGACGAGTCCGACGGCCACACCACTGTCTTCCCCATCCCTGCCGACGTGCGGGCACTTAATCAGAATCTCACGCAGAATCCAGGGTATTAACCTTCGTATAAGTAATCGCAACATTACCCCAACAAAATAAGCTACTAAATGAATACGATGAAACTATTGAAATCAAGAAGCAGGGCTGTGGCAGGTATCATGGCCCTATGCAGTGTTACTGCGACGGCTACCGACATCCATGTGGCGACCAACGGCAGCGATGCTAACACAGGCACGGAGCAGGCTCCGCTGCTCACCATCCACAAGGCGATGGAGTTGGTACAGCCCGGCGACCGCATCCTCGTTCATGAGGGTACTTACACCATCAGCGAGCGTATCAAAATTCCCGCTCTCAACACCACGCCCGACATGCCTTGTGAGCTGCGTGCCTGGCCTGAGGAGGCTGTGGGTAAGGTCATCGTTGATGGCTCTGCCATGCACCACACTACGATGAGCGACTTCAAAATGGGCCGCTGCATCTACGTCAACCATTTGGCCAACTACTGGACGTTCTACGGCCTTGTGCTCTGTAATGCCGAGGACAACGGCATGAAGGTGGAGGGCTCGTACAATATCATCGAACGCTGCACTTTCCGCGACAACAACGACACCGGCCTGCAGATAGGCATGTACAAGGACTTCTCCATCGAGGAAACGAAGTCGCTGCCGCCGGGCCAGCCGCAGTTTAACCCTGGCTACCAGTTCTGCCGGGGTAACAAGGTCATCAACTGCGACTCATATAACAACTACGACGCCCGCACCTATAATGGCACCGACGACGGCGGCGATGCCGACGGCTTCGCCTGCAAGCTGTTCCCTGGTCCTGGCACTGAGTTCCACGGCTGCCGCGCATGGAATAACAGTGACGACAACTGGGACCTCTACATGGTCTATCACCCCGTGGTCATCGACCAATGCTGGGCCTATCATGCCGGTTATACGCCTGCGGGTAATGCTGTAGGCAATGGCAATGGATTCAAACTGGGCGGCGGTGGAACCTCTGGGGGCGCAGCCTTCGACCAGAGTGTCGGTGCACACGTGCTGACCAACTGTGTGAGTTTCGACAACCTGCATAAAGGCTACGACCAGAACAATGCCTACGAGGGCATGTATGTCATCAACTGCACTGGCTGGGGCAACGAGTTCAACTACCGTTTCCCTACTGAATTTAAGTATGGCACGATGACCATCCGCAACTGCATAGGATGGGGTGCCCTGAAGCAGAACCACGAGTTTCTTTCTGAGGACAAGCCCGGCTCGCAGTTGCCTGATACCGACTTCAACTCGTGGACCACGCTTGACGGCTGCAACCCCTACAAGGAGGGACAGAAGGTGGCCGATGGCAGCAAGCCTGTGACGAAGGACTACAGCGGTGAGTTCCTCTCGCTCGACGTCAGCGACTTCATGGCTCCCCGCGAGGCTGACGGATCGTTGCCCAACAACAACTTCGCACGGCTGAAGCCTGGCAGCGTTTTCAAAGACAAAGGCACACCCATCATCGGCTTCACGCCTACTCGCAAGATGACTGAGGAACAATGTGCCGCAGCAGGACTGGAGTATATCACTGCCGCCGATCTTTACATCCCCTATAATGACGAGGCCCCGGAATTTGGTGCATTCGAAATCGACGGCACACCCTATGATTTCGTCGTGCCCGAGGAAATAGAACTTTTCTGTGTCACGGCCAACTCTTCGCAGGAGGTGATTGAGGGACAATCCATCGACGCCATCGTCTATGAGTGGAACGAAGTCGGCACCACTGCTGTCGTCGAGGGCTTGGCCGAAGGGCTGACGGCTACACTAGAGACCAGACGGCTGACCATCAGTGGCACGCCCCAGGGCAGCTGCACGTTCACTGTCACCATTACGGGTGCAGAAGGTGTAAAACCCGTTACCACGACTGGCATCATCACTCGCGTCGTACCCTTCCGTGTACTCACTGGCGACTGGTATCACTTCCAGGATGCTGCCGACGCGCTGCCTGCCGACCTGCATGGCGTCATCGAGACAGTTACTGCCGATGCCAGCTATCCATCGCGCATTGACCCGCAGTATACTGAGAGTGACGGTACTGTTCCTGGCGGCTGCACACAGGGAGCCCTCGTCATGGGTCGCAACAAGGGTGGTGCACGCTGGACCTTCGGCAACAATGGCGTACTTCAGCTGCTCATCAACCTCCACTTCACCGGCAGTCGCGCCTTCATTATCGACTACACGCTTGTAGACGGCACCCAGAAGTCGGTGAATATCTCCACCATGCAGAAGGGCACCTACTGTAACTGGAACGTGCTGGAGAATGCCGGCGTCAGCGACGGCACACAGCTGCGCTCACTCACCTTGCGCAACAATAACTCGAAGGGTGAGGTACGCATCTACGACATGTACGTCCGTGTACCCGACCGTAGTGGGGCTACTAACATTGTTACACATACTGGGAATTGCCAAGCTAAAGTCCAGAAAGTTTTCTGCGGCGGTCAGCTCATCATACTGAAAACTCTGAGTAAGCGAGAGCAGAGTGATGCCTACATCCGCTCTGCCGATAGTGAACAGACTCGCTCCCAGAGCAAAGACGTCCAGCACTATAACTTTAATGGAATTCTGCTTGACCCCCAATAATACGATAAGTCCCTCCTGCGGCAAGATAAAGGAGAAAAAACACGCATGCGTTTTAAACAGTAAGTTGTTATGCTTAAAAAGATAGTCTTAGAAAGTGGATATGATAATGGATGTATTTAGAATTGACGGTCAGCGTGCCGTCGTGACAGGCGGTGGTAGCGGGCTGGGTCTTGGCATTGCAAGGGTATTTGTCGAGGCAGGAGCCGACGTTGTCATTATCTCGTTGCCGAGCTGTCGCCAAAGGGCATCCGTGTGAATACCATTGCTCCAGGATGGATAGATACGCCGATGTTCCACAAGGCTACGGACAATGACCCGCAGCGTAAGGCAGCCATCCTGCGCCGTATTCCGATGAAGACCTTCGGCAAGCCCGAGGACATCGGTTATGCCGCACTCTACCTCTCTTCACCAGCCGGTAGCTATGTCAATGGTGTCTTCCTACCAGTTGATGCTGGAGCATCGGAGGCTTTCTAACTTTGACGGAAGGCATCAAGCAGACTATAGCATTGTTTTCGTAGTTGTAAAAGACTATATATTTTTTCAATTATTGTTCGTTTTCCCCGTTAAACTAACAAAAAGTGGGCGAATGTGAGCCGTTCTGCCGGAATTAGTGTGTCTTTGTGCCATTAAACGGTGAATTGTGTGTCCCATCCTCTATTACGTAAAACAGGAAGAGATATAAGTTACAATTGAAAAGGCAGGGAGTTGATAGCGATTCTCTGCCTTTTGGCTACATAAATGAAGAAACCCCTATAGAATTTCAAATTTTTAGCATTTTTTTGCATGGAGTGTATGTTGCTCCAATCAATCCGCTGAAACCATAACAAGATTTGTAAGCATGTAAGTTACAAATATGCCAGCAGAAAGATTTTACTCAGATGATTGACGCACTATGTCTTCCCCTTCATTCTGACGGTGAAGGAAAGCTTCCAAGGCTTCTGTCCAGTCCTCGTTGTTATGAGGACAAAGGGTATGCATGCCCATTGCTGCTGCTGTTGCCACATTGCGGGGACCGTCATCAATGAAGACCGTTTCCTCAGGCAGCGATTGCAGTCCATTCAGCATCATCTCGAAGATCTCTCGCCGAGGTTTCATTACCTTACATTCGAAACTCAGATACAGGGCATCGAAGTAATAGCCGATGGGATGCCCCTCGCCGTCGAAATCCTTATTGGCCCATTGCATGATAAAAGGATTCGTGTTCGAGAGCAGGCATACCTTATATCCTCTGGCTCTTAGGCTGAGAATCGTCTCCAGATTGTGTTTGGGGACATAATCCACGTATCCGTGCCATGCCCAGCAGCACTCGTCCATCCTCAGCTCCCTGCCCACAAGGATACTCAGCTCGCGGCGGAAATCCTCTGCCGTGATGCTTCCTGACTCTAACTCGCCAAAGATGCCTGTTTGTTCAAAGGCATCCAGCCGGCTTCTGGCGTCTTTCAGGCCGATTTTCTCAAACCTTTCTACGGCCTGTTCGTAACTCAGCGCCAACACTACGCCACCAAGGTCAAATGCGATATTCTTAATCATAGCCAATTCTGTTTGATCTTATCTAATATATCCATGATGTAGAGGTGAAAGGGTGTGGGCTACGGCTTGGCGCGTTCTGTCACGGCCTTCAGGCTTCGCAGGATAGTGCCGTATGCTTCCTCTGCCAATGCCCTGGGACTGTGAGTAAACCATGTGGCGTTCAGCTTCTCTCCACCGGAGAATTCCATATAGATGCGATACGATCTACCCCCGGTCATCCGCTCCTCGACATGATAGCCGTCGAGTTCGAATGCATTTATCTCCTTGAGCAGATTGGTCAGCTCACTGATGTCCTGCTCGGTTGCAGGGTATTCTTTCTTCTTTTTGTCACTTCCCCTGTCTTCGCAGTAGATGACCTTGGGCTTTGTACCCTCGTCGGCAACTAACTCGTAATAACAGTGCTGGATTTCTCCGACAGGAAGGCCATTGTTGGTATAGGCACAGCTGCAATATGTCATCCTGCCTTCAGGGAAGCTTTGTATAGGCTGATACTTCTTGGTGAGCGTTGTTAAGAACCCTGCAATGACTCCCAGGGCATTCTTTACCTCATCTGGCGGATATTGGTGACTCCACCTGGCCTGATAGACGGCACCGTCATCATATTTCAGGAAAAGGCGGAACTCTGGCGACTCACCGCTTCGGTCCCTTCCCTGATAACCGTTCATTTTGTATGCTTCTGTCTCTAAGATAAGTTTCCCCAACTCCTTAACATCTGCGTCTGTGACATTGTACTTCTTTTCTATTTTGCCTTCAGGCGTCGAAGTGTCTTTGCCGATTGATAGTACGGGAGTCCCGTCCTCCTTGATAGAGAGGAAACCGTACTCGCCCTCTCTCCCAGGAAGCGTTGGCTGGCACGACCAGCTGCATTCAACCAACTCGCCCTCTGGAGGCATCACGCTTTTAACGGAATATCTGATAATAGTCTCAATCTCAGACAAAGCCTCGCGCTGTTCGTCTCTTAGAGACTTGGCATCGCAGTCGATGCTTTTGTCCTCAAACTTGATTGAGAAGACTTCCTGACCAGGGTCGGAAACAGGCACCGGCTCTGCCTTCCTTCTTTTTTTCTTACCGATGGCATAGAGTTCCTTCTGCTTGATGATGTCAGTAACTTGACGGAATACTTCCTCACTGACCTCAGCGGTGAATTTGTTCTCGTTTGTCAAGAACAGCTCGTAAATAGTCAGAATCCCTTTCCCGTCCTGCCAGTTGAGGCTGAATTCGGAGGTGAGTGGCATCTCCGGATTAACTTGCGTGTGGGAATAGCTAATCAACTTCCCCTTGGGACCTTTGCCTGCAAATGCTGCCAAGGAGATCATACATAATGCAATCATCGTTAAATGTTTAGTCGTTATTTGCGGGAGGAATGAAAGAATGACGTTTTTCATAATGATGTACTATTTCTTGATTCGTAACACGGGAGCAATCTTATTGCACGGGAGTGGGAGAGAGACTGTTAATCCTTCGGCAGTTTGTACAGCCTTCAGCTTGCCATAGCCCAGCAGATAGACGCTGGTGATAGATTTCTTGAAATCGGGATTCCCCTTGGCCAGGGACTTGATGACGAGCTTGCCGTCCTGAGGCCAGCCCATAGCTGTGGCATACAGGAACTTCCTGGTCTGGTTGAAGCGGATGTCACGATAGTCCATGCCGTTGTACTGGTTTTCGTTGAAGCCCTGGGCATTAATCTCTATGGTCTTCTCGGCCACAGGACCTTCGCCGAACTTCACCCAAGGACGTGTGCCGAAGATGCTCTCGCCGTTAGGAGTCATCCATGCCTCCAGTTCATCAAGGAACTGAGCGGCCTTCTCGTCATAGGTGCCATCGGCACGCAGGGGGATGTTGAGCAGCAGGTTGCCGTTCTTTGAAACGATGTCGACCAGTTGTTTAACCATGTTCTCGGATGTGCGATAGCCGTTTTCATAGGTTTTGGTGTTATAGTGCCAGTCACCAATGCAGTTGCACGTCTGCCAAGGTTCTGCAATGATGGTATTGGGTGCACCGCGCTCTACATCCCATGTCAGGGCTTTCTTCTGCTCGTCATTCAGGATATTGCCGAACACCACGCCACGCGGATTCCTGTTGTAAAGATGTGCGGCAATCTTCAGGCCACAGTCGCTGACGGGATAGAAAGGCAGTACCGTCACATCGAAATAGATCAGGTCGGGATTATAGCGGTTGATGGCATCGAGTGTACGGTCGTAGAAGTTGGTGACGAACTCCTCTGACGGCGGACAAGCCCCATTGCCCCAGCCCCATTGCCAGTGGATACGTTCGTTGGCCCATGAGCGGTCGCTCATCGGGTGGTTCTGTACATAGAGCTTCTGAGGGTCGTAGCCTTCCCACCATTTGCCCTTGCCGTCTTCCTTCGTCAGCTTGCCGTCGTAGTAGACACCAGCCTTCGGTCCATTCTGGTCGTAACGCTGGGCAGGCTCATACCACAGCCAGGCATGGTCGGCGTGGAACGAGATGCCCAGCGGCAGGCCGGCTTTCCTGGCGGCTCTTGCCCAGCCATCCAGAATATCCTTTTGCGGACCGATGTTCTTGGAATTCCACTCCTGATACTTCGAGTCCCACAGGTCATAGTTGTCATGATGGTTGCCCAGTACGAAGAAATACTGCGCCCCGCAACGCTTATAGCGCTCCACCAGTGCCTCGGGATCCCATTTCTCAGCCTTAAAAAGCGGCAGGATGTCCTTGAAACCGACCTCCGAAGGGTGGCCATAGTGCTCCAGATGGTACTGATACTGGCCGTTGCCCTCGATATACATCCCGCGAGCCATCCAGTCGCCAGAGCCTTCCACACACTGAGGACCCCAGTGCGCCCAGATACCAAACTTGGCATCGCGGAACCATTCGGGCGTCTGGTGAGTTTCCAACGACTGCCACGTAGGTTGATAGTGACCCGTCTGCATCTTCTCATGCTGCTCTGATACGGGAACCTGGTACTGTTGCGCCATCATTGCGGTGACACCGCAACATACGGTTAATGTCATGATGATTTTCTTCATCGCTTAATACTATTATTCCAATGGAGCTACAAAGGTACGAATAAGTGAGCAGAATGCCAAAGAAAATAATTTAATCTTTGCATTCTCGAGCGGGAGTAACATCTCGATTTGTCGAAAAGGTACGATTAAGCGAGGAAAGAACAAAACAAAAAACAAATTTTTTTTCTGTTGAGCGGAAGATTGCAACGCCACACTTTGCACCTTTAGGTCAAAGAACCTTCTCGCATAGCGAAAAGGTACGTTTTTACCCGAAAAAAGTTGTAGAATCAGTTTTAATTCCGTACCTTTGCACAGAGTAGTGACTAATCTACAAAAACGACGTGTGTGTATAAACGTAAAACGACCGTTGCTTTCCTGTACTTTATGTACTATATATATAATAAGGTGTTGTTGGATGAATATATTGGTTAGAAGGGTTATATTACTTATGCTCACCATGATGGTGGGCGTTCTGGCGTTCAGCAGGGAACGTAGCGAGGAGGAGCTGATGCGGATAGCAGGCCAGGTGCTTTATCTGCAGTCTGGAAATCAAAAGGGATGGCAAACGGCAGGATATCAGCAGCCTGGAAGGCAAACGGGATGGCAAGCGTCAAGACGGTCGGCATCCGACGGCAGCTGTGAGCGGCTCCGTGTGCTGCGCCGCCTGCCGATGCTGTCAATGGTGGGAACACAAGAGACGGGTTTTGTGCTGGTAAGCCATGATGACCATGTAAAGCCTGTGCTGGGCTATAGTCTGGCGGGAGGCAGTTCCCTGCATGATGATGCCAGTTTTGACAACCTGCCCTGCGGTCTGGAATGGTATCTGCAGGCTCTGGACAACAGTCTGCAAGAGCTGGCCGACAACAACTATGAGTGGAGACCCGCAGGCATCAGATCTGGCGACGATGAGAAGCCTTTCGTGGAGCCGTTGATTGAAACCGACTGGTATCAAGGCACGCCGTTTAACGACTGGCTTCCAACATATGTGGATGACCAGGACAACGAACGTCATTATGCGACAGATTGTAGCACTATTGCTGCTGCACAACTGATGTACTATTATAATTATCCTGATGTTGGACGCGGCGAGGTGACCTATACCTATCCATCAGAGGCTGATGGCCATGAGATAGGTGTGGCTTGTCATTTCGATACAATATCCTATGGCTGGGATAAAATGGCAGTCCAATATCATCATGCAAGAAGTGATGACGCTGTTGCCAACGAGGAGGTCGCACGTCTGTGCCGGTCAATATGTACTGCACGTAAGATGGTTTTTAGGAAAGGGGGCAGTTCGGCGGGGGTAGGCATGAAAGATGTCCTGTGTAACCATTTCGGCTATAGCACAGACACTCGCTGGGCAGAACGTCACAATTACTCGGATGAGACATGGATGCATATCATTTTTAAGGAACTCAGCAATGATCGTCCTGTCTATTATGCCGGCCTGTCTCCCTCTGGTGATAGAAGCCATGTATTCGTTCTTGACGGATATGATGCTGACGGGCTGGTTCACGTCAACTGGGGCTGGAGCTGGAATTCCTATTATGACGGCTATTTCGACATGAACTATCTTCACCCCAATTATTACGATACCCATTTCTCTGCCAGTCAGGTAATGCTCGTAAACGCCCGTCCTGAAGGAAAACCCATTGACATGCAGGAACTGAACGTGACCACGCCCGGCTCATTGGCTGGTCTGATTCCTGCTGGGCGCAGCCTGCGCCTGAAGATTACGGGGATACTGGATGAAACCGACCTTTCCACCCTGCGCCAGCTGGGAAGCGGCGTCAAGGATGGCGACGAGCGCATCACTGCAGAGGTGACTCACTTGGACTTGAGCGGAGCTACGCTGCCGAACGACTTACTCCCTGACTCGGCATTCTTCGATGCCAGGCAACTGTTATACCTTGTACTGCCTGTCAATCTGAAGCATATCGGTGTGGGGGCCTTCCGTAACTGTTTCTCGCTGAGAGTCCTTCCCCTTCCGTCCAGTATCACCGACATCGGCGACTGTGCATTCCTCAACTGCAACAGCATACCAACGCTCACATTACCCCAGTCATTGACTTCGCTGGGACTGGCGCCTTTTGGTGGATGTGTCAGCCTCACTGATTTCTTCGTGGAGAGCGGAAATACCCACTTTTCCACCATTGACGGTATACTGACTGATGCCGCTCAGCATACGTTGGTTTCCTATCCCGAGGCTCGCGCTGAGGCTGTCATACCACCGTCAATAGAAAGCATCGGCCCATACGCATTCTTTTATTGTACCAGACTGGAGGAGATACGCGTGCCGTCGAATGTCAGACAGATCGGTAACTATGCCTTCCTAAGCTGCAAGAATCTCACTCGCTTGGACATAGAGGATGGTGTGGAAAAAATCGGCAACTATGTGATCTACGGATGCGAGAACATTTCCGACGTGTACAGCCACTCCATCGTTCCCCTACGCCTAAGCCAGTACGTCTTCGACCTGACCGACCTCAGCCATTCAACGCTCCACGTACCCGAAGGCTGCCGCTACGCTTACTCAGAGTCAACTGGCTGGCAGCAGTTCGGCACCATCGTCGAAGACCTGCCAAATGTTCCCCAGGAGGAAGAGAAGTATCAGTACAATATTGCGTTTAACATCACGAGGAGTAGCCAGACAGCTTTCAACAGACTCGTTGTGCTGGCTCCATGTCCGCAGACGAACGAATACCAGGATGTCCATGTGTTGGATATCACGTCAAACGGTGTCTGGAAACAGGGTGACGTTGCGGAGAACCAGAACAAGTTCCTGGAACTGGATATGAGCGGTGATGAACTGAAAAACAGAAGTCAGGATTTCAGCGTGGGATACAAAATAGTGCTCTCGCACAAATCATTCTTCATAGACTTCTCGTCATTTAAGAATGCTGATGGCAGCTGGAAGGAAATGCCCCAGTACGACACTACTCAGCAAGATTACATTGACAATACCAAGCAGAGTGGGGACTATGTCGTTCCCGACAACGGCACTATAAAGGCCATTGCCGACCAGCTGTACGCAGAGTGCGGGGGCAACCGCCTGGCATACGCTGAGAAATGTTGCGATTATGTGGCCAGCCATTACAATTACCTTTATTCTACAGGACTTAACACGCTGGAAAAGATTCTGGCCGAAGGTGGCGGAGATTGTGGCAACCTCTCATCCATCTATGTCTCGTTATTGAGATCCAAGGGCATTCCTGCCCGCCATGTGATAGCTATCGGAGGAAATCATGTATGGTCAGAGTTCTATATCCAGGACTTCGGATGGGTGCCTGTCGATGTTTCCATCAAGACACATTATGACCCACAGGGCAATTACTTTGGCAGATACGACGGCAAGTGGATTGTCGTCCAGAGAGGCGTCGCCATGGACTATCCTACATACTCACTTGGCATGAAGAACTTCAATATCCTCCAAAACTTCCGTTACTGGTATTGGACGAATACGAGTGAAACGATGAACATCACCCAAGACATTTCGTCTGAGGAGGTGACACTGACAGGCATCGTTGAAGCAGAACACCTCCATAGTCGCGGAAGTGCACGGAAAGTATTGAAGGGACATCGGATAGTCATCGAGCGCAACGGCTTGAAGTACAATTTGTCAGGTCTAAGAATCCTAAAATAATAACTTGGTGCGTTTTGTAATTTAGTAACCGTTAAATAATAACTTTGTACGTTAAATAGTAATCCAATAGTCAAGATGAAAATCCTGAGATACCATATATCATACCAGATATTACTCTTCCTGCTACTGTCAATGACTTTCGGCGGCTTATATGCTCACCCCGTCAATTCAAGCCCTATGGCGAATGACACGGATCAACCCCATATCGTTGTTACTATACCAGGAACGCTGCAGCAGCTGGTTGACGAGAGTGGCGCTTCCCTTGCCACGTTTCTGAAGGTCTCCGGCAAGTTGAATGGTGTCGACGTTCTGACACTGCGACGGCTGGCAGGACGGGACGAGAAGAACGGCAACACCGGCGGTGTACTGACCGCACTTGACATCGAAGGCGTGAATTTCGTGCCCAGTGATGACGTCTATTTCCAAAGGGAAACAGACGGCGTGCTAAACACCTACAGCATCACCGACCCTGATGAAGTACCGGAAAATGCCTTCCGCTATACGAAACCATCAATGCGATGGTAATGGAGAATTTGTTCTTTCTTGTCCATGTCTACCATGTTTTAACTAATTATACCTTACAGTGCTCTTATGAGTCACCTTATATATAACGTAAAACTCTGGTCTACGTGGTAACCTTTTCGATTATTATAGTGGTATCCTTTTCAGTTATTATCTACATGAAAATCGCTGTACCTTTGCACCGT
>JAEEVT010000006.1 GCA_016291005.1 Prevotella sp. | reverse complement strand
CAAGATAGAGGGCATCAACGGTCTGGTGAATTTCGAGGGCGAGAGTGTGAAGGAGCTCACCGAGGCTTTCCACGAGGCCGTGGATGACTACCTGGCCTATTGTGCCGACGAGGGCATTGAGCCAGACAAGAGTTATACGGGCGTGCTGAACGTCAGGCTTACTCCGGCCATTCATCGTCAGATTGCCATGCTGGCACTACAGGCTGGCCAGTCCATCAACGCATACATCAAGGAGGCGTTGGAGGAGAAGGTCGCCGTGGCCGTATGAAGCGAGACAAAGAGTGCATTAACTATTTTTTGAGAAAAATCTAGTCCCGTCATAATTGTTATGACGGGATTTTTGTGTCTTTGCGGTCACATGTCAATAACTATGACGTAAAAGAAGAAAATAAGGTAAAATTGAAGTAGCAAGACCCTGACAAGGTTCTCTTTTAGATTCTTTTGCGCTATCTTTTTATTCTCTTTGTCGTTTGCATATACATGCTTATGAGGGTGTATAATTGAATACAACTCAAAAAAGTGCCGTAAACAAAGATAAAATTGAAGATAAATACAAATTTTTCACAAATATTTTTGGAAGAGAGCAGAAAATTATATAACTTTGCACCAAAATTTCAACAACTATGACAATAAAGATTCTCAGCGCGAAGCAATTCGCGACAAAACTGAAAGCAACTATCCAGGCGTCTGGACGACTCGGATTTACAGACGAGACGGCTAAGGCATTGGATTTGGCGTCCGGAAAGTTTGCAAAGTTTGCCAAAGACGAAGAAAATGACGTCCTATACCTTATTATAATAGATAATGAGGACGAGGACGCCTTTCAGATAAAATTGTCGAGTAGCTACTATTACGTTCCTACGCGACAGTTGTTCGACATGCTGGGTTTCGACTACGAGAACAACACTATCATGTTCGACTTGATTCGCCAGCCTTCTCATGATGCTGACCTTGCTGGTCAGGTATACCGTATGAAACCACGTATCAACCCCAGAAAAGACAAGAAAAACGATGATATAGAACTCTGATCCATGAAAAGGCCCCGCATATTAAGGGAATATCGCGGGGCACACACAAGAGCTGGTCTCCGACAGTTTCGCGGCTTTCAGGTGACCGGCCACACTTAAAGCCACAAGGAGGAAATGGGCTTTAAGGCGGGTGCAAAATTAGTGTAATTTGTGTTATCCGCCAAAAAAAGCCCCCTCCAAAGGGCGATTTTTAAACAATTTTTGGTAAAAACATTATGTTTAACTCTGAAAAGGATAATATAATTATTAATTATGCATCAATACTTTGACCTTCTCAACCGCATTTTGGCTGCGTCGAACCGCGGCCTTGACATCATTACGGAGTGCTGCCCTGCAGCCTCCGAGGTAGTTAATAACACAAAGAAGAAGTTCCGTCTTCGTCCTGACGAGCGTTCCCCGTCGGCACAGCTCTATCCGCCCAAGGGCAGCGATGACTCGTGGCACGTCGTGGACTACGGCATGGCGGACGGTGAGCGTCGCTTCTCGCCGTTCGACATCTACATGTGGACTAACGGCTACGACCAGAGCCGTTTCTGGCTGGCGGTACAGGAACTGGCACAGCGTTACGGTGTAGCGGACACGCTGTCGGCCAGCGACAACAAACCTGACATTCGTCAGCGACCTGCCACGGCCGAGGAGATACAGGCCGGACAGGCTGTGCTCGACCTGTTTGAAGGTTTCGGCAATGCCGACCTCTCGTCGTGGGGAGTGGCTGTCAAGGCCGAGCACTTAGAGGCACTGGGCTGGCACGGCGTTCGTTCGCTAACGGTAGTGAAGGGCCAGACGGCAACCGTCATCACGGCAACCGACACCTATCCTATATACGCGCAGCATTGCCCGTTTATCGACACACAAGGCACCGAGCATTTCTTCTGGAAAGTCTACGAACCAAAGAACTTCGACAAGCAGTATCGTTTCCGCATCGTAGGGCCTCGCCCGCCGAAGAACTACATCTACGGACTCCAGACGCTCCAGCAGGACTTCCATCAGGCTGGCGGCAAGCAGTTTGACGAGGTCTTGCTGGTCTCTGGCGGCAGCGATGCCGTAGTGGCACGCAGCATGGGCTACAAGGCGGTATGGCTGGGGTCTGAGACGGCTCAGCTGACACCGCAGCAGCTGGAGCAGATCAGCCAGTATGCCCATCGCGTGGTGAACATCCCAGACATCGACCCTACCGGTCGCCGAATGGGGCAGAAACTGGCCCTGCGATACCCGACGCTCTACACCGCCTGGCTACATCCAGATGACTTCGGCACGGCTCGCGACAACCGCCAGCGTCCCTGTAAGGACCTGCGCGACTACCTGCGCCTCCACCCTGGCGCAGCTGCCATGCGCACACTCATCGACCGAGCCGAGCGTTCACAGTTCTGGACTATCCACACGAACGAGAAAACGGGCGAGCGGAAGTGTGTCATCAACGATGCGGCATTGAACTACTTCATCTACCTCAACGGCTATGCCACGATGAAGGACGACCGCCAGGAGAAACCCGTCTACGTCCATGTCGACGGCATGGTGGTCACGCCGCTGAAGGCCAAGAGCATCCGTGCTTTCCTGAAGAAGTGGTGCCAGCGCGAGGGTGTCGAGGCGATAGTACAGAACGCCCTCTTCCGCGCCAAGGGAATGCCAACCGACACCGTGAGTCAGCTTGAGGAGCGTAGCGACCTGGACTTCACCGACAGCACGGCGACGTCGCAGCGCGTGTTTTTCATGAACACCGCCGTCGAGGTTACCGCCCAGGGCATCGCCCGACTGCCCTACTCTACCGTGGATGGTCATTACGTCTGGGCAGACAGCATCATCCAGCACGACTACCGCGACATCCCGCCACAGTTCTCCGTCACCAAGGGCGACGACGGCCGCTATCACGTCACCCTTCGACCTGACGCACCCAGCAAGCTGCTGCAGTTCCTGTGGCGCTCGTCGAGGCTCTACTGGCGCAAGGCAGACGAGTATGGACAGCCATTGACCGAAGAGGAGCAGGCCGAAGAGGAACAATGCTTCCTGGCCAAGCTCGTCAACCTGGGCTACCACATGCACACAAACAAGGACAAGGCCGCCTGCTGGGCAACCCTCTGCATGGACGCCAAGGTAGGCGACACCAGCGACCAGGCCAACGGCCGAACAGGCAAGACCATCTACCGCAACGCCATCGGTGCCGTCTTGAACCCGCTGGAACTCGACGGACGCAAGGTGGTCAAGGCCTCCAACCCACAGTTCATGCTGGCCGGATGGCAACCCGCCAACCGTCTCATCACCTGCGACGAGTGTCCCAAGGGCTTCGACTTCAACCTCTTCAACGAACCCCTGACCGGCAACCTCTCCATCGAAAAGAAAGGCAAAGACCCCATCGTCGTACCCTTCAGCCGCAGTCCCAAGTGGATGTTCTGCTACAACTTCACCCTTACCAACCACGACCCCTCGACCGAAGGACGTATCTGGCTACAGCTCTTCGGCGACTACTACCACGTCAAGACACCGCAGAACGACTACCGCGAGACACGTACCGTCTATGACGACCTCGGCACATACCTGATGGCCGAAGGCACCGCAGAAGCCGACTGGCAGGCCGACCTCCACCTACTCCTGGAGAGCCTCCAGCTATACCTAACCCTGCCACGCAACGACCGTCGTCAGCAGCCACCCATGACACACATCCAGCAGCGCGAGGCACAGGCAAAGATCGACAAGATCTTCCTCGACTGGGCCAATGAAGTACTCGGTCCGGGCAGCACGTGGCTCGACAACGAGTACATCCGTGCCGAAGACCTGCAGCGCCAGTTCGCCGAAGAGACCCGAGCCCTCAACATGTCACCACGCTGGTTCACCACACAGCTCAAGCAGTGGTGCCAGTACGCCGAACACATAGCCTGCTACAACCCTGCCTCCATCACCCACAACCAAAAGGACGGCGAGCGATGGGGAAGAACAGAAAATGGCAAAAAAGTTTATTACTACTATCTCCAGACAGTCGGTGCACTAAATCAGGATGACATCAATGAGCAACATCAGGAGCTTGACCTGCCATTCTGACGTTCAGCGTCTTCAGGTGCACAAGTGCACAAGTGCACAGACTTTTCTATCTTATTTCTACGCGAATAATCAAATAATGATGTTTTTACCCTTAAAAAAATAGGATTTCTTATGCACTTGTGCACCTTGTGTACCTGACATCACTCCCCCCACCCACAGAAAGTGCCGCAACAACCTCCAAAAGTTGCGGCACTTTCCCTCAGAAATCACCTAGAAAAGTTGCAGAAATCACGGCAACTTCCTGAGGAAATCACCGCAACTTCTGGAGGAAATCACGGCAATAATTGAAGGAAATCCACGCGATTTCTGTTGGGGCTATAATGAACAAAAAGTTGTTGTTTTACTTGAAAAAAAGTGCGGAAATGTTTGGTAATATGGAAAATATTTAGTAACTTTGCAACAAAGAAAAGGTACTAAAGTAGAGTCCTTTTTCTTCGGCGGGAACTGGTCACCCGATGTAGCTGACCAGATGAAGTCTCATACCATCAAAAACACACAACGCGTATGAACTATTATGCACTGGCGAAGAACAACAATGAGCATTCGCCGATTTTCGGAAAGTACACGGCAAGACCGGTGTATCCCGACGAGTTTGTCGACCTGAACGTGGTCGCAGAGTTTATCCAGGAGCAGGCTTCGGTCAAGAGATCGGACTGCAAGGCCGTCATCGACGAGATGGGCAAGGCCATCAAGCACTTCCTCGGCATGGGCTGTAAGGTCAGGATCGAGGGGCTGGGAATCTTCAAGCCCGGACTGAGCTCGAAGGCCGTCAACCACCTGGAGGACTGGAACCAGGCCGAGCACCTGAAGTCGACGAAGCTGCTGTTCACGCCCGACAAGATCAAGGTGGGCAAGAAGAAGGTTGCCGAGGCTATCTCGGAGGTTACCTGGCAGATGCGCGACGTGGCTCTCGACAGCAAGGGCAATCCGCTCTACGGCGCCAAGGCTGTCCGCGAGGCCAAGAAGCAGCACGAGGAACCCTAAATGGAAAAGCCCTCTCCAGAAGGAGGGGGTTTTTCTTTTGGTGATTCCGTCGGGATTCGAACCCGAGACCCACAGCTTAGAAGGCTGTTGCTCTATCCAGCTGAGCTACGGAACCCCACGTCTTGCGATTTCGGCTGCAAAGGTACAAAGAAAAATTAAATATTAAACATTAAACATTAAAAAATATGCCACGGAAGGGTAAAATTATGCATTATTTCGTACTTTTGCACGAGAAAAAATAGTCACATCATGGCAATTATCGAGATTTCTTCGCTTCACGAACCAGGCATCGAAGTGTTCAGCACGTTGACGGAAGCCCAGTTGCGCATGGAACTGGAACCAGAGAAGGGACTGTTTATCGCTGAGAGTCCTAAGGTGATCCGTGTGGCTTTGGATGCCGGCTGGGAGGCTACTGCCCTACTCTGCGAGCGCAAGCACCTGACTGGCGATGCCCAGGACATTGTTGAGCGTGTTGGCGACATTCCCATCTATACCGGCAACCGTGAGGTGCTGACGCAATTGACGGGCTATACTTTGACGCGCGGTGTGCTGTGTGCCATGCGCCGCAGACCGATGCCGCCAGTGGATGAAATTGTGAAAGAGGCACGCCGCATTGTCGTCATAGAGGCTGTTACGGACACTACCAACATCGGTGCTATTTTCCGCTCGGCAGCAGCACTTGGCATTGATGCCGTCCTGTTGACGCGCGACACCTGTGACCCCTTAAACCGCCGTGCCGTGCGCGTCTCAATGGGCTCAGTATTCCTTGTTCCCTGGACGTGGCTCGATGCTCCCATTACCTCGCTGCACGACTATGGTTTCCGCACGGCAGCCATGGCGCTGAGCGACAACAGCATCTCGCTGGACGACCCTCGGCTGGCCGCTGAAGAGCGTCTGGCCATCATCATGGGGACAGAAGGCGACGGCCTCCCCCATCAGACGATAGAAGAGGCCGACTATACGGTAAAAATCCCTATGGCTCACGGCGTCGACTCGCTGAACGTAGCTGCCGCTGCTGCCGTGGCTTTCTGGCAATTAAGGGTTTAGTCCAGTCCGAAGAGGACGCGCAGACCACCATCGACGCCCGAGAAGCCCATGAAGGCCAGGGAAAGCAGTCCGGCAGACAGCATGACAATTGCCATTCCGCGCATACCCTTGGGAATGCTACACAGTTCCAGTTGCTCGCGCATACCGGCAAAGACCGTCAGCGCCAGTCCGAAACCAATGGCCGTCGAGAAGGCATAGACCACGCTCTGCAGCAGGTTGAAATCCTTCTGGATGACGAGGATGGCGACACCCAGCACGGCACAGTTAGTGGTGATGAGCGGCAGGAAGATGCCAAGTGCCTGATAGAGTGCCGGCGACACCTTCTTCAGGATAATCTCGACCATCTGAACCAACGAGGCAATGACCAAGATGAAGGCAATGGTCTGCAGGTATTGCAGTCCAAAGGCGTCAAGCACGAACTTCTGTACCAGCCATGTCACGATAGTTGCCAGGGTGAGCACGAAGGCGACAGCTGCCGACATACCCAAGGAGGTGTCAACCTTCTTCGAGACACCGAGGAAGGGACAGATGCCGAGGAACTGCGACAGAATGATATTGTTGACGAATATCGCGCTAATGAAAATCAATATATATTCCATAATTATCGGTATTACGTTATTACGAATTACGTTACTACAAATTGCGCTATCACGAATTGCGTAACTTATTCACGATGGCGATGAGGAATCCCAGCATGATGAAAGCCCCCGGAGGTAGCACGAAGAGCAGGATGTTGTATGTCTCGGGCAACAAAGTCAGGCCAAACACGGAACCTGAACCCAGAATCTCGCGGCAGATGCCCAGCAGTGTCAGACCCAGCGTAAAGCCCAGACCAATGCCGATGCCGTCGAAGAGCGATGCTATAGGCGAGTTCTTGGCAGCAAAGGCCTCAGCGCGACCGAGGATAACACAGTTGACCACTATCAGGGGAATGAAGAGACCCAGCGCTGCGTCGATGTCAGGCAGGAAAGCCTTGATGACCAGCTGGAGCATGGTGACAAAGGCTGCTATGACGACGATAAACACGGGGATGCGCACCTTATCAGGGGTGACACTCTTCAGACACGATATCACAAAGTTGGTACAAATAAGCACAGCCATCGTTGCCAGTCCCATCGACATGCCATTCATGGCCGACGTGGTAGTAGCCAGCGTAGGACACATACCGAGCATCAGGACGAACGTAGGGTTCTCCTTGACGATGCCGTTTTTGATAATACTTATATAACTCATGATTATTTTCGTTATTAGACATTATTCTTGTTTCGTTGCTCCTGTTTCGCCGTCGGTGGCCGGAGTGGCCTTGTAAGCATTATAAGCATTGTTCACAGCGAGCAGGAAGGCACGGCTGGTGATGGTAGAGGCGGTGATGGCATCCACCTGTCCGCCATCCTTCGAGACGGTCAGCGGCTCGGCAGGTGACTTACCGATGATGTCGCCCTTCTGGCCCTTCTGGAACCACTTGTCGGCCTTGGCACCCAGCCCTGGGGTCTCAGTCTGCTCAAGCAAAGTATAGCCCAGAATCTTGCCTTCGGGGTCGAAACCCACCAGCACCTTCAGGTTACCGCCAAAGCCCATCGTGGAAGACTCTACGGCAGCACCGAGGTCATTGCCCTGCGCGTCCTGAATCTGATAGATGGTATAGACCATTTCCTTACCCTTGGCATCGTTCTGCTTCACCTCGTCGGTCTTGGCAACCTTCAGGTCGCTGACACACATAACGTTCTTGATACCGTCAGCAAGGGCCTTTTCTTTTTGTTCGTTGATGGGACCCTCCGTGAGATGGTTCACAAAGGCAAGGATACCACCCATGATAACTGCTACTCCCGTGAGTACCAGCGCCATATTCGTTAAAGATGATTCAAGCTTCTTCATAATTCTTGCATTTTTACATTTTTACATTGTTACATTTCTAAATTACTTAGAAGCCGGCACTTCTCCAAAGCGCTTGGGTTTCACGTAGGTATTAATAAGAGGTGTAAAGGCATTCATAATCAGAATGGCAAACGACATGCCCTCCGGATAGGCTCCCCAGTTACGGATGATGACGGTCAGGAAACCTATGCAGACACCATAGATCAGCTGACCCTTGGCGGTCATCGGACTCGTCACGTAGTCCGTAGCCATGAAGATAGCACCCAGCATCAAGCCACCCGAGAGGATGACTGAGAACGGATCGGCGTAGGCGGGGCTGGCCAGATGGCAAAGACCCGAGAATACAAATACCGTAGCGATGATGCTGACGGGGATGTGCCACGTAATGATTTTCTTCCACAGCATGTAGGCAAGGCCAAGTAGCAGCGCCAGAGCACAAATCTCACCCACAGCACCGGCTCCGTCGGGATGGTTGCCCAGGAAGAGGTCGAGCGACGAAGGCAGCTGGTCGAGCACCGAGGCGTTACCACTCTTGATAGCCTCCTTCATGATGGCCAGCGGCGTAGCCCCTGTCTCAGCGTCGAGATAACTGGTCAACTGACCAACCTTTGGCCAAGTCGTCATCTGTGCGGGGAAGGCTACCAGCAGGGCAGCACGTCCTACGAGCGCGGGGTTGAAGAGGTTATTACCCAGCCCACCAAAGGTCATCTTAGCCACGCCGATGGCAAACAGGGCGCCGATGATGATAATCCATATAGGCAGGTTCGAGGGCAGGTTAAAGCCAAGCAGCAGACCGGTCAGGATGGCAGAACCGTCACAAACGGTGCAGCGCTCGTTCTTGAGCATAAACTTATTGATGGCCCACTCGAAGAATACGCAGGCCGCAACACTCGTCGCACAGACTATGGCAGAACCAATGCCAAAGAAGTAGAACGACACGAGCAGAGCGGGTATGAGGGCAATAATGACGCCATACATATTCTTCTCAACGGTGTCGGTTCCGTGTGCGTGAGGCGAAAGTGATACAATTAATTTTCCCATTGTATTTTTACCTTTTTTACTTTTTTTACCTTTTTACTTTTTCTGAGCCGCAGCAGCACGGGCACGAATGATTCCCATGACCGTCGATTTGGCCTGGCGGATGTTGTCAAGCAAGGGACGGTGGGCGGGACACGTGAACTGACACGAGCCACACTCGATACAGCTGACGACTTCTTCCTTCTCGGCACGCTCCCAGTTCTTGACGGCAGCGAGCTTGGCCAGCAAGTAAGGTTCGAGACCCATCGGACATGCTGAGACACACTTGGCACAGCGGATGCAGGGATTAGGTTCCTTACGGACAGCTTCCTCGTCAGAGATGATGGTCACCGAGTTGGTACCCTTACAGATAGGAACCTCGGTACTGGTCAGCGCCTTACCCATCATCGGACCGCCGGCTAACAGCTTGTTGTCACCCTCGGGCATACCACCACAGACCTCGATGAGATCCTTCATCGGTGTACCCATACGCACCAAGAAGTTACCTGGTGAAGTCAGCTTCTTCCCCGTGACAGTCGTGTAGCGCTCGAACAACGGCTTATGCTTCATAACTGCCTCATACACAGCGAAGGCAGTACCTACGTTTTGAACTATTGCTCCAACGTTGACAGGAATGGCAGGAGGTGCTGGAACCTGACGGCGGATGACAGCATCGACGAGCTGTTTCTCACCGCCCTGAGGGTAGCGCTGCTTCAAGGGTACGACCTCGACGCTGTATTCCGAGGCACTAAATGCCTCGGCACACTTCTTGGTCAGCAGCTCGATGGCGGGCATCTTGTTCGTCTCGATGCCGATGTAGCCCTTCGTGACCTTGGCGCCTTTCATCAGTAGTTCCAAACCAACAAGTATTTCGTCAGCGTGCTCCATCATCAGACGGAAGTCGGCAGTAATGTACGGCTCGCACTCTACGGCATTGATGATGACACACTCAGCCTTGGCCGTCGGTGGGGGACATAACTTAATAAAGGTGGGGAAACAGGCGCCGCCCATACCCACAACACCGGCAGCCTTGATGCGGTTCACGATTTCCTCGGGCGTCAGTTCGGGGTGGTCCTTCACCAGTTCCAGCTTGTCTGAGCGGTCGATGGTCTCTTCCCACTCGTCACCTTCTACATTAATAATAATAACGGGCTTGCGATAGCCGGTAGCATCGATGGCCGTGTCAATCTTGAACACCGTGCCGCTGACACTGGAGAAGATGGGGGCTGACACAAAGCCGCCAGCCTCGGCAATCATGGTACCTACCTTCACCTTGTCTCCTTTCTGGACGACAGGCTTGGCTGGGGCACCGATATGCTGACTGAGTGGGAAGATGGCCTGCTTAGGGAGCGCGGCAACCTTCGTCTCAACGTCGTGGGTCAGCTTGTTCTCTTCGGGGTGTACACCACCTATTCTAAATGTTCTGATATTCATGCTTGATCCTCCTTCTCTTTAGTAGTTTCAGTAGGGGTAACAGGTGCAGTAGGTTTGGCAGGTGCAGTAGGTTCTGAAGGTTCAGCAGGCTTTGGCTTAGGAGCCGGGAAATTCACAGCGTGAATAGCCTTCGTCGGACATGCCTCTACGCACTTGCGGCAAAGGCGGCACTTCTCGGGGTCGATGTACGACACATTGCCTTCGATGGTAATAGCACCAAACTTACACTCCTTCTCACACTTACCACAACCGATACAAGCTGCCTTACAAGCCTTCATGGCAACAGGGCCTTTGTCCTTGTTGACGCAGGAGACAAACACTCTCCTACCCTTCGGACCCTTCTTGCGCAGTTCGATGATGTTGCGCGGACAAGCCTTCACACAGGCACCACATGCCACACACTTCTCTTCATCGACTTCGGCCAGACCAGTCTCGGCATTGATGTGAATAGCATCAAACTGACATGCCTCCACACAGTCGCCACAGCCTAAGCAGCCAAAGCCACACGCCGTCTCACCGGCACCACACGAGTTCATGGCAGCACAGGTACGCAGACCACTGTACTCCGCAATCTTCGGACGTAATGCACACGTTCCGTTACAACGAACTACGGCAACCTTCGGCTCGCCGTTGGCAATAGCCATTCCTAAGAGGTCGGCCACCTTGCCCATCACTTCCTGTCCGCCCACGGGACACATCAGTCCTTCCAGACTGCCGGCATCAGCACCTTTGACGAGTGCGTCGGCCAGTCCTCCACATCCTGCGAAGCCGCAACCGCCACAGTTGGCACCAGGCAACTGCTCAGTAACCTGGGCAATGCGCGGATCTTCGTAGACGTAGAACTTCTTGGAGCAGACAAACAGTACGAGGGCTGCAATCAGTCCGATGGCGCCCAGCACTAATACTGCAATCAAAACGAAATTCATAAATCTTTTTTCTTATTTGTTTTAGTTTATATTTGGATTCTTCGGATCATTCAGATTCAACAGATCATATTTGGATTCAACCGATTATTCTGATTCTATGGAAAATGCGAACTTCTCACGCAGTCGGTTGCGCAACAGGAATAGCACACCATAGTACGGCAATAATGCCCCAAGTCCGCAGAGCGCAGCAAGCCCCTCGTTGGCCGTCAGCCAAAACACCAGCGCAAGCACGCCCACCAACACGATGAAAGGAATGCCGAAACCCAGCAAGAGCGCCCGTGGAGCCACCTCGCCAGGTGCCGTCACCATCACGGACTGACCTACCGTCCACGGTGTATCAGCGGTATTGCAAAAGACATCGACGATTTTCTCCTTCGCTTCTGCCGCATTGCAATAGCCAGCCACCTTACATGCAGCACATGCAGAAGTCTGGACGATACGAACATGGATGCAACCGTCTTCAATACTTTCGATAATCCCCGAATGCTGGATTTTATTATTCATTAGATTAGCTATCTCGAGTTTGCTTTGCAAAGGTACGAAGAAAATAAGAATTAAGTAGTAAGAATTGAGAAAAAAATAAAAAAAAAGTCGTAATCGTTTGCAAATATCTATTTTTTATTCGTACCTTTGTCACGTCTTAAACAACAATGAACGATGAAAGCAACAGAACAGACCTTGCAACAAGTTGAACGCGCCTTCCGCAAAGTGGCCGACAAGTTCCCCCCCGAAGAGGAAGCAATCTTGATGACAGACATCCATATCCGCGTGAGTCAGGACAGCGGAGAGCTGACCGTCTTTGACGACGACGATAAGGAGATAACCCGTTGTGTCATTGAGCAATGGATAGAAAACAAGGACGACAGCTTCTACAACGACGTTGCTGCCACGTTGCGCTCTGTGCTGAGCAAGCATAAGAAACAGGTGGAGATGATGTCCATCCTGAAGCCTTTCTCGTTTGTGCTGGAAGATGACGAGCGTGAGTCCGTCACCGAACTCTACCTCGTTGACGACGATACCGTCATCATCGACGAGGAACTGATGTCTGGTTTGGACAAGGATCTGGACGACTTCCTGGAGAAGCTGTTAGAGGAGTAACACTTCTCGTCACATATTGTCAGGCGATTAGTCCTATTCATCAAAATCGACATCCTCGCCTTTCATCATGCGCTCGATTTTCTTGTCAATATTTTTAATTTTCTTCTGCTTTTGGACTGTCTCGTGCGGCAACACGATGTCGTCTTCGTAGTCCCTGATACTATCAACGACCTTTATGTCATTTTTCTGAGCCGTATCCACCGGTACGTGCATTTTCGGCATACGCTTGCTCCTGTCGTGGCGTACACGTGGTCTGTGACATGCCGTGAATGTCAACAGAACAGCTAAGGCAAAGAGTAGTTTTTTCATAATCCTAACGTTGTTATCGTAATGCCAGACGGTCGCCGACACGGATGGGGCAGTCGGGTGGCAAGTTGTTAATCTTGTAAATATTCTTCAGGCGTATGCCGTACTTCTGGGCGATGGAGTACACCGACTCCCCTGGCGCTACGACATGTTCAAAGCCCAGATACTCCTTAGGTGCACACTTCTGCTTCTTCTCAAGCCAGACGATCTCACCCTCCGACAGCACGCTGTACTTGTCTTTCTCATTATATTTGGCCAGCTTCTTGTAACTCACCCCCACCTCGTCGGCCAGCGACTGGTAGGTCTCGCCTTTATGGGCCAACACGTAGTAGTTGTTGTTGAAGAAAAAGACTTTGCGCATGGCAGGTGCCGCAACAGGCTGAACGGTCGTTGGCGGTAAGTTTTGCTGCGGCTTTGTACGGACAATTCCCGACGGATCGTCAAACTGGTGGAGATTGTAGAGTTCGATAATCTCGATGAGCTTCGTGGCGTAAGTAGGACTGGTGGCATAGCCGCAAGCCTTCAAACCCTTGGCCCATCCCTTGTAGTCAGTCGGTTTCAGCTGGAACAACGAGGCATAGCGTTTACTATTGACCAGGAACAAGGAGTGGTCTTCATAGCTTTGGCTCACCGAATCGTAGGCTCTGAAGCACTCCTGAGAAGCATCATCGTCATGATATGCCTTGCGCCCTGTCCAACCGTTACACTTAATACCAAAGTGGTTGTTGGCCTTACGTGCCAGTTCGCTGGAACCTGCCCCGGTCTCCAATACGCCCTGTGCCAGAGTAATGCTGGCCGGAATGCCGTGACGCTGCATCTGTTCGATGGCTGCATCTTGATATTGGTCGAAGTAGTCCTGATAGCTTTTCGTCCACTTCATGCCTTGCGAATAGGTCGCTGTAAGGCCTAAAAAGGCCAAAAGAAAGAAAAATATAGCCCGTTTCATGAATTATCTTGGTTTTTATGTTGCAAAAATAAAGAAAAAATCTTATATTTGCAACAAAAATCGAAATATTATGAAAGAACTGGAGATAAAAGCCACCATTTTGGAGGTGCAAATGGATGAACTAAGCCCTGAAGAGCGTTCGTTGGTCGAGTTGGCGAAGGAAGGTACTTACCGTTCCTATTCTCCCTATTCCCGCTTCAGCGTGGGTGCCGGTCTGCTCTTGGATAACGGAAAGACATATATAGGCTGTAACCAGGAGAACGCCGCATTTCCTGCCGGTATTTGTGCCGAGCGTTCAGCAATCTTTGCTGCCGGAGCTGAATATCCAGACTTGCCCATTGTGATGCTGGCCATAGCCGCCCGTAACGAAAAAGGTGATTTCCTGGAAGAGCCTGTCAGCCCCTGTGGCACTTGCCGACAAGTCATCATCGAGACCGAGACGCGTTTCAAACGGCCAGTACGCATCCTTTTGTACGGCAAGCGTTGCGTCTATGTCGTCGATGGCATTCGCCACCTCATGCCGTTGTCGTTTACTGAATTCTAAGTGCACCCCACGCGCCCACAAATTGTAAATTGTAAATAGTCAAATTGTAAATAGAATAAGATGGTAAAGATTTCCAAAGAGGCTGCCCTTGAGTATCACGAAACCGGCAGACCAGGTAAGATTGAAGTAAGGCCCACCAAAGCCTATCGTACACAAACAGACCTTTCGCTGGCCTATTCTCCAGGCGTAGCATACCCGTGTTTAGAAATTCAGGAGAACCCCGACGACGCCTATCGCTATACCGCCAAGGGTAACCTCGTAGCCGTCATCTCAAACGGTACTGCCGTGCTGGGACTCGGCGACATCGGTGCCATGAGCGGCAAGCCGGTGATGGAGGGTAAGGGCCTGCTGTTCAAGATCTACGGCGGCATCGACGTCTTCGACATCGAGGTGGCTGAGAAAGACCCCGAGAAGTTCTGCGAGGCCGTGGAGCGCATCGCCCCGACCTTTGGCGGCATCAACCTCGAGGACATCAAGGCACCGGAATGCTTCTACATTGAGGAGCGCCTGAAGAAAAGCCTCGACATCCCCGTGATGCACGACGACCAGCACGGTACGGCCATCATCTCGGCTGCCGGACTGAAAAACGCCTTAGAGGTCATCGGTAAGGACATCACCAAGGTCAAGATTGTCGTCAACGGTGCCGGAGCCGCCGCCATCTCGTGTACCAAACTCTATATGGCCATCGGTGCAAGCAAAGAGAACATTGTGATGCTCGACTCGAAGGGCGTCATCAGCACCAGCCGTACCGACCTGAACGAGCAGAAGAAGTTCTTTGCCACCAACCGCACCGATATCCACACCTTGGAAGAGGCCGTCCGCGACGCCGACGTCTTCGTGGGCCTGTCGAAGGGTAACGTGTTGTCGCAGGACATGGTGCGCTCTATGGCCAAGGATCCCATCATCTTTGCCCTCGCCAACCCCGTTCCTGAAATCTCCTACGAGGACGCTATGGCAGCACGCCCCGATGTACTCATGTCGACGGGACGTACCGACTATCCCAACCAGATCAATAACGTCATCGGATTCCCCTATATCTTCCGTGGCGCACTCGATGTGCACGCCCGCGCCATCAATGAGGAGATGAAGTTAGCTGCCGTCCACGCCATTGCCGACCTGGCCAAACAGCCTGTGCCCGACGTGGTGAACGATGTCTATAAGGTGAACAACCTGACCTTCGGCCGTCAGTACTTCATACCAAAGCCCGTCGATCCACGTCTCATCACCGAGGTCAGCGCTGCCGTAGCCAAGGCTGCCATAGACAGCGGCGTGGCTCGCAAAAACATAGAAAACTGGGACGAGTACAAGCGCTCACTCTCCGTGCTGCTGGGTCAGGAGACCAAGCTGACGCAGAAACTCTATTCCACCGCTGCCAGTCATCCCCAGCGCGTGGTGTTCGCAGAAGCCGTACACCCCACCATGCTCAAGGCTGCCGTACAGGCCAAGGCCGAGGGCATCTGCCAGCCCATCCTCTTAGGCAACGACGAGTATATCGGCAAGCTTGCCGCATCGCTCGACCTGAACCTCGATGGCATCGAGATTGTCAACCTGCGCCACCCCTCGGAACAGGAGCGCCGCGAGCGTTATGCACGCATTCTGACTGAGAAACGCAAGCGCGACGGATATACCCTTCAGGAGGCCAACGACAAGATGTTCGAGCGCAACTACTTCGGCATGATGATGGTCGAGACTGGCGAGGCCGACGCCTTCATTACCGGACTCTACACTAAATATTCGAACACCATCAAGGTCGTCAATGAGGTCATCGGCATCCGTCCCGAATACCAGCACTTCGGCACCATGCACATCATCAACTCACCCAAGGGAACCTTCTACATCGCCGACACCTTGGTGAACGAGAACCCAGATACCGACGCACTCGTCGACATAGCCAAACTGGCAGCCACCAGCGTCCGCTTCTTCAACGAGAAACCCGTCATCGGCATGATGAGCCACTCAAACTTCGGTTCCTCGCAAAGCAATGGTGCCCGTAAGGTGCGCAACGCCGTAGAGCGCATGCAGGCTGAATATCCCGACTTGGCCATCGACGGTGAACTGCAGTTAGGATTCGCACTCGACCGCGAACTGCGCGACGAGCAATACCCCTTCACCCGACTCTTCGGCAAGAACGTCAACACGCTGGTCTTCCCCAACCTCACCTCAGCACGTTCCTCGTACAAAATGCTGCAGATGCTCGACAGCGACGTGGAGATTATCGGCCCGATACAGATGGGACTTAACAAGCCCATCCACTTCATTGACTTCGGCGCCTCCGTGCGCGACGTTGTCAACATCGTTGCCGTCGCAGTCATTGATGCCTACGTCGATAAGATCAAGAAGCGCATCAACGCCATCGGCAAGTAATTGACAGAAGTTGCGGCAATTTCCTCAGGAAATCACCGTAACTTCTTCAAGAAATCACGGCAACTTCTTCAAGAAATCACGGCAACTTCTTCAAGAAATCACGGCAACTTCTTGAGGAAATCACCGTGATAATTGAAGGAAATCACCGTAATAATTGAAAGAAATCACTTTAACTCGCGCACGCCAAAAGGTTTGCGCGAGTTGTCGTTGATAAGACGGATAGCCTGTCGGTCATCGAAGTCAATCGGAGTAATAATAAACTCGGGAACATTGAAGGAAAGGAAGCGGTCACGATAGAAACGGCGCGGGTTACGCTGAGGTAGCATAAACGCCTTAGTGACATTCCCTTTGTCATCGACATGACAGAAATAGGGCCGCGTGAATAGTCCGTCGTCACGGCGGGAACTGAACACAAGCCAGCGGGAGTTAGCAGTCCAGTTGTGGAACGATTCCGTGTCATCGGAGTTCGCTGCAGTCATAGGGCGTGCGGCTGCAAACTTATCACTTATCACTTCTCCCTTATCACTTTTCAAGTCAAGCAACCAGAGGTCAGCTTCATGGTGCCAGATGCTGAACTGTCCGTAGTCGGAGAGCGTGTAGCAAAGGAACCGTCCGTCATAGGAGGGACGGGGGAAGGAAATCGACTTTTGCTGCGCTGCTGCATCGACGATGGTCTCTATATGGTCACCAAAGGTTCCTGTAGCCGGGTCGAAATCGATGCGACAGAGATTGTAGCGGAGATTATTAAACGAAGATTCTCCTTTCTCGGACGGTACCGAGTGTGGCGCTGCAATCTTCATATCTAATTCTTCATTCTTAATTTCTAATCCTTCATCCTTCATTCTTAATTCTTCATTCTTCATTCTTAATTCTTCATTTTCAGCGGCTGCACAGAAATAAAGCGAACGGCCGTCGGCTGAGAAGACTGGAAAGGTTTCGTAGATGGAGTCCTGTTTGAGCAGGGGCGAAAGGATGAGTTCGTTCTTCTCGACGTCATAGACCTGAATGTCGGAGGCTTCGTCGAATACCTCGATGCGGTTGGGGTCGGCACTATGGAAGAGCTGTTTCGTCGTGTTGGTGGAATAGGCAATATAGCGGCCCGACGGATGCCAGTAAGGATAGACGCAGAGACCGAGAGTCTGGTCGGTCTTGGTATTGTAGGCGTCGAAGGGACCGTCGGCGTGGCGAAGCAGGGTGGCACCATGCGGACCGCGGATGTGAAGGCTCATGTCCTTGGGATTGCCGCGGTTGAAGCTGTGACAATTGACGCAACCCTCGAACTGGGTGTTCTCGATGAGTGCACGCTCGTCGAACGAGGAGAGGTCGCGCTCGTAGATGCCCATCTTACTCCACACCTCGTAACCGGGAGCAATCAAACGATAACAGAGACCGTAGTCGATACTGTCTGGGCTGACGTAAAGGGCGAAAGGACGGTAGGTGTGCCAGCCGTCGTCGTACTTGGCAGAAACGGTAACGGTGAGCGAGTCTCCTCGGTTCTGGACAAGCAGCTTATGCCAGTCGTCAAGGTCGAAATCAACCGACTCGTCGCCCTGACTGTGCAGGCTGTTTCCATGACGATCGGTAATGACGGCATCGATACAGAAAGCCTTTTCGTCGGCCATGCTGAAGTTGAGCGGCGCAATGTTCACGGGAATGGTGACGCCGAGGTAGTCGGGATATATCAGCGGCTGGACAGCCTCCTGCTTGGCATCGCTAACGGTCTCGGTGCATCCCATCAGGCCCATTAGCCCCATTAAACCCATTATAATATAAACGATTTTTTTCATTGCTTTTTGGACATGAATTGATTGTAGCGTTCGCGATCGCCAGTCAACATATAGTAGGCCAGAAGATACTGATAAGCCAAGCGATTGTCGGTGTTGGTGCGGTAGAGACTTTCGAGCATCTCGGGCGTCGTATGGTCGCTGAAGTAGAAGTCTTCCCGATAGGCCGACTTGCGCAGACGTCCGTATTCCGGATGACGTGATATGGCCTCTTCGTTCCCTAACAGCTGCAGGGTCTCGTTGGCCCAGTCGCGGTAGAAGATGGTCTTTTGCAGCGCCAAGAGATATTTGCGAGCCACAGCATACTGGCCATTGATGAGGTTGGTCTCAGCCAGACGTTTGTAACAGCGTCCGCTCTTCTGGAAGTCAAGAATGGCCTCCTGAGCCTCGAAGACCGTTCGTTGGGCGACGCTAATCATTCCCAACTGATAGAATGCCTCGGCAGTAGGCAGAGGACTGGTAGCATCTTCCTTGACATCGGGCAGCAGACCAGCGATGCCGTTCTGGTTATAGTTGAACATCTGTTCCAAGAGCACACCGTGCATCGCCAAGGCCAGGTTCTGTACCGTCACACCTATCTGGTTATTAGGTTTCTCGGCGTTGATGGTCTGAAGGATGCGGTTCCACTGCTGGTGGCGCGCCATGAAGTCGTACTGCATCACCTTCTCAGCCTTGAGATTGGCGTTCTTCCAGACGAAGGAACCCATGATGGCTGCTACAAGCAAGAAAGAGAGACCCACCCCCAACCCCTCCTTGTGAAGGAGGGGAGTAGATACTTTTGTGGCAGACTTTTCTTTGGAGCCATTACTCCCCTCCCTCGCAAGGAGGAACTGGAGGAGAGTCTCTATCCAGACAGAGAGTGCTGCACCCCAAAGTAACCAAGGGAATACCGTCGGGTAGCGATAATAATGGACTCCGAGCCATAGGCTGTCAATGGGTATCGGGAAGCATACCGGCCCCGCCAAGAAGTAGAGAACAGGAATGGCGAAGATGAGCAGAATGCGTCGCGTCCAACCTCTTGACAATTTCACAATTCCCCAGGCAACGAGCAACATGAGCAGAACCGCACATACGCCACTCATCAGCGCATTCTCGTCGAGCAGGAAGATCCAGAGCAGGAACGAAGGCACATAACTCAGCCCGTATGAAAATTGAGAATTGAAAAGGCGGAGGGTCAGCAGTTGTATTGCGGAGAGCAGCAGCGCAATAATCAGCGCGCCCACCCAGGCATAGAGGAAGAACTGCGTGCAGAAGCGGCCCAGCAAGTCGGCTACGCCACCAGGCTGACGAACAATCTCCCAAACGTAAGCGCTGTCAAAGAGAAATAGCTGGTACTGCTCCTGATAATGCAGATGGTGAGGATAGGCCAGTCCGAAAAAGAGCAAGACCGCCACAAAAAAAAGCAAGGAGGTAAAAAAGTAGAAGGGTAAAAGAACTTTCACCCCTTTTTGCTCCTTATTATTATTGTTTGCTTTCACCTTTTTACTGTTTTACCTTTTACTTGTCAAATACTTTACTGAACTCATCGACGCTGATTTTAACGGGTTCGACCATGAATTCCGGACGGTTGAAACTCTTCAGCAGGAAAGTATTGTATTCCGGGTCTTCCTGCGGCAGCATAAAGGCCTTCTCTGCTTTCCCGTCGTGGAAATAAGAGAAATAGACACGGCAGAAGTTACCGTCATCGCGACGACTGGCAACCATAATCCAATGTCCATTGCTCGACCAGGACGGGTAGCTGTCGGGACGTCCTTCATAGTTCACGTTGGTGAAGTCGAGGAACGTTGGGTGCTGTGGATCAGAAGCGTCCGCAAGATCCATACAGACAATGTCACCATCATTATGTCGGATATGGAAACAGCCGTACTGTCCATGGGCAAAGAGCAGATAGCGCCCGTCGGGACTGACGCGTGGCAGGGTGGCACTCTTGTCGTTTGCTGCTGCATCATAGACGAGTTCCTCGTCACCGAAGATATGCGTTGCCACATCGAACGAACGGCGATAGAGGTTGTATTGTACTTTCGGATAGAAGGTCCTGATGTCCTTGTCGCGCATCTCCTCAGGAAGCGGAGCTGACTTGCAGTAATAGAGGTATTTGCCATCTGGCGACCATGTGGGATAGACTTCAAGGAGCGTGGAGTCGTTGCTGACGACCTGCACAGAGTCGGTCTCCACATCGTAAAGAATCAAGTCGCTTTTCAAGTCGTAAACCTCAAGTCTGTTGGGATTCATCGTGTGGAATGCCTGACGAGTCAAGTTAGTTGAGAAAGCAACGAGTTTAGCCGTGGGGTGCCATGACGGATAGACACCCGAAGAGATGGTATAGTCGCGCTTCAGGTTGACTCTCGAAACCTTGCCATCATTCACTATCACAGTACCACTATTCGAGAGGCGCACGTGGAAGAGCATGTTGTCGGTCTTGTAGTTCTGATAGCTGTGGCAGTTGATGCACTGGCCAATCTTACGATTGTTCATGGTAATCTCGTTGTTGAAGACCTGAGTCTCTTCGAACGTGGTAAGGTTGCGCTGGGCAATCTCCATAAAAGTCCATGCCACATACGAAGGCTCGATGAGGCGATAGGAGATGTATTCATCGATAGGTTCTTCGGCTATACGGATTTCAAAGGGGTTGAACGACAGCCATTCACCATTCTTCTGACCCCAGACCTCAACCTTAAGGCTCTTGCCCTTCGAGGCGGTAAGCATGTCACGCCATTCCTCCTCAGGAATCTGCACCTTCACACCTTTGCCATAAGTATATTGCTGACCGTCGGGCAAAGTGACACGTGCCACGCAAGCCTCATACTCGTCGGAGGGGAGCATGAAGTTGAGCGGCGCGATGTTACAGGGTATAGTAACGTCGCAATAGTCAGGGTAAATAGCTGGCAGACTCTTGGCTGCTTTGGATGAAGCAGGTACATCTGGGTGATTTGCACACGATGACAGTAGCCATATAGCCGCTAATAATAGTAGGGGGAATGAATAGATATATCTTTTCATAATTACTTACGAGTGAGTTTCATTTCCAATTTTACCGGTTATCTTAATAGGTTTCAAGCCGAAGATGTTATACCACCAATAGGTGTCTCCGTATTCCTCGCGCATCATCTCACCAACCTGCTCGATGGTCATGCCAGGCTTTGCATGACTTTCAAGTACTGACCAGAACTGTTTATAACGATTAAATATTTCCTCGTTGACGGGAATCATCATGCGCTTTTCTTCCGGGGCTTTATCCATATACAGGATATACGCCTCTTGAACATGCACAGGAAATTCCTCGTTCATGTGCAGCGTCACCCATTTACGCATCGAAGCCCAGAAACGCCGGGAGTCACAACGTATCATGGAATACAGCAGGGTCTGTTCCGAGGCAAGCTTACTATCAGATCCATACCAGAGGCTGACGATATCTATGATATAGCTATCACTATTCTCAACGCCAGTAAGCTCATCGGTGTAACATTTCTGCAACTCCTTGATTTTTGCTGTTACAGGAGCTGGCTGCCAATCTTCGTAAAAGAGATGATGATGTAGCTGAGTAGTATAACGTTCCTCCAGCTCCTTATCTCCGCAAGCCAGTGCACAACGGGCAAGCACCTTCAGGTAGAAGGGCGAGAACCCTGCCTGGATAGCATTCTCGAAATTCAAACGGATGCCCTCGTTCATCATGCCGTAGTTGTAATAAACCAGTGGCGAGACGACATCCAAAAAACTGGAATGGACAGAATCGGGATTATAAGGTGGATAGCAGCTATTACCCATCTTAAACGAACGGCTTAATAAGCCCCCCTCATTCATGAGAGCAACATTCTTGAGAAACACCATCGTTGTGGTTGGTTTCTCAATCTCTTCTACCACATTAAGAACCTTCTTCCAGTTGTCGCTTTCAGCATAGCGCACCAAGCGCATCTCGTTGATGTAACTCTCGTCATAGAACATCTGTGATGAGGTATAGATAATGCCAGCTGCGGCAGAGAGAACAGGAAGTATTACGGGGACAAATTGTTTTAATTTGGGCAGAATCAAATCACCAAGATTCCGACACAGAGGAATAAGTATAGAAACAGCACCCAACACCCAGAACGGGATAGAAAGATGCTCGGTCTTGTCACTTGGAGTAATGAAACGAGGCAAGCCTGCAAGAACAACATCGTCGAACTTCAAATACGAATAGAACTGGGTATGCCAGATGCTGGCGGTAAAGAGGAGGAGGATAAAACCCAGCATCTCGCGCCAGGTGATTTTTTCAGTAAGTGCCAGACACAGCACGAAAAGCAAGGCAAACCACCCCAGCACAGGATAGATGCAAACTCCCAACAGATACCAGACCAAATGCCATTTACGAGGAGTCTGGCGGGCTGCCCACAAGAGCAGCAACATGACGAGATAGCCTACCGACTGCGAGAACCAATAGCCCCTGATGGTGGAAACATAAATCCAATATCCCAAATCAACAACAGAGGTTAACAGACAGGCTACAGGCAAGAGCATCAACGACGATGCGCTAGACTTTAGCCGGAATGCCTTGGCACCCACAATATAAATGAGCGTCCAGATAGCTACCAGGACACCTGAACCTAAGGCGGGATGATAAAAGAGTTGTGTGAGCCAAGCACCAACATACTGCATCAGGCCGAAAGGCTTCGACATTAATGTATGGAAGAAGGGAACTCCGAAAAGAAATTCGGAACGGTCGTGTGCCGTATAGAGCACCTCCTTATTAATATATAATATGTATAAGGCAAATGAGATGAAAGCCAGCAGGCTTACACAGAGAATTGACTTAGATACAATTTTATTTGCAACCATTACTCTTGTTATAAAAGGCTGACCCAATCAAATGGGTCAGCCTATTAATGAATTATACCAATAAGGAACGATTATTCCTCATAATATACGGAATTGAGAGTAAAGCTACCACCCTTAAGCAAGAGCTGAAGGTCCTTACCATCACCACCCTTAGCACACTCCTTAGCTATAGTCTCGGTAATCTGGAGTTCATTCTGGCCAGATACAATATGCCAATCAGAAATATAAGTATTGCTCCACCAACCGTTGTGCACCATTACATTACAATCTGCACTTGCATCTGAGACATCAACGATGAGGGTCTTCAGACCAAAGTAAACATCATCAGGAATAGTGGGCAGGTGTGCACCTTCAGTAGAACTGAAACGCATGGCAGGAGAATCCCAAGCAACAGGCTGGAACGGGGGTTCCTTAGTAGGATCTTCACCATAGATATAGAATTTCTGGAGTGGATCAGTAATAACCTGACACTCAATTATGGTACTGTCCTTAAGCAAAGTACCATCGGCACAAAGAGCAGTCAGCAAAACTTTATGCTGTCCAAGCTTCATCTTCTTAGTGGCAAAGTTACCGATGAAACTCTTACCTCCAATACTCCATGTAGCATTGACAGGAGCAGAGGTCGAACAGGTAATGACATTACCATTAGCACCACTGGGACCCTTGTCAACAGTAATAATGGTCTTAGCCTTGAGTTCGTCAGCAGTAATGTGACCACCATTCTTGATATCCTCGTGAGTAGGATTACAAGCAGCAATAGCACATACTGTGGCAAATAACAAAAATATCTTTTTCATATTGATTACTTATAAATTATTGATAAATAACTTTATATTGAGTTTCCGGGTCAGCAGCATCCCATCCAGGATTCTGCACCATTTTACCACTCAGGTTGGTAATCTGAGCCTGAGGCTTAGACAAGAAACCATTAGTAGCAGCATAACGCTTAGCCCAACTACAGGTCATGTGTTCCAAGGTACGCTTAGCACTCTTCTGACCAAGACATACAATCTGCTTACCTCTCTGAGCCTGAAGAGCCTTGGCGGCATAACAATTCTCACCACCATCAATACCTGACCAACGACGCATATCGTTGAAGCGGAGTCCCTCAAATACGAACTCCCAACGACGTTCGTTCTGAACATTTGCCAAAGTGTAAGGTGTTTCAGGAACACCGGCACGGCGCTGAACTTGGTTCATATAAGATGCCTCACCAGTGAGCTCGGTCATCATCAGAAGAACATCAGCATAACGCATCAGATAGTAGTCCTCAAAGTGGTCACCCTGCTGCTTGTTGTCAAGCGAACTTGCAGTATAACCCTCACACTTAGACCACCATGAATCGTTGTCGGCTGCGCAAGCATCCAGGTTTACATCGGCATACTTCTTAACACCATAGCCAGACTCTTCACAGTCATCCTTCTCGTAAGTATAACTCTCAAGCTCGTTTTCGAGGTCAATCAGAGAACCTAACTTACGCTTATCGGTATAGTTACCTATTCTCTCAGCATCTGTCCAGTCATCCCAGATATTGCAGGAAGGAGTACCCTGACCCCAGCCCTGATTGAACGGATAAGTCTTGGTACGCTTACCGTTATCATTGGTTGCACCATTACGCAGCCCCCAGAAACAGGAGATATAGTTTGAATACATACGAGCAGTAGAATAAATACCACCATTCGCTACTTGACCATCAATACCCCACTTAGAAGCATTCATAAACTGAATCTGGAAGATTTCCTCAGTGTTGCCATTACCCATACCTGGCTGGTCGAAGCAGTTCTCACGCTTCATATCCTTGATGAACTCATAAGCATGGCCTTCGCCGTCTTGAGCCTCATCCCAGAGAAGACTGTTAGAGTACTGCCAAAGTGAACGGAAGTCCTCGCAAAGTTTGTAACCACCATTGCTGATAATGTCCCTCAAGCCGGCAATAACGTCAGCCTTAGCAAGTGTACCACCATCGCAGCCTTCCTGTTCAACCAGTTGGATAGAAGCATCACCAGTAGCGAGTTCAGAAACCTTCTTATAGAAGCCAGCCCAGAACATCCATGCACGTGCAATGAATGCCTCTGCAGCGAACTTATCAGCATGACCAGAACCATTGGCTCTCTCTGCCTTCATCAGATTCTTGGCAGAAGTAAGGTCGGAGAGAATCTGCGGATAGATAACTTCCTCAGCACTTACCTGCTGCTTCATATCATCAGTTATAGTGGAAGAGGTAATCAGAGGTACATCGCCATACAACTGAGTAAGCCAAAGAGTATAGAGTGCACGCATAAAGTAAGCCTCACCAAGTAACTGGTTGCGCTGTGTCCTCTGAGTGTCAGTCCATTTAACATTGTCAATGGTCTCAATCGTGTTATTAGCACGCGAAATACCGCCATAGAGAAGGATGAATACGGTTTCATACTGATCCACGTTCATCTCTACCAAATGATGGAGAGACTTCACTTTATTGTCTTGCAGACCACCACTTCCGTAGCAGTTATCCGACATAATCTCCCACCAAAAGAACGGATTATAAGTATCAGAATCACCACCACCCATTGTATTCATGATACTATAGAGGGCAGCAATTTCAGACTCTACATCTGCAGGTTTACCTGGGAAGGTAGCCGAAGTCATCTCGGTAACACGCGGATCGGTATCCAGACTGTCGTTACATGATGTCAATAAGGTTGCTGCAGACAAAACAGCTATTGCTGATAAAATATATTTCTTCATAACTAAACTTGTCGAATTAGAATTTAATATTAGCACCTACCAGATATGTACGAGATGGCGGGTAAAGACCCAGGTCAACACCAGAAGCCCAACCATTACCACCAGCAGAGTTACCTACCTCAGGATCGAGGCCAGTGTAACCGGTGAAGGTGACGAGGTTCTGTGCCTGAACATAGAGACGGAGCTGCTGGAACGGACATCCCTTCCAAACGTGCTTGAAATCATAGCCTAACGTAATAGTCTTAATCTTGAAGTAGTCGGCATCCTCCATGTAACGGGTAGATACCCAGTTGGTGTTCTGGTGACCAGTAGCAGAAATACGGGGCTGAGAGTTTGAGGTACCCTCACCATACCAACGATTCAGAATCGTGGTGTCGTAGTTCTGATAGGGAGCATCACTGAATGAACGGTAAGAACGCATGATCTGCATACCGAATGCACCAGCACCGTTAACAGCGAAGTCAAGACCCTTCCAGTTGAAACCGAGGTTGACACCCAGCATAACGTCGGGGTTAGGATTACCAATCTCATGACGGTCGCAAATGTCATTGCCATCTGCATCTTTAGCCTCAGCGAAAGTAATGATACCATCTCCATTATAGTCATCCCAGATGCAGTCACCAGGCTGTGCGTTGTCAAGGACGGCCTTACCGTCTGCACGTGCCTGATCAATCTGTGCCTGATTCTGCCAGATGCCGCTGTAAGACATGCCGTAGAAGTAACCGATGGGCTTGCCTTCCTCAGCACGGTAGATGTACTCAGTACCCTGTGAAAGAACACCACCAGGACCGTTGATATACTTGTTATCGTTTGCAATACGCGTTACCTTATTCTTATTGGTAGCAAAGTTTACGCTGGCATTGTAACGGAAGTCCTTACCAATCTTGTCGTTCCAAGAGAGGGCAATTTCAACACCCGTATTACGTACGTCACCACCATTGATGGCAGCGGGATTGGTACCATAAATAGCAATATTCGGGCCACCAATCAGCCAGTCCTTCGTGGTCTTCCTATACCAGTCGAAGTTCAAGCCTAAACGGCTGTTGAGGAAACGAGCGTCGAAACCGAAGTCGAGCTGCTCAGAGGTCTCCCAAGTCAGGTCGGGATTCGGGACGATGTTAGCATATGCACCAGTGACCGGAGTTCCAGCAACAGAAGTTGCCATGTCAGAACCGAACTTGTAACCGCTGTCGCCGTTTGCACCAGACAAAGCGATTGTTGCCAGATACTGATACTTAGCGATATCCTTGTTACCATTCTGACCCCAGCTTGCACGGATCTTGAAGAAATCCATCCAACTCTTGGTACTCTCCATGAACTTCTCGTTAGTGACTACCCAACCAGCAGATACAGAGGGGAACCAACCCCAGCGCTTGCCATCAGTGAAGATACTGGAACCATCGTAACGTAAAGTGACGGTAGCCATATAGGTCTCATTCCAGTCCCAAGTCAAACGACCGAACCAAGAAGCGAGATATTCCTCATCGTTGGGTCTACCTGTCAAAGTAGCATCGGGAGCATTCGCCAGCTTGACGTTTGACAGCCAGGCAGAATCCCAACCCTTCAGAGTAGCGAGCTGCTCACCATAATTAACCTTGTTGGAACCACCAACGTTAAAGCTCCATGCGGTGCTCTGATAGCTCTGACCGACCATAGCACTGATCTTGTGACCAGAAATGATGGGAAGATCGTATGTAAGGGTGTTCTCAATAGACCAGTTGGTATTCAGCCAAGCGCTCTGATTAACACTATAAACAGGCTGTGTAGCATTACCATAACCAGAAGAACGCGGCTCATTGTAGTTACGGTATGAACCAGAACCCCAGTTATAGTTGAACTGTGTACGCCACTTCAGGCCCTTGATAGGCTGAATGGTGGTGAAAGCAGTTGCACTGGTATTGACGTTGCGGCTCTCAGCCAGAGAGTTGAAACCACCATGAACGAGGTTCTCCCATGGGTTGCTGAACAAAGAAGAGTTCCAACCTTTGCCATATGCCTCAGTACCGTCAAATTCTTGATAATAATAGATGCCACCTTTATCATTATACTGTGGCACGAGCGGACAAGTCTGAAGCAGGCTGTGGATATAGCTCCAGTACATGCCATCCTCAGCGAGGTCGTGATTTCTGGTATAGCCAATAGAAATGTTCTCACCAATGGTGATGACATCGAAGTCCTTAGCCTTCAGGAGCACGTGGTCGCTGTTGAGGCGGATGGTGTGACGCTTGTAGTAAGAAGCCTGGCCAGCACCCATGATACCTTCGTTACCAGTATAGGTGTAGGACATAGAGAACTTTGACATGTCGTTACCACCAGTCAAGGTAACAGAATGGTTCTGCTGCAGAGCGTTCTTATTCTCGAAAGCCTTCCACCAGTCAGTGCCTTCCCAACCATCAGCAACCTTCTTGAGGATATCTGCGGGAACATAACCGGCCCAATCCATCTTCTGACCAGATGTATTGAAGCTGTACTCGTCGATGATGTTCATGTACTCCTGTGCATTGAGCAACTGCGGACGCTTATAAGCGTTAGACCAACCGAAAGCGCCATTGTAGCTAATCTCAATCTTACCAGCCTTACCCTGCTTGGTAGTAACCAGGATAACGCCGTTTGCAGCACGGGCACCATAGATGGCTGCCGAAGCAGCGTCCTTCAAAATGTCGATGCTCTCGATATCAGCGGGGTTAATATCATCAAGGCTACCACCAGCAACACCGTCAATCACATAGAGAGGTGACGAGTTACCTGTGGTACCGATACCACGGATGTAAACCTTGTAGCCCTTACCAGGCTGTGTAGAACTCTGAGTAATCTGCACACCGGGGGTGCTTGACTGCATAGCCTCGAGTGCATTGGTGGTGTTCAGCTTGGCGATTTCATCACCCTTCACCTGAACGGTAGCACCGGTCACCAGCTTTTTCTTCTGGACACCGTAACCCACAACGACAACCTCATCCAGTGAATTGTTGTCTTCCTGCAGAGTAACACTAATAGAAGACTGATTGCCTACGACAATCTCCTGAGTGGTGTAGCCGATGTAGCTGATGACCAGCGTAGCACCTGGCTTCACATTGAGCGTAAAGTTACCGTCGAAATCGGTCACCGTTCCATTGGAGGTTCCCTTTTCAACGACGCTTGCACCAATTACGGAACCCTGAGAGTCAGAGACGGTACCCGTAACCTTCTTCGTTGACTGCTGAACAGCCTGTACCGAATTTTCGGCATTGGCTGCCAGTGGTGAGTACATTCCTAACAAGGAGCATGCACCCATCAACAGCGCTGTTTTTCTGATTTTTTGATTCATACTTAAGTATTGTCTTTGATTGAATTAGGATAAATACATTTTGATTTAGTTAGTTAGTCAGAGACACGACGTCTCCTCCACGCCAAGCCCACCAGGCCCGCAATGGTGTAATTAATAGTCTTTCCTTCTCAATACCATTTAAATTTTAATTTTTAATTGTTGTTGTTAGCTATTGTTGTTTATTATAGTTGTGAATCGTTTTTCATTTTGACTTTGCAAAGGTAGTGTTTTATTTACAAACAAAAGCATCTTTTATTGATAAATTTTGATACTTTCTTGCATTTTCTTCGTTTTTGTAGAGCAAAAAGGCGGATTTTAAGAGTTTTTAAGAGTTTGTCCGACTGAAAGTATGCAAGTTTGTTAAGAATGTATTGCGCTATTTCAAAAAATATAACTAACTTTGCAACGAGTTTAAGCGACATGACAAGCTAAAAACCAAAGTGAATGAAAATAGCTCGTTTTATCGTCCTACTGAAGACGAAAAGTAAGAAGTAAAATATAGGTTGTATGAAGACATATATTATATATATAATAGGTGTAGCTTTACTGATGGTGGGATGTGCTACCAAGGATGTGAAGGAAAAGGCTGTTGCAGACCAACTGGCTGAACGTTTACAGGCTTTGCAGCAGAAAGGCTATATGATGGGCCATCAGGACGACCCGTTCTATGGAATAACGTGGTCGGGCATTGACGACCCTCAAAAACCTGAGACCGGCCGCAGCGACGTCAAGGAGACCGTTGGCGACTATCCCGCCGTGATGGGATTCGACCTGGGCGGCATTGAGATGGACGACGCCAAGAACCTTGACAGCGTGCCGTTCTCGCGCATCCATGATGAACTGATAGCCCATCACGAACGTGGCGGCATCGTCACCGTGAGCTGGCATCCCCGCAATCCCGTCACCACCATTCCCCACGGCGGCACAGCTGGGCAGAAGTTTCCAGAAGGTTCGGCATGGGATGTATCCGACTCTACGGTCGTAGCCAGCGTATTGCCTGGCGGTTCGCATTTCGAAGTGTTTCAGAAGTGGATTCAGAAGGTGGGCGACTTCCTGCTGACGCTAAAAGACAAGGACGGCAAGCCCGTGCCTGTCATCTTCCGTCCATGGCACGAGAACAACGGTTCGTGGTTCTGGTGGGGACAGAAGTGGTGTTCCGACAGCGAGTTCCATGCATTGTGGTGCCTTTTACAGGACGGACTGAACAGCCGCGGACTGAGTAATCTGCTGTGGAGCTATTCCCCCAACTTGGACGGGCAGTGGACGGAAGAGCGTTTCCTGGCCCGCTATCCTGGCAATGAACGTGTGACGCTCATCGGCGAGGATGCCTACCAATGGGGTACCGAAGAGGACTTCGTCAAACAGTTGAACGCCGACCTGACTTTCCTCAGCGACTTTGCCAAGAAAAACGGCAAATTGTTGGCCATGACGGAATGCGGTCTTAAAAACATGACCGACTCTACATGGTGGACACGCGTGTTGAAGCCTCAGATGGACAAATATCCCATCAGTTATTTCATGCTGTGGCGTAACTATAAGGAAGAATACTTCGGACCATCGCCGGAACTACCTTGTGCTGATGACTTTAAGAAGCTATACGAGGCCAAGAACGTCCTGTTCCTAAAAGACATTAAGGATAAAGAATAAAGAGTAAATAATACAGAGTCCTCGGCTTGGCCGATTAAGAATTGGGAATTAAGTAAAAAAACATATGATCAGTTTTGAAGAAAGAGTAAAAGCGTTGCGTGCTCATCATGAGCAATTGCTGACGCGAAAAAACGAGCCCTTGGAGTGGGGCAATGGAATCTATGAGAAATGGAAATTCCCCATATTGACCGCAGAACATACGCCACTGGAATGGAAGTATGACTTCTGCGAAAAAGACAATCCCTTTCTGATGCAGAGGGTTATAATGAACGCCACATTGAATTCGGGCGCTCTGAAATGGCAAGGGAAATACCTGTTGGTGGTACGTGTAGAGGGTGCCGACCGTAAGTCGTTCTTCGCTGTGGCCGAGTCGCCCAACGGTGTGGACAACTTCCGTTTCTGGGACGAACCCGTCACTATGCCCGAAGCCCCCTCCGACACCCATGAAGGCGGAACAAATCCGGCAACCAATATCTACGACATGCGTATCACGCAGCATGAGGACGGCTGGATTTATGGCGTGTTCTGTGCCGAGCGCCATGATGACACACAGCCTGGCGATCTCAGTGCTGCTACTGCAACAGCTGGCATTGCCCGAACCAAGGATCTGAAGACGTGGTATCGCCTACCCGACTTGAAGTCGAAGTCGCAGCAACGTAACGTAGTGCTGCACCCGGAGTTTGTCGATGGCAAGTATGCCTTCTACACGCGTCCACAAGACGGTTTCATCGATACTGGCAGTGGCGGCGGTATTGGCTGGGCACTGGTCGACGATATCACACATGCCGAAATCAAGGACGAAAAGATTATCTACGAACGTCGTTACCATACCATTACCGAAGTGAAGAACGGCGAGGGTCCACACCCTATTAAAACCTCGAAGGGATGGCTGCATCTTGCTCATGGTGTGCGTGGTACGGCTGACGGACTGCGCTACGTTCTGTATATGTATATGACGGCACTCGATGACCCCACGCGGGTCATTGCCCGCCCTGGCGGTTTCTTCCTCGTGCCCGAGGGCGACGAGTATTTAGGCGACGTAATGAACGTAGCCTTCGCCAATGGCTGGATAGCCGACGACGACGGCAAGGTGTTCGTATACTATGCGTCTGCCGACACCCGCATGCATGTGGCCACGTCGACCATCGACCGTCTGGTGGACTATTGTCTGAACACCCCTGAGGACGGCTACTATACGGCAGCCTCCGTAGAAACCATCAAGAAGTTAATCATTAAAAATAGAAGCTTATGAATAATTTGAAAGAGAAAATCGGCTACGGCTTTGGTGACATGTCGTCGAGCATGTTCTGGAAGATATTTTCCTACTACCTGCCGTTCTTTTACAGTAACATCTTCGGCCTATCACTGGTAGATGCCGGTGTGCTGGTGCTTGTAACGCGTATCTGGGATGCCGTCAGCGATCCCATGATGGGTGTCATCTCCGACCGTACACAAACCAAGTGGGGCAAGTATCGTCCCTACTTGCTGTGGGTGGCACCTTTCTTTAGCATCTGCGGTATTCTGCTGTTTACCACGCCCGACCTGACGTATGGCGGCAAGCTGGTATGGGCCTACGTCACCTACATCCTCATGATGACCGTCTATACAGGCATCAACGTGCCGTACGGAGCCATGCTGGGTGTGATGACTGACGACTCAAACGAAAAGACAGTGTTCTCGTCGTTCCGCATGTTCTTTGCCTACGGCGGCTCGTTTATCTCGCTGTTTCTCTGGGAGCCTCTGGCCAATGCATTAGGCGGTTACAACTCATCGACAGGCTGGTTCTGGGCCATGGTGATGATTGCCTCGGCATGCTTTGTCATGTTCATCCTCTGCTTTATAATGACTAAGGAGCACCTGAAGACCATGTCTACCGTCTCGGTGGGCAGCGACTTTAAGGCATTGCTCTCAAACAAGCCATGGTGGTTGCTCATCGGTGCCGCCCTGTGCTTTAACCTGTTCAATACCGTGCGCGGTGCTACCGTGGCATACTTCTTCCAGGACATCATCGGCGGTGATGTCAAACTGGTATTCCTTGGACTGATGTTTGCCTTCTATGCAGGACTCTTCCTGGGTGTCGGCGAAATCAGCAACATGGTGGGTGTAGCCTCGTGCGTACCTATTTCCAACAAACTGGGTAAGAAGACCACTTTCATCATGGTCAACGCCTCGTTGGTAGTACTCAGCTGCCTGTTCTTTTTCATTCCATGCACGCTGACGGGCTATTGGATCATGCTCGTATTCCAGATACTTATTAGCATCCTGACGGGTATCATGTCGCCGCTGGTATGGTCAATGTATGCCGATGTCAGTGACTATGCAGAGTGGGAGTTCAAGACGGCGTCTACGGGACTTATCTTCTCCAGTTCATCGATGGCCCAAAAGTTCGGCGGAGCTATCGGTGGAGCTGCCGTGCTCTGGCTGCTCAGTGGCTTCGGTTATATCACCGACCCCGAGCTGTTGTCACAAGGCAATGTCATCCAGCCCGAAGCCGCACTCAGTTGTCTGCGCTGGCTCATGAGTTTCATCCCCGCCTGTGTGGCTTTGCTGTCTATGCTGATAGTATGGTTCTATCCACTTACCACTGAGCGCATCAACGAGATTAATGCGAAACTGAAGAACGTTCGCGCCATCGAGGAATAAAGAATTGAAGTATTGAAATCCCAACGATGACAACAAAGTCACTAAAACAAGAAATGCAGGATGTTCTGGAAAAGAACATCCTGAACTTTTGGCTTAAGAAGATGGTAGACCACGAGAATGGTGGTTTTTACGGACGCTTAGACGGCAACGGGGTGTTGCATCCTGAAGCTGAGAAGGGCGCCATTCTCAATGCCCGCATCCTATGGTCATTCTCAGCGGCATACAGGGTGCTCAGCGGGAAAACCGCTGAACGCGAGACGAACCTTAATACAGCATTCGCTGAGTGCGAGACTTACCTTGAAGCAGCAAGCCGGGCTAAGGACTACTTTATTGAGCACTTCATCGACCACGAATATGGCGGTGTCTATTGGAGTGTCGATTACAAGGGGAATCCGTTAGACACGAAAAAGCAATTCTATGCTATCGGCTTTGCCATATACGGTTTGTCGGAGTATGCCCGTGCCACTAGCAACCGCGAGGCATTAGACTATGCCCTGCAGTTGTATGACTGTATAGAGGAGCATGCCTTTGACCACGAGTACAACGGCTACATTGAGGCGATGACGCGCGACTGGCAGCCCATTGCTGACATGCGCCTCTCCGAGTTTGACGCCAACTATCCCAAATCGCAGAACACCCACCTGCATATTATCGAGCCATACACAAACCTGCTGAGATGTCTCAAAGAACTGCAGGCACAGCAAACGTGTAACTATGTGCCGGTTCTTGGCTCGGTGCTCCCCGTGTGTATCAGTGTTCCTCAGGAAACCGTCAACAGAGTAGAAGCATCGCTCCGCAATCTGATAGACATCTTTACTAACCGCATTCTGAACCCAGAGACCCACCATTTGGACTTATTCTTCGACATGGACTGGACACGTGGTACAGACCGTTTGGAAAGCTACGGCCATGACATTGAGTGCTCATGGCTCTTACATGAGGCTGCACTAGTTATAGGCGACAAGGAGGTACTTAGGAAGGTAGAACCCATTGTTCGCGAAGTGGCTGCAGCCAGCGCCAAGGGACTACGTCCTGACGGCTCGATGATTCACGAAGCCAATCTTGACACGGGCCACGTCGACGATGACCTCCACTGGTGGGTTCAAGCCGAGAATGTTGTGGGATGGTTCAACATCTGGCAGTATTTCGGTGACGATGACGCCCTGCAGAAAGCCTTACACTGCTGGCAATACATCAAAGAAAACCTCATAGACTGGGAACACGGCGAGTGGTTCTGGAGCCGACACGCCGACGGCACGCTAAACACCACCGACGACCATGCCGGTTTCTGGAAGTGCCCCTACCATAACAGTCGCATGTGCCTTGAAATCATCGAGCGCAGCACTTAGTCTTGGCTTAGGTCGTGAACCATTTTGCGGTACATGTCGTACATACGCTTTCTGGAAATGTAGCCTTTCAAGTGTCGGTTGCTGTCGAGCACGGGTAACCAGTCGGCCTGAGTGCGCTCGAAAGTCTTCATCACTTCATTCATCGGCGTATCGTCGCTTAGTATGGCGGCAGGCTCTACCATGAGTTGAGAGGCCATGAAGTGGTGGTAAAGTTCGGTGCGGAAAACAACATGGCGGATTTTCATGATGTTGATTTCACCTAAAAGATTACCTGCAGCATTAGTTACGGGCAGTACACTGTTACGACTCCGGCTAATTTTGTGCACCATCTGTCCTAACTCCATGTCAGGAGCGACAGCCTGATAGTCACGGTCGATGACCGAATCGAGACTCATCAGCGTCAGCACGGCATGGTCGGTATGATGAGTTTTCAGACGTCCCTGTCTGGCCAGTCGCATGCCGTAGATGCTGTGGGGTTCGAAAATGATGATAGTCAAATAGGAGGCTACCGAGACTATCATCAGCGGCATAAACAGGTTGTAGCCGCTGGTAATCTCAGCAATGAGGAAGATACCCGTCAGCGGAGCGTGCATCACGCCTGACATGACGCCTGCCATACCTAAGAGGGCGAAGTTCTTCTCTGGCACGTAAACACCTATCTGGTGGATGTTCCATAGGCGTGAAAAGAGGAATCCCGTGAAGCAGCCTATAAAAAGCGACGGTGCAAAGGTACCGCCACAGCCTCCACCACCGTTAGTCGCCGAGGTGGCAAAGACCTTCGTGAGGAGCACCAGCCCTATATATATAATAAGGTATTCGGAGTGTCCGTAAAAAAGCGAGCCTTCCAGGATTTGGTTCCAGTCGGCCTCCGTTTTGCCATTCAGCAACAGGTTAATGCTGTGGTAGCCCTCTCCATAGAGCGACGGGAAGAGGAAAATGAGGGTGCTAAGGATAATTCCGCCGATAACAAGCTTGATGTAAGGCTTATTCTTAAAACGGGCGAAGACGTCCTCGCAGGCGTTCATGGTCCGGATGAAATAGAGGCTAACCAGTCCACAGGTGATGCCCAACAGGATGCTGGCTGGTACACGTTGCACCGTCCAGTCAGAGTCCAGATGGAACGTAAAGAGCACATCGTTGCCGCTGAAGACGTATGTAAAACAAGTCGCCGTCACACAGGAAACGAGGATAGGTAGCAACGAGGCCATCGTTAGGTCAATCATAAGCACCTCCAGGGTAAAGACCAGTCCGGCAATAGGCGCCTTGAAGATGCCGGCAATAGCTCCAGCAGCGCCACAGCCCACGAGCGTCATGAGCGTCTTGTTGTCCAAACGAAACAGTTTCCCCAGATTCGAACCGATGGCGGAGCCCGTCAGCACAATGGGTGCCTCAGCTCCCACGCTACCACCAAAGCCAATGGTGATGGCCGAGGCTATGACGCTCGACCATGTGTTATGGGCTTTCAGCCTGGAGCGGTTCGAAGAAATGGCGTAGAGAATACGCGTAATGCCGTGCGAAATGTTGTCCTTGACGACATAGCGAACAAAAAGTGATGTCAGGTAGATACCGATGACAGGATAGACCAAGTATAGCCAGTTGTAGCTGTCGATGGCAAACTTTCCCGTCAGCAAGGCCACAATCTGGTTGATCAGCCCATGCAGGACGAATGCCGCCACAGCCGACAGTAGCCCCACAAGGAATGCCAAGATGAGCAGAAACATCTTATCACTGACGTGTTGAACACGCCAGTCGTGCAGCCGCTGCAGCCACTCTGGACCTATGACATTAGTATTCTTCAATATTGAATTCTTACTCTTTAATACTTAATCTTTCAAGGTTCAATTTCTATTGTCTGATGATGCTCACCTCGCCGTCCTGCCGTAGGCGGATGATACAACTGGGCTGGTGAGGCTTATGCTCCTGACGGCGCGTCCAGCAGACGTAGTCAACAGCCTGGAGGATACTGGGGTCGATGTCGCAATAGTTCTGGGCTGCAGGCTGACCACTAATGTTGGCCGAAGTAGAAACGAGGGCTTTTTGGAAACGGTAGCACAGCTCTTTACTAAAAGGTTCCTGAGTAATACGGATACCCACACTGCCGTCCTCAGCAATCAGGTTGGGCGCCAGGTTCACGGCACCATCGAGAATAAGCGTCGTGGGACGGGGAGTTTGACCCAATGGTACCCCATCGGGCGCGGTGGTTTCTTTCAAACTATCGATGAGTTGCCAAGCTACATCGGGAACGTTTCTGAAATAGCGCTGCATACGAGCATCGCTATCCACCAAACAGATGAGTGCTTTGGAGTCATCTCGTTGCTTAATCTCGTACACCCTTTTTACGGCATCGGCATTCGTAGCATCACAGCCGATGCCCCATACCGTGTCCGTCGGATAGAGTATCACCCCACCCTTCCGCAATACCTCAACGGCATTCTTAATATCCTGCTCTCTTGTCATTATATCAATCAACTAAATTCGTAAGGAACTAAATATCTGCGGTTTAAAATTCTGACGTAAAGTGGAACTTAATGTGCTTAAAGTCTTCCTGTGCCATTGAGAGCACGTAGCCCGAATCGGCAAGGAACACGTCCCTACCTTCTTTGTCCTTGGCCATATACTGATACTTGCGCTTCTTGAAATTCTCCAGTTCCTTATCGTCATCGCTCTCAATCCAACAGGCTTTGTACAGGTGAACAGGTTCCCAACGGCACTTGGCATTATACTCATTCTCCAAGCGATACTGGATGACTTCGAATTGCAATTGACCGACGGTACCGATAATCTTGCGGTTGTTGAACTGGTTGACGAAAAGCTGTGCCACACCCTCGTCCATCAACTGATCAATACCCTTCTGCAACTGCTTCGACTTCATGGGGTCGTCGTTCTCAATATACTTGAACAATTCAGGAGAGAATGAGGGCAGTCCACGGAAGTGTAACTGTTCACCCTCTGTCAGCGTGTCGCCTATCTTAAAAAGACCACCGGTGTCAGGCAGACCCACAATGTCGCCAGGCCAAGCCTCGTCAATAGTCGACTTGCGCTGCGCCATGAATTGCGTAGGACTGGAGAAACGTAGCGTCTTACCCTGCCGGACATGCAAATAGGGCTGGTTGCGCTGAAACTTACCGCTACACACCTTGCAGAAGGCGATACACGAGCGATGGTTGGGGTCGATGTTGGCAGTAATCTTGAAGATAAATCCTGTAAACTTCTGTTCCTCAGGCTGAACCATACGTTCCTCGGCCTTGGTCGGCTTGGGTGACGGGGCTATCTCAACAAAACAATTCAGGAGTTCCTGGACACCGAAGTTGTTCAACGCCGAGCCAAAGAACACGGGAGCGACTTCGGCGGTACGATAATCATCAACACAGAATTCAGGATAGACTCCATCCACCAGTTCCAAATCCTCACGTAACTTGGCAGCATCCTGGTCGCCAATACGTTCGTCGAGCTCGACAGAATCGAGCTCCACACTGACCTTCTCCGTGACGCGCTGCTTGTCGGGGGTAAACAAATCCAGCTTCTGTTCGTAGATATTATAGACGCCCTTGAACTTCGCTCCCTGATTGATGGGCCAACTTAAAGGACGCACCTTGATTTCCAGTTCCTGTTCCAGTTCATCCAAGAGGTCGAAGGGGTCGCGGCCTTCACGGTCCATCTTGTTGATAAAGATGATGACTGGGGTATTCCTCATGCGGCAGACCGACATAAGCTTACGCGTCTGTGTCTCCACACCCTTGGCACCATCCACTACGATGATTGCCGAATCGACGGCCGTCAGTGTGCGGTAGGTATCCTCGGCAAAGTCCTGGTGGCCAGGAGTGTCAAGGATGTTGACTTTGTATTCTACATCGGAACCGTCGGGTGTATAGTCGAACTCCATCACCGAAGTACTGACCGAGATACCACGCTGTTTCTCAATGTCCATCCAGTCGCTGGTTGCGGTCTTCTTAATCTTGTTATTCTTCACGGCGCCAGCCACCTGAATCTGTCCACCAAAGAGCAGGAATTTCTCAGTCAATGTGGTCTTACCGGCATCCGGGTGCGAGATAATCGCAAAGGTTCTTCTTCTTTCTATCTCTTGATTCACAACTGTCATTTACTTTTTGACGATTTACAATTTACAATTAATTACTGAATTGTGGTATTTTACAATTGAGCTATGCATTCGGCCAACGAGTCTTCCCAATAGGGTATCTCGATGCCATAGGTCTGCTTGATCTTTGTCTTGTCCAAGACGGAATAGTGAGGGCGATTAGCTGGCGTAGGATATTCTGCCGTATGGAGCGGACGGACATGACACGTCGTGATGTCTGCCAGACGGTGAATAGCCTTTGTGAAGTCGTACCATGAGATAACACCTTCGTTGGAAAAATGATAGACCCCAGGCTGGACGCCCTTTTCGATGGCCGTCATAATGATGCGAGCCAAGTCACGGGCGTATGTCGGCGTTCCTATCTGGTCGAAGATGACGCCTAACTCAGGCTTCTCCTTACCCAAGCGTATCATGGTCTTCACGAAATTGTTGCCAAAGGTACTGTATAGCCACGCCGTACGGATAATCATCGACCGCTCGCAATGGGCCTGCACGTTCAGTTCGCCCACCAGTTTGGTCTTACCATAGACGCTGTTGGGACAGGTATCCTCGTCCTCCGTATAGGGTGTATGGTTAGTGCCGTCGAACACATAATCGGTAGAAATCTGTATCATCCAACCGCTACGTTTCCCAATGGCATAGGCCAGAAAGGCAGGTGCCTCGGCATTCAGTTTCTGACAAAGTTCCTCGTTGTCTTCGGCTTTGTCGACGGCGGTATAGGCGGCACAGTTGACAATGCCGTCAATCTGGTGTTCATCGACAAAAGTTTCTATGGCCTGCTGGTCAGTAATATCCAGTTCAGCCACGTCTGTATTATACCAACAATGCTGGGGATACTCCGCCTCCAGCAACTGCATTTCATTTCCTAATTGGCCATTACAGCCAGTAATCAGAATATTCATTTTCGTGATTCGACAGTTCGTTATAACGATTATTCAAACTCCAAGCCCTCTTCCTTATCCTTCTTGTAATAGTCCGAAAGCATGCCTATGAAGGTAGTAATTTCCTGTACGGCATGCAGGGTGTTAGGCGTTATCTCCTTCTTCTGCAGGCGCAGCAGCATGACACCGTAAAGAGAGTTGAAGCAGGTCTCTATCTCGTTGTCCTGCTTATCGGCTCCACGATGGCGTAACTCCACGATAAAGGGCAACACCTTATAATACGCAGTATTGTAGAAAGGGAACTTCGTTGACGACAGCAGCTGGGCGTGTAACTCTTCCAAGGTCTGTAGTGTTACATTATTGATTTGCAAATGTCCTTGGTCACGACAGTCTTCCTGATTCATCATGCGTATCAGGTTTCCAAACCAGTCGGCCTCCTCTTCTTTCTGTTCTTCCGTATAGTCAAAACGGTCGATATATTCACGGCGAATCCTAGCCATCGAACAGCCGAAGGCGCGTATCGTATCCTCAACCTGCCACATGTACAGCAGATATTCAGCTATATTCTTCTTACGTAATTCTTGTGCAATATACATTTTTATTGTCGTTATTTCATTATCTCGTTATGACCTCAAAAAAACCTGAACAGGTTCGTCACCGTACCAAAGAGCGAGATGACGGAGAAAATAATCACAACGGTTCCGATAATCTGGTTGATGATGCGGATGCCTGCAGCATCAAAGATACCTCGAACCTTATCCACCAGCCACGACAGGCCGTACCACCACAACAGGGCGCCTCCTACGATACTGGCAAAACCTACGAGCATCTCGAAAGGGCGATCGGGAATGACGAAGGCAAACTGTGCAAACAACGCCATGAAAAGAAAGATGATGAGGGGATTGGAGAAAGTTACGAGGAAAGCCGTCCACATGTTATACCACAGCGAGCCTTTCTGCTGACCGGACTTGTGCATATTCCTCGTTGGATCAGTACGCCACGTATAGACGCCGAAGGCCAGCAACAACACACTACCAATAATCTGTAGATAGAACTTATTCTGCTCGTTGTTAATAAAGTCCATGACAAAAGCCATACCGAAACCCGTGATGCCGGCATAGATAATGTCACTCGCTGCCGCACCAAAGCCCGTCACAAGTCCGTACCAGCGTCCTTTGTTCAACGTACGCTGTACGCAAAGGATGCCGACAGGCCCCATCGGTGCAGAAGCTATCATGCCAATCAGCATGCCTTTAAACACCAGATCGACAATATTTATATGTAATGGAAACGGCATATCGGGTGCAAAGTTACGAAAAGTCGAGAGAAGAACAAAACAAATTCGTTTGTTTTTCTTCCGTGACGGAATAATTTCGCCATCTTTGATGGCAAAGTTACGAAAAAAAGTGAAAAGTGAGGAGTGAAAAGTGAAAAATTTGCTTCCACTAAGAAATTATTCCGTATTCAGCATTCCTAATTCCTAATTTATTTGTATCTTTGCAGTCCAAAGCGTATATACTTTAACTTAAAACATAAAAACAATTATGAACGAACAGCAAGGAATAAAGCCGTATGTTATCGGCTTGGACTTAGGAGGTACGAACTCTGTTTTCGGCATCGTCGATGCCCGTGGTGACATCAAAGCAACTACTGCCATCAAGACTGGCGGCTATGCTACGGCCGATGCTTATGTCAAAGCATGCGTTGAGGCCCTACAACCAATCATCGAACAAGTAGGCGGTATCGAGAAAATCAAGGCTATGGGTATTGGTGCGCCTAACGGCAACTACTACAACGGCACCATTGAGTTTGCTCCCAACCTGCCTTGGGCACACGACGGCATCGTACCTTTGGCCAAAATGTTTAGTGACCAACTGGGCGGCATTCCCGTGGCGCTGACTAACGATGCCAACGCTGCAGCCCTGGGCGAGATGGTCTATGGCGTAGCACGCGGCATGAAGAACTTCATAGTCATCACCCTTGGTACGGGTGTCGGCTCGGGCATTGTGGTAAACGGCCAGCTGCTCTACGGTCACGACGGCTTTGCAGGCGAGCTGGGTCATGTAACAATGGTACGCGGCGCCGAAGGTCGCCCCTGCGGCTGCGGACGTACAGGATGCTTAGAGGCTTACTGCTCGGCAACTGGTGTGGCACGCACCGCTCGCGAACTTCTGACTACGACACAGCGTCCCTCCATCCTGCGCGAGATGAACCCCGAGGACATCACCTCGCTCGATGTCTCCATCGCTGCCGGCAAGGGCGATGAACTGGCTCAGGAAATCTATGCCTTTACCGGCAAGATGCTGGGTGAGGCCTGTGCAGACTTCGCCGCATTCTCAAGTCCGGAGGCATTCATCTTCTTCGGTGGTATGGTCAAAGCTGGCGAACTCATCATGAAACCCATCCGCGAGGCTTACGACGCCCATGTGATGAAAATCTTCAAGGGCAAGGCGCAGTTCCTGGTCAGCGGTCTCGATGGTGCCAGTGCAGCCGTCCTTGGTGCATCGGCTATCGGTTGGGAGATATAATAACTACATCAGGGAGAGGCTACTCTCCAGTTAAGCTATGGAAGAATACATTGTTTCGGCGCGAAAATACCGTCCCACCTCGTTCGACACGGTGGTGGGACAGCAAGCGCTGACCACCACGCTAAAGAATGCGGTGAAGAGCGGCAAGCTGGCTCACGCATACCTTTTCTGTGGACCACGCGGTGTCGGCAAGACCACTTGCGCCCGCATCTTTGCCAAGGCCATCAACTGCCTGACACCAACAGCCGACGGCGAGGCCTGCGGACAATGCGAGAGTTGTCAGGCGTTCAACGAACAGCGGTCGTTCAACATCTTCGAGTTGGATGCAGCCTCCAACAACTCGGTGGAGCACATCAAGACACTAATGGAACAGACGCGCATTCCGCCGCAAGTAGGTAAATATAAGGTATTTATCATCGACGAGGTACACATGCTGTCGACGGCAGCCTTCAATGCCTTCCTCAAGACGCTGGAGGAGCCGCCTGCCCACGTCATCTTCATCTTGGCCACCACGGAGAAGCACAAGATTCTGCCCACCATTCTGAGCCGCTGTCAGATTTATGACTTCGAGCGCATGACGGTGAAAGGTACTATCGAACACCTGAAGTCGGTAGCAGACAGCGAGGGCATCAAATATGAGGAGGAAGCGCTGGCCGTCATTGCCGAGAAAGCCGACGGTGGTATGCGCGACGCTCTCAGCATCTTCGACCAGGCAGCATCGTTCTGCCAAGGCAACATTACCTATCAGAAGGTGATAGAAGACCTGAATGTGCTGGACTCTGAGTACTATTTCCAGATTATCGACCTCTCTATTATAAATAAGGTGGCGGACATCATGGTGCTGTTAAACCAGATTATCAGCAAAGGTTTTGATGGTGGACTGCTCATCCAGGGCTTGGCCAAGCATGTACGCAACGTACTGATGGCGCGTGACCCTCAGACACTCTCCCTGCTCGAGGTAAGCGACCAGCAACGGCAACGCTATCAAGAGCAGGCCTCAAAATGCCAGATTCCATTCCTTTATGATGCCCTACGGCTAATGAATCAGTGTGACATCAATTACCGCCAGTCATCGAACAAACGGCTGCTCGTCGAGTTGACCCTCATCGAGATAGCACAGATTACCCAGCCGGACGAAGCGCCTGGCAGTGGGCGTAAGCCCAGAAGATTGAAATCCCTGTTTAAGCAACTGATAACACAGTCTCAGCCCAAGAAAGCAGCCCAACAGGTAGCTGCGGCTGAGCCTGTGGCATCAACCCAAGCGAAGAGTCAGACTAGTTCTGTTAACCAGGCGAATACTGTCAATCAGACCAGTTCTGTTAGTCAGGCGGGGCCAACTCCTGCCCCACAGGCATCTAAACCAAAACTCAAAAACAGCATCAGCTTCTCATGGAATAACCTGCGGAACATATCAGGTGCCAAGCGAAATCCCGTTACTGGCGAGGAGGCTGCCAAAGGGGCTGGCGATGACAACGTTCAACATGAGTTTAATCAACAGGAACTGGAACTGGAATGGTTGTCAATGTGTAACCGCATGCCACAGAGACTTAGTGGCATAGCCACGCGCATGAAGAACATGAGTCCCAGCATCGCTGATTTCCCTGCCATAGAGGTTATCGTGGAAAACCAGCTTGCACTTGAACAGATGGAGCAAATTAGGGGTAGTATTGTCAACACCCTAAAACTGCATCTTCATAACAACGCCATAACCATGACTATGCGACTGGCCGAGCACCACGAGGCAGAAAAAGTGCTCAGTCGCCGCGAGCAATTCGAACTCATGGAGAAAGAAAATCCCTCAGTCGCTAAACTGAGGGAACTCCTTGACCTTCAACTGGCCTAAATCAGTGTCATTCCTAACTTCTTGCATTCTGTCCGCATGTCGTCGGGCCAGATGGAAGCCTGTATTTCGCCAATGTGTCCTTTGTGTAACAGCACCATGCACAGGCGGCTCTGACCAATACCGCCACCAATAGACAGCGGCAGTTCATCATGCAACAGCTTCTGATGGAAATAGAGACTTTCGCGGTCTTCCTTGCCCTCCAGCTTCAGCTGACGTATCAAGCTTTCCTTGTCAACACGGATACCCATCGATGACAGTTCGAACGAACGTCCGAGCACAGGATACCAGATCAGGATGTCGCCATTCAGGCCAGCCTGACCGTTTTCGCCTATTGTCGTCCAGTCGTCATAGTCCGGCGCACGTCCATCATGCTTCTCGCCATTTGCCAGCTTGCCGCCAATACCTATTATAAATACGGCACCATAAGCCTCACAAATAGCATCCTCGCGTTCCTTAGGTGTCTTGTCTGGATACATTTTCAAGAGCTCCTCGGCATGGATAAAAGTAATCTTCTCTGGCAAGAAAGGCTTAATCTGCGGATAAGTCTCACAAGTCAGATATTCCGTACGACGAATGGCAGCATAGATGCGCTCCACCACATTCTTCAGATATGCCACTGTACGCTGCTCCTTCGTAATAACAGCCTCCCAGTCCCATTGGTCAACATACAACGAGTGCAGGTTGTCAAGTTCTTCGTCGGCTCGGATGGCATTCATATCGGTATAGATGCCATAGCCTGGTTCAATATTATACTCTGCCAACGACAAGCGCTTCCATTTTGCCAGGGAGTGAACGACCTCGGCACGGGCGTCGCCTAAATCCTTGATAGGAAACGTCACCGCACGCTCCACGCCGTTCAGATCGTCGTTGATACCCAGACCCTTCAGGACAAAAAGCGGTGCCGTCACACGGCGTAAACGAAGTTCAGTAGAAATATTCTGCTGGAAAAACTCTTTTATCAGTTTAATTCCTTGCTCCGTCTGCTTTGTATCAAGCAACGGCTTGTAACCAATAGGTTTTATCAGTTGACTCATCTTGGTAATTTACGTTTTATGATTTACAATTATTACTATTGTTTTATTTGTTTAATCAATGACGTTTTGACATTTTCAGCGTGCAAAGGTAAACATTAAATTATAAATTGCAAACAAAAAGGATGATTATTTTTGCAAAATGTCACTTTTTCCTAATTTTTACTAACCATCTGCATTGAGTCGTTACCTGTTAAGCTGCCAATACAAAGCCCGTTAACAAATCATAAAGTTCAAAGTTCATAGTTCATAGTTCAAAGAATAATTGCTAACTTTGCATCCGTTTATGGACAGCCTTTAGCGTCTGCACCTGTAGTTCAATGGATAGAATAGAGGATTCCGGTTCCTCAGATTAGGGTTCGATTCCCTACAGGTGTACAAAAATAGAATTGACTAATTTCCCCATTGTTTCCGATTTACATAAAGAGTCCAATATGAAAAAGACCATTATGACCATCGCAATCACATCAGCTATGTTGATGCCTTTCTGTGCCTGTGAGAAAGCACAGCAGGAAAACCCGTTGTTAACAGAGAGCCAGCAGCCTTTCGGAGCTCCAGATTTCAGTAAGATTAAGACGTCACATTACCTACCGGCTTTCGAAGCTGCTATCCAGCAGAATCGGGAGAACATCAAGAAAATTGTCGAGAATCCAGACTCCGCCACTTTCGAGAACACCATCCTACCCTTCGAGGACAGCGGACGGCTGCTTGAACGTGTAAGTCGTGTCTTCTTTGCCATAGTCGAGGCAGACAAGACTCCCGAAATAGGAGAAATTGAGAAGAAAGTGCAGCCCATGCTTACTGATCTTGAAAACGAGATTATGTTCAACAAGCAGCTCTTTGAACGCATCCGGCAGGTGTACGACAAAGTACAAGAGAGCAAGGCAAGCGGTCAGCAGTCGATGCTTAAAGGTCCTGAAGATGAGAAATTGCTTGAGGAAATCTATAAGGAGTTTGTCCGCAAGGGAGCCCTACTGCCCGACGAGAAGATGGCCCGGATGAAAGAGATAAACCTGAAAATCTCTGACCTGCAACAGAAATGGGGCGACATGCTGCCCGATGCCACCAATGACGCCGTAGTATGGGTAGAGAAGAAGGAAGACCTTGCTGGACTCAGCGAAGCCGACATTGCCCAATGTGCCAAGGATGCCGAGAGTCGTAGCGGCAAGGCGCCATACGCCATCGTGATTGTAAATACGACGCAACAGCCTATTCTGGCCAGCCTCGACAACCGCGATTTACGCCGTAAAGTCTACGAGGCATCTGTCCACAGAGCTGACGGTACAGGCAAGTACAATACCTTCGGACTGGTCTGTGAAATAGCCAAGCTGCGTGCTGAGCAGGCTGAAATCATGGGATATCCCAACTATGCTGCCTATTCGTTAGAGAAGACTATGGCCAAGACGCCTGAGAATGTCTATGCATTCCTTAAGAGCCTTATCAGTCAATATGCGACGAAGGCCGATGCCGAGACCAAAGCCATTGAAGACTATGCACGTAAGACCATTTCCGACGGCGCCGATACATTCCAACTCCAGCCTTACGACCGGTTCTACTATTCGGCCAAGATGAAGAAGGAACTGTTAGACGTTAGCGACGACGAGGTTAAGCCATATTTCAATGTTGACAGTGTACTCGTAAATGGAGTGTTCTATGCTGCCAATCGAGTATATGGTCTTACATTCAAAGAGCGTACCGACATTCCACTCTACCATCCCGACACGAAGGTTTTCGAAGTCTTCGACAAAGACGGCAAGACCAAAGCTCTTTTCTATTGCGACTACTTCCGCAGACCCACTAAGCGCGGCGGAGCCTGGATGGACGGATTTGCCAAGCAGAGCCGGCAATGGAACCAAATACCTATTATATATAATGTATGCAATAGTGCTAAAGCTCCAGAAGGCAAGCCGTCACTTCTGACATGGGATGAGGTAACCACGATGTTCCATGAGTTTGGCCATGCCCTTCACGGCATCCTCTCCGACTGTCAGTACAACAGTCTGAGCGGTACCGCCGTAGCGCGAGACTTTGTGGAGATGCCTTCACAGTTCAACGAGTCGTTTGCCTCCATACCTGAAATCTTCGACCACTATGCCCGCCATTGTGATACAGGGCAACCCATGCCACCAGACCTGAAGGAACGCATGTTGAAAAGCATTAACTTCCAAAGTGCCTACGCCCTCGGCGAGAACCTTGCTGCCACCTGTGTCGACCTGGCTTGGCACATGCTTCCCTCAAAAGACATTTGCACCCCCGAACAGGCAAAAGACTTTGAGAATGAGGCACTACGCCAGGTGGGACTGCTCAATCTACAGATTCCCCCACGCTATCACACCAGTTACTTCAACCATGTCTTTGGCGGTGGCTATGCAGCCGGCTACTATAGCTATCTTTGGACAGAAGTGCTGGCCGTTAACATTGCCGACGTATTCGCAAAGCGAGGCGCACTAAATCCTGAAACAGGACAGGACATGCGTGACAAAATCCTGAGTCGTGGCAACACAGGCGACCTGATGCAGATGTTCACAGACTTCACAGGAATGGCTCAGCCAGACGCCTCCAGCCTGCTTAAGGCACGAGGTCTTTGAAGGAGGTAAAAGATGGAGTGGTGCATATCTTTCTGCAAATATGACTGTTAGGGATGTCTTTGAACTGCGCAGCCAAGGTCGCACGGAAGAAGCCTACGAGGCGGCAAGGAAGATCTATGCTACCGACAAAAGTCCATACGCATCAACTGCCATGTTCTTGACAGCTTCCGATATGCTCCATATCCGAAAAGATGACTGTAATGCTGACGAAGCTGACAAGATAGGCAAAGCGTTGGAACGGCTGAAGAGTAATACCCCTGAGCACTTGTTGGAGGGTGTCTGGGGTGAGGAGATGGCTGTGAATTATCTACTTCAGAAAGGCTACATCATCCTTGAGCGCGACTGGCATTCGAACCATCGTGACATCGACATCATTGCCCAGCAAGGTGACTGTATTGTGTTTGTGGAGGTAAAGACCCGTCGCAACCGTGAGTATGGCGACCCGCTACAGGCCATCAACTATCAGAAGCAGAAGAATTTGCGCCGAGCCATCAACCATTACATCCACTTTCGACATCTTAATAACCCTTGGCGCTTTGATGTCATCACCATCGTGGGTGTTTTGGGCTGCAATATGCCTGAAATCAGCCACATCGAAGACTTTGCCCTTAGGTAAACAGATTGTCCCGCTCATGTTTCCCTCTTAATTCATATCAACAAAACGTAAACGTTTTAGCAATATTTTGCAAACTCCGCTTTGCATTTCGCAGAATTATTAGTACCTTTGCAGCGTTTTAAAACAAATCCTCATTTTTAGGTATCTATAGTTTTTGAATTTTTAAATTTTATCATTTTATAATTTTCCAAAAATGGCTAAAGAAAAGAAGTTTATCACCTGTGATGGTAACGAGGCTGCGGCTCACGTGAGCTATATGTTCTCGGAGGTAGCTGCTATCTACCCCATCACCCCGTCTTCGCCTATGGCGGAGCAT